>DAIOET010000334.1:0-5056 GCA_036746135.1 Cupriavidus sp.
TCGCGTACGCGGTTCATGACCCGCTCGGCACGGTCGGGAAAATGCGCCTGCAGCCATTCCTGGAACAGCGGGCGCACTTCCCACGGCAACCTCAGCACGATGTAGTTTGCATAGACCGCGCCGGCCTCGTGCGCGGCTTCCAGAATCCGTTCGAGATCGGGTTCCGTGATGAACGGAATGACCGGCGCCACGCTCACGCCCACGGGAATGCCCGCATCAGTCAGTTCACGGATCGTGCGCAACCTGCGCGATGGCGTTGCGGCACGCGGTTCCAGCGTGCGCGCCAGATCGGCATCGAGCGTGGTAATCGTGACAGCGGCAACGGCAAGCCGCTGCGCCGCCATCGGTGCCAGCAGATCGATATCGCGCTCGATCAGCGACGACTTGGTAATCAGGGCCACCGGGTGGTCAGTTTCACGCAGTAATTCCAGAACGCCGCGCGTGATGCGCTGCTCGCGCTCGATCGGTTGATACGCGTCGGTGTTCACACCGAGCGCAATCGTCTCGCAGCGATAGGATGGCTTCGACAGTTCGTCTCGCAGCCGATCCACCGCATTGGCCTTCGCAAAGAGTTTCGTTTCGAAATCGAGTCCCGGCGACAGGTCCAGGTACGCGTGCGTCGGCCGTGCAAAGCAGTAGATGCAGCCGTGCTCGCAGCCACGATAAGGGTTCAGGGAAACATCGAACGGGATGTCAGGTGACGCATTGCGCGTCAGTATGGATTTGGCCTGCTCGATACTGACCCGTGTGACGAGCTTCGGCGGCAGCGCCTCATCGCCATCGGCCTGGCTGTCGGCAGGCACGGCCCAGCCGTCATCGAACGCATCGCGCTGGTCGCGCTCGAAGCGTCCCGGCACATTGCTGACGGCGCCGCGACCCTTGGTGGGATGCGCGCCCGGCGGGCGATTTGGGGGCATGAAAACTCGGGGGCTGATCGAATCCGGAATACTGTATAAATATACAGTATCAGCAATACAACCCCAATGCCGATTTTCACGCGGTGCTGGAAACTCCGCTTTCCCTGCCATCGACGGCAATCGCCAGCGTCTCCTTGATCTCCTCCATCACCACATAGCTCTTCGACTGCGCGGCGCCTGGCAGCTGCAGCAGAATATCGCCCAGCAGCCGTCGGTATTCGCCGATTTCCCGGATGCGAGCCTTGATCAGATAGTCGAAATCCCCTGACACCAGATGGCATTCCAGCACCTCGGGAATGCGCAATACCTCCCGCCGGAACTGCTCGAACATATTGCCCGACTTGTTGTTCAGCGAGATCTCGACGAACACCAGCAGCGCACTGCCCAGCAATGCCGGATTCAGGCGGGCGTAGTAGCCCATGATCACGCCGTCACGCTCCAGCCGTTTCACGCGCTCGATGCACGGGGTAATCGTCAATCCCACCGCTTCCGCCAGGTCCTTCATCGATATCCGGCCGTCGGCCTGCAGCACCGAAAGGATCTTTCGATCCAGGCGGTCCAGCGCTCGTACCGGCTGACGGCTTGTTCTCATGATTTTTTCCTGTTTTCCTAAAATATTCACGAACTATGACTGCTTTGAAGCCAATAGTATAGAAGCGAATTCTTCCATAGCCCTTTCTGGCAGTACGGAGCTTCCGAAAAATGCGCGTTCTTGTTCTTGGCAGTGGCGTGATCGGCGTCACCAGTGCGTGGTATCTGGCCCGAGCCGGTCACGAAGTGACCGTGGTGGACCGCGAAGGCGGCCCCGCGCTGGGCACCAGCTTTGCCAATGCCGGCCAGATCTCTCCGGGCTATGCATCGCCGTGGGCGGCGCCGGGCGTGCCGCTCAAGGCCATCAAGTGGATGTTCCAGGAGCATGCGCCGTTGACCATCAAACCCGATGGCACGCTGTTCCAGCTGCAGTGGATGTGGCAGATGCTGCAGAACTGCACGGCCGACCGCTACGCCGTCAACAAGGAACGGATGGTCCGACTGGCCGAATACAGCCGTGACTGCATCCGCGCGCTGCGCGCCGAGACCGGCATCGCCTATGAAGGCCGCCAGCAGGGAACATTGCAGGTATTCCGGACCGATGCACAGCTGGAAGCCGCCGCACGCGATATCGCCGTGCTCGAGGAAGCCGGCGTGCCCTACGAATTGCTCTCGCGCGAAGACCTCGGCGCGAGCGAACCGGCGCTTGCCGCTGCCGGCCAGAAGCTGGCTGGCGGTTTGCGCCTGCCCAACGATGAAACCGGGGATTGCCAGCTGTTTACAGAACGGCTGGCGGCCTTGGCCACATCGATCGGCGTGCAGTTTCTCTACAACCGTTCGATCGACGGGCTGCTGACCACTGGCGACGCCGTTACCGGCGCTGTCGTCGACGGCAAACCCATGACGGCCGATGTCGTGGTGGTCGCCCTGGGCAGCTGGTCCACGCCGTTCGTGAAGCACGTGCTGCCGGGCCTGTCGAACCTGCCGGTTTATCCGCTCAAGGGTTTTTCGATCACGGTACCGCTGCTCGATGCCGACAAGAGCCCGGTATCGACGGTGCTCGACGAAACCTACAAGGTGGCGATCACGCGCTTCGACGACCGTATCCGCGTGGGTGGCATGGCACAGATCGTAGGTTATGACCGCTCGCTCGACCCGAACAAGCGCCGTACGCTTGAGCACGTGGTGACCGATCTATTCCCCGGCGCCGGCGATGTGAGCCGCGCCACGTTCTGGACCGGCCTGCGGCCGATGACCCCGGACGGCACACCGGTCGTTGGGCCTGCCGGCATTCGCGGCCTGTGGCTCAACACGGGCCACGGCACGCTGGGCTGGACGATGGCCTGCGGTTCGGGCCAGTTGCTGGCTGATCTGGTGTCGGGCACGCGCCCGGCAATTCGTGCCGATGACCTGTCGGTAGACCGCTATCGCAAGCAGCCGCGGACCCATCACGTGCCGCGTCCTGCCACGGCCTGATTCCGGCCTCTCCATGCAAAAAGGGCGACCCTCGCGGGCCGCCCTTTTTGTTTGCGACGTGATGCGTGATCAGAACTGATCGACCGTCATGGCATTGACCGGCTCCGCGCCTTCCACGATCGCGGCGCGCAGCGACGAAGCCTGCGACAGGATGTGCTGGGCAAAGAAATGCGCAGTGGCGATCTTGGCTTCGTGGAATGCCGGATCTTCCGCACGCTTGGCATCGGCCGCCAGCATGGCGCGGCCCAGTTGCCAGCCCGACAGCACGATGCCGCAGAGCTTCAGGTACGGCACGCTACCGGCAAACACCGCATTCGGGTCGCCCTTGGTGGTACCCACCACGAACTGCACCACTGCTTCCAGCGATTCGCGCCCCTGCTTGAGTTGTGCCTGCACGGCCTTGAACGACGCGCAGCTGTGCTTGCCAAGTTCCGCTTCGGTTTCGGCGATCTTCGCGCAGATGGCGCGGGCCACAGCGCCACCGTCACGCACAGTCTTGCGGCCAACCAGGTCATTGGCCTGAATGGCAGTGGTGCCTTCGTAGATCGGCAGGATGCGCGCGTCGCGATAGTGTTGCGCCGCGCCCGTTTCCTCGATGAAGCCCATGCCACCGTGCACCTGCACGCCCAGGCTCGTCACGTCGATCGACAGCTCGGTGCTCCAGCCCTTCACCACCGGCACCAGAAATTCGTAGAGCGCCATATTCTGCTTGCGCACCGCTTCATCGGGATGCTGATGCGCGACGTCGCTCGCTGCGGCAGCCACGTAGGCCACGCTGCGCGCGCCTTCGATCAGCGCGCGCATCGTCATCAGCATGCGCTTGACGTCCGGATGGTGAATGATCGTCACGGCCTCGCGCGCCGACCCATCGACGGGACGGCTTTGCACGCGATCCTTCGCATAGGCCACGGCTTGCTGGTACGCGCGTTCCGATACCGCAATCCCCTGCATGCCCACGGCGAAGCGCGCCGAGTTCATCATGATGAACATGTACTCGAGGCCGCGATTTTCCTCGCCCACCAGCGTACCGATGGCGCCGCCATGATCGCCAAACTGCAGTACGGCAGTCGGACTGGCCTTGATACCGAGCTTGTGCTCGATCGACACGCAATGCACGTCATTGCGCTCGCCCAGCGAACCATCCGCGTTCAGCTTGAACTTCGGGACGATAAACAGCGAAATACCCTTCACGCCCTCGGGCGCGTCAGGCGTGCGCGCCAGCACTAGGTGGACAATGTTGTCCGCCATGTCGTGCTCGCCGTACGTAATGAAAATCTTGGTGCCGAAGATCTTGAACGTGCCGTCGCCCTGCGGCTCGGCGCGCGTGCGCACCGCGGCCAGATCCGAACCGGCCTGCGGCTCGGTCAGGTTCATCGTGCCCGTCCATTCGCCGGAGATCAGCTTAGGCAGGAACAGTTGCTTCTGGGCATCGGTGCCGGCCGTCAACAGCGCCTCGATGGCACCATCGGTCAGCAGCGGGCACAGCGCGAACGACAGGTTCGCGGCATTCAACATTTCGATGCACGGCGTAGCCACCAGCTTGGGCAGCCCTTGGCCCTCGAATTCAGGCGGATGGAGCACGCCTTGCCAGCCGCCCTCGCCGAACTGGCGGAAGGCATCCTTGAAACCGGCCGTGGTGGTAACCACGCCGTCCTTCCAGCTGCTGGGGTTGAGATCCCCCGCGCGGTTCAATGGCGCCACCACCTGCTCGTTGAACTTGGCGGCTTCCTCGAGCACGGCCTGGGCCGTATCGGGCGTTGCCTCTTCATAGCCGGGCAACTGGCTGATCTGTTCAAGCCCTGCCAGTTCGTTCATGACGAACAGCATGTCCTTGAGTGGTGCGCGGTAGGTCATCGTATGTCTCCACGATCCTGCAAAAAAGCCGCTCGCGGGAATCCACCCCGGAACGGCTTTGTCGTTTTTCTACTGCGGCCGGTTCAATGCGATGTCGAACCGGCCGGTCGGGCTCGATCAGCCCAGTGCGGCCACCAGCTCGGGCACCACGGTGTTCAGGTCGCCCACCAGGCCGTAGTCCGCCACCGAGAAGATCGGGGCTTCCGCGTCCTTGTTGATCGCGACGATCACCTTGGAGTCCTTCATGCCGGCCAGATGCTGGATCGCGCCCGAGATAC
>DAIOET010000335.1:0-5037 GCA_036746135.1 Cupriavidus sp.
CGCCGCAGCAGGTGCAGATGGTGCTGTTCTCGCTGTTCTCGCTCATGGACACGCCGGACGCGTACAAGCAGGCGATGAAGCGCCTGATTCGCAAGCGCAAGGCCGCGCTGTTCCGCGAGATCGGCATCGCACCGGAGGAAACGGGAGACCCGAATGTGGTGGACTACTACACGCTGCTCGATATCGAGCAGCTCGGTGGCAGAGCACTGGGGCCGGAGTTCGTGAAATGGGTACTGGCGTCGACCGAACCCACCGAGCTGCTGTTCCGGCTGGCCGAGGATGCAGGCGTGGTGCTGCTGCCGGGCCGCGGCTTCGGCACGCGCCATCCATCGGGCCGCGTGTCACTGGCGAACCTCAATGAATCGGACTACGCGAAGATCGGCAAGTCGATCCGCAAGTTGTTCGAGGAATATGTGGAGCGCTACAACCAGGCTACCGGTAGCAAGGCGAACAAGAACGTCACGAAGAAGTAGGGGGAGCGTCAGCGCAGCAAATCGGCCCGTCTGCGGCATGTCTCGCCGCCACGGGCCGTTTTTTTGGCTGCGGGCTGCCGGTTCCGGCTCCCCTCTCCCGCACGGGAGTGGGGAGAAACCATCAATGCCTCGGCGACTCAGCGCGCCTCGACGAAGGTCAGCACCGTTTCCAGCATCTTGCGGATGGCCGGCTGTACGTTGGCGGCCTTTGCGGGGTCGTACGCGAACGGATAGACCTCTTCCATATACGACGATTGCGTCAGCTCCAGCTGGATCGCGTGCACGCCATCGGACGGATTACCGTACTGGCGCGTGATATAGCCGCCCTTGAAGCGGCCATTGAGCACGGCCGTATGGTTCGGCACCGCCTTGGCGATTTCGACCACATCGGCGGCCAGCGCCGCGTCGCAGCTCTTGCCATCGGCCGATCCGAGGTTGAAGTCGGTCAGCTTGCCTTCGAAGAAGCGCGGCAGCACCGAGCGGATCGAGTGGGCATCCCACAGCCCGATCGTGCCGTGCTCGGCGCGCAGGCGCTTGATCTCTTCCTGCAGCGCGTTGTGGTACGGATGCCAGACCGCGCCGCGACGCAGGGCGATTTCGGCATCGTCCGGACCGTTCGTGCCATCGGCGTACACCGGCGTCTTGTCGAACGTATCGACCGGGCACAGGCCGGTGGTGTCCTGGCCGGGGTACAGGTTCGCGTTATCGGGCGGGCGGTTCAGGTCGATCACGTAGCGCGAATGCGTGGCCATCAGGATCGACGCGCCCAGCTCGCGCGCGAAGTTGTACAGACGGTCCATGTGCCAGTCGGTATCGGGCACGGTGCGGGCCTCGGACGTCAGGCGCGCGGCCAGACCGGCCGGTACATAGGTGCCGACGTGCGGCATCGACACCAGCAACGGGCGGGTGCCGCGATGCAGCGTGAAAGCGGGAATATCGGTGGTAAAGGAGGAGGACATCTTGTCTCGGGGCTGCTTGATTATGGCGGGTGCGGGACCCTTCAGTCCGCCAGCAGACGCGCACGCGCCTCGGCAAACAACCGGCCGGCATCCGCCTGCTGGGGATGCACGCCGTGCTGCACGCGGCACGTGCCGCCCGTACGGACTTCCGCTAGTGTCTCATGTCCGTGGCTGGCGAACACGTAAGTAGCCAGCGCGTGGGCGCCGTCCAGCCCGGCCAGGGTCGGATGCTGGCCGTCCAGCACCAGGAAGTCGGCGCGCTGGCCGGCGGCCAGTCCGGCCACGGGTCGCGCCGCCGCGCGCGCACCGCCCGCCACGGCATCGAGCCAGAGCCGGTCGGCCACCTGCGGGTGCGCTTGCGACGCCAGCACGTTGCGGCGCTGCAAACCCAGGCGCTGTCCGTATTCGAACGTGCGCAGTTCCTCGGCCACGCTGACGCTGGCATGGCTGTCCGATCCGATACCCCACCATCCGTGCTGCGCCATATAAGGCGCGGCGTCGAATACGCCGTCGCCAAGATTGGCTTCGGTGGTCGGACAGATGCCGGCCACGGCGCCGCTATGGGCCAGCCGGCGCCGTTCATCCCAGTCCATGTGCGTGGCATGTACCAGGCACCAGCGCGCATCGACGGGGACATGGTCGAGCAGCCATTCCACGGGGCGTACGCCCGTCGATGCCAGGCAATCGTCGATTTCCTTTTGCTGCTCGGCGATATGGATATGCACTGGCGCGGTGGCATCCATCGCGTGTAGCGCGGCAACGGCATGCGTAAGGCTGCGGGGCGGCACCGCGCGCAGCGAATGCGGTGCCAGGCCCAGCCGTGCTCCATAGGCGGCGCAGTGCGGCGCCAGCTTTTCCAGCAAGGCCTGCATGGCATCGGTGTCGTTCAGGAAGCGGCGCTGGTCGTGCTGAGCGGGCTTTCCGCCGAATCCGGCCGTCTGGTACAGCACGGGCAGCAGCGTCATGCCGATACCGGCCTGCTGCGCGGCGCGCAACAGGCGCAGTGACATCTCGGCGCGATCGGCGTACGGCTTGCCGTCCGGGTCATGATGGACGTAGTGGAACTCGCACACGCTGGTGTACCCGGCGCGCAGCATCTCGATATAGAGCTGCGTGGCGATGGCTTCGAGCGCATCGGGGTTCAGGCGCAGCGCGAAGCGATACATCAGCGTGCGCCAGCTCCAGAACGAGTCGCCACCGGCGGGATCGTCGTCGGGCGACACGCTGCGGTATTCGGTCAGCCCCGCAAAGCCACGCTGGAATGCGTGCGAGTGAAGATTCGGCATACCCGGCAGCACGGGACCAGCCGCTTGCGGCGTCGCCGCGTCCGGCACGGCACCTGGCTGGATCGTCGTGAACACGCCATCCGCATCCCAGGCCAGCAGCACATCGCGCGCCCAGCCTTGCGGCAGCAGCGCGTGGGCCGCGAACAGTTGGCCGCCACTCATCGGAACACCCTCCCCTGCCGTACCACGCCAGCACACGGGTTGCGGCCGAACCAGTAGGCCAGTTCGGCAGGCGACGCCACGCGCCAGAGCGCGAAATCGGCGGCACGGTCCACGGCAAGGCGCCCGTGCCGATCCGCGGCCCCGAGCGCGCGCGCCGCATGCGTGGTCACGCCTGCCAGCACCTCCGGCACCGTCATGCGGAACAACGTACAGGCCATGTTCATCATCAGCAGCAGCGATGTGGTGGGCGACGTGCCCGGATTGTGATCGGTGGAGATCGCCACCGGCACGCCGTACTGGCGCAGCAGCGCCAACGGGGGCAGATGGGTATCCCGCAGGAAATAGTAGGCACCCGGCAGCAATACCGCCACCGTGCCGGCTTCGGCCATCGCCGCCACACCGGCTTCGTCCAGATGTTCGAGATGATCGGCCGACAGTGCGCGATGCCGCGCCGCCAGCGCCGCGCCGCCCAGGTTGCTCAGCTGCTCGGCGTGGAGCTTGACGGGCAGGCCGTGACGCGCGGCGGCGTCGAACACCCGCCCGGTCTGCGCGGGCGAAAAGCCGATGCCTTCGCAGAACGCATCCACCGCGTCGACGAGTTTTTCCTCGGCCAGCGCCGGTAGCATCGTGTTGCAGACCAGGTCGATGTAGTCGTCGGCGCGGCCCGCGTATTCCGGCGGCAACGCATGTGCGCCAAGGAATGTCGTGTGCACGGTCACACCGTAGACCTCGCCGAGCTGACGTGCCACGCGCAGTTGCTTGCGCTCGGCTTCGAGCGACAATCCATAGCCAGACTTGATCTCGATGGCAGTCACGCCTTCCGCAAGCAGCGCCTGCAGCCGCACGGCGGACTGCGCGAACAGCGTGGCTTCGTCGGCCTCGCGCGTGGCGCGCACGGTCGACACGATGCCGCCGCCGGCCCGCGCGATTTCCTCGTAGCTGGCACCCGCCAGCCGCATCGCGAATTCGTCGGCACGCTGGCCGCCATAGACCAGGTGGGTATGGCAATCGACCAGGCCGGGAGTGATCCACGCACCGTCGCAGGTGTGCCGGTCAAGGTGGGCAAAGTTGCCCGGCAGATCGGCCATCGCGCCGAGCCATGCAATGCGGCCATGTTCGATCACCAGCGCACCGTCGCGGATGGCGCGCTCAGGGTCGCCATCGGGCAGCAGATGGCAGTGATGCCAGACGCCGTCGGCGGATGGCGCGTCGTGGATGTTCATCGATCCCGCTCCATATGCAAAATCACGCGCAGGCACAGCGCGGAAAGTTCGGAGTGATACAACGTGACGGCCGCCGTGCCGGCGGGCATCAGTATGCCCTCCCCGGCCGACAGATGCTGCCCGGCGCTGGTGTCCCAGCTGCCGCGCAATGCCAGCAGCAACTCGGTGGCGTCGGCGGGCACCGCGGTGAAGGGCTGCCGCATCAATCGGACTTCCGCGCGGCAGCGGTCGCGGCGCGTCATCACATTGAAGTCGCGCGTCGGGCCATCCACCAGCGTGGCATGCACGGCGGTGTCGCCGGAAAACGGGAACGGCTCGCCCACGCGCACCAGCCGGTGGCCGAACGAATCGTCATGGGCCTGCAGGTGGACGCCCGCGCCATCGATCAGCACGATCTGCCGGTCGATGCCCGGGAATGCCGAAAATGGTCCGTCCGTGGCGATATCGGCCACGCTGATGCGCCAGACGAACGTGTCCATGCCGGCGCCCGGCGGCCACACGGCGATCTCGCGCGTGGTGCCGCCGCCGTTCTTCCACGGCGTGGGCGTGATCGCGTCCAGCGCGAACTTCGTGAGCGTCATCAGCGGTTCACCATCGGCAGGTCCAGACCCTTCTCCTTCGCGCAATCGATGGCAATGTCGTAGCCCGCATCGGCATGGCGCATCACGCCCGTTGCCGGATCATTCCAAAGCACGCGCTCGACGCGCTTGGCCGCCGCGTCGGTGCCGTCGCAGACGATCACCACGCCCGAATGCTGCGAGAAGCCCATGCCCACGCCGCCACCATGATGCAGGCTCACCCACGTGGCACCACCAGCGGTGTTCAGCAGCGCGTTGAGCAGCGGCCAGTCGGACACAGCATCGGAACCGTCGCGCATGGCTTCGGTTTCACGGTTCGGCGATGCCACCGAGCCGCAGTCGAGGTGATCGCGCCC
>DAIOET010000336.1:0-5025 GCA_036746135.1 Cupriavidus sp.
ACGGCACCAGCACGGAGAAGAACGGCAGTTGCCGGCCGATCATCGCGGACAGTTGAACCTGGTCGATCCCGGTCACCGACGACAGGCCGATGATCGGAGCGCCCAGCGCGCCGAACGCCACCGGCGCGGTGTTGGCGATCAGCGCCAGACCCGAGGCAGCCAGCGGCGAGAAGCCCAGACCGATAAGAATCGCGCCGGTCACGGCCACCGGCGTGCCGAAGCCCGCCGCGCCTTCGAAGAACGCGCCGAAGCTGAATGCCACCAGCAGCAGTTGCAGACGGCGGTCTTCGGTCACGCCGGAGATCGAGTTCTGCAGCACCTTGAATGACCCGTTCAAGGTTGTCAGCCGGTGCAGGAAGATGATGTTAAGGACGATCCAGCCAATCGGGAACAGGCCGGACACGATGCCAAGCCCTGCCGCCTTGCCGGCCATTGCCGCGGGCATGCCGAACACGAACGACGCGACGACGACGCCGACCACCAGCGCCAGCCCGGCCGCCAGGTGCGCCTGCATGTGAAAGAACGCCAGCGCGGCAAGCAGCACGGCGACCGGAACCCCTGCAGCAATGGTCGAAAGCGCCATGCTGCCTAGCGGGTCATAGACTTGACTCCACACGATTGAATCCTCCTCTGGTTGATGCGGCTGCCTGCCTCTGACGGGCCTGGACATCCGGACGACATTTGCCCGCATAAGCGGCGCAAGCGCCGCCCTACGGACAGAAAGGGGATTGTAAGGACGGGGTTCCGGCCCTCCGCCCAAAATCCTGTCATCGACTCCATGAGCCGGATTCAGGGATCAGGGTTTATGCGGGGGCAGACTGGCGCACCTCACCCTCCTCGCGCGGAGAGTACTCCTTAAAACGAACGTTCGAAACAAGAATGTGATGGACGCGCGACCCACCCTGGTGCGTCGCGTGTCACCTTGCCCGCCAACCCGGACGGGTCAGCCGCATTCCCCCACGTAGCCGCAGTTCGCGCACTTGGCGCAGCCGTCGACCTTATGCAACGCATGGGCGCCACACTCGGGGCAGGTCTTGCCGGTGCCGATGCCCGAAGCGGACGTCGCGGCGGGCGAGGAATGGGCCGGGACGGCCAACGCCACTGCCGCTTCGCCACCATCGCGGCGCGCCAACCGGGCCGCCAGCGCCGCCACGGGCACCTGGCCGCCTTCGTCGTCCAGGAAACCGCGCTTGATCAGGATGCGCTGCAGCGCATAGCTGAGCGCCGCCACTTCGGAGTCATGGAAGCGCGGCACCTCCGTGCCATCCTGCCGCACCAGCGAGCCATAACGCACCGTGCCCTTGTCCCACACCACGCTGCGCATGTCGGCCAGCGCCTTGGCAATCGGTCCGCCCGAACGCGCCACCATCGACAGCAGGCGCATCGTCGATGTAATCCACTGCTGCCCTTCCGACCGCTGGCCCGCGGGCATGAAGAACTCGATCGGCCGCTCGATCGTCACGGGCTTGCCACCAATCGCACCCGATACCCGCATGAAGTTCACGGTCAGGTAGACGGTCTTGTGCCCTTCATACGTCAGGTACTCGACCTTCGACGTAACGCCCTCGAGGTCTCCGAGCGGGCGGCTGCCGAACGGCCGCGTCAGCGGATCGTCGTCGCTCTGCGCGGTTGGCGCTGCCGGCGCCTCTGCCGCCGGCGTCACGGACAGCACCGCGCCCAGCACCTGGTTCGGCCGGTAGGTGGCCAATCCCTTCAGGCCAGCCTTCCACGCTTCCAGATACAGGTTGCGGAACGCCTCGTACGGATAGTCCTCGGGCACGTTCACGGTCTTGCTGATGCTGGTATCGATATACGGCTGCACGGCTTCGAGCATGCGCATATGGTCGAGCGCGGACATCTGCAACGCGGTGACAAAGCTGTCGGGCAAGCGCTCCATGTCGCCGCCCATATGGCGATACAGGCGCCACGCGTGGTCCGCCACCTCGAACATGCGATAGCTGTCGTCCGGCATGCGCTTGCGGCGGTTGTAAGTCCATGAGAACGCCGGCTCGATACCGTTCGACGCATTGTCCGCGAACGCCAGCGTGATGGTGCCGGTGGGCGCGATCGACAACAGATGCGAATTGCGCAGGCCATGCGTGCGAATCGCGTCGCGCACGGTCTCGGGCAGGCGGCTCACGAAGCCGCCACGCAGATAGGCATCGGCGTCGAACAGCGGGAAGGCGCCCTTCTCGTCGGCCAGCTCCACCGACGCCAGATAGGCGTGGTCGCGCATCGTTTCCGAAATCCGGCCCGCCAGTGCGCGCGCTTCGTCCGTGTCATAGCGCAGACCCAGCATCACGAGTGCGCTGCCCAGGCCCAGGAAACCCAGCCCGATGCGGCGCTTGGCCTCGGCTTCGGCCCGCTGCTCCGGCAGCGGCCAGAACGTGACGTCGAGCACGTTGTCGAGCATACGGGTCGACACGCGCACCACTTCGGCAAACGCGGCAAAGTCGAAGCTGGCCTCGTCGGTGAACGACTGGCGTACGAACCGCGTCAGGTTGATCGATCCCAGGCAGCAGCAGCCATACGACGGCAGTGGCTGCTCGGCGCAGGGGTTCGTGGCCTCGATGGTTTCGCAGTAGTAGAGGTTGTTGTCGGCGTTGATGCGCGACAGGAACAGGATGCCCGGCTCGGCATGGTCGTAGGTGGCATGCATGACCTGGTCCCACAGGCGCCGCGCCGGCATGCGCTGATACACCCACTGGCCGTCGTCGCGCCGGTAGGCGCCGGCCTCGATCACATCCATGCCCGGCTCCGCCTCATGGACGAGCTCGATTTCTTCGTCGGCTTCCACCGCGCGCATGAATGCGTCGGTCACGCCGATCGAAATATTGAAGTTGGTGAGTTCGCCGCGGTCCTTGGCGTGGATGAAGCTTTCGATATCGGGATGGTCGCAACGCAGGACGCCCATCTGCGCGCCGCGCCGCGCGCCCGCCGATTCCACGGTGGCGCACGATGCATCGAATACTTTCATGAACGACACCGGCCCGGACGCCCGCGAATGCGTGGCGCGTACCAGCGCGCCACCAGGCCGGATCGACGAAAAGTCATAGCCGACCCCGCCGCCACGCCGCATGGTCTCGGCGGCCTGGGCCACGGCGGTATAGATGCTGGGCTTGCCGCCCTTTGCTTCGGAAACGGAGTCGCCCACGGGCTGCACGAAGCAGTTGATCAGCGTGGCCTGGATGCCCGTGCCCGCGGCGGAATTGATGCGTCCGGCTGGCACGAAGCCATTTTCGAGCGCCCAGAGAAAGCGCGCGGCCCAGGTATCGCGGTGTTCGGCCGGCTCGGCTTCCGCCAGCGCGCGCGCCACACGGCGGCGCACGTCGTCGATGCTGCGCTCTTCGCCCTTGGCGTATTTCTCTTGCAGGACTTCGATGGAAATGTCTTGCGGCACGAGTGCGCCGCGGAGGATCTGGTCGTTTGCGTTCATGCCCAACCTGTCGTCTAGGTGAGAACCGGATTAGCTGAAACAATCCGGCTGAAAATTGCCGTCCGCCATGCTGCCAGCATGGCCGCGCAATACCCCGGTGTCAGATCAAAACTCAGTTGAACTACTTCGTAGAACAACGAAATTGGGAACGTTGTCCCAGGTTGGGTTACAATGCCGGTCGGACGGGCCTCCTCGCATGGCGGCGCGGTCAACCTGGTCAGGTCGGGAACGAAGCAGCCACAGCCGTTTTCCGCCAGTGCCGAGGGTCAGGCTCGTCCCCCTTCCTCTTTACCCCTTCCCGTTTCCTTGGCTGTCAATATCTTACGCCAGACCAGGGAATCCAGCGGCCTGCGTGTTCCTTCTGTGTGTCACTGTAGCAACCGCTGATCCGACGAAAAATCCGTTGAAGTCCCGGCCCCATAGCCATGTTCCGACTGGCTCCGCATGGAGCTTCCCGCGGCGTACGCTTCGGCCAATCCTCATGGGGTAACATGCGCGATTCGACGCAGCCCCCCGGCGCCTGACCACATTCCTGATGAAGATTTCGCATTCCGCCTACAGGCCGGCGCGGAAGCGTTTCTGAAGAAGCTGGAAAACTGATCGATGGCGCACGGTCAGCCGTTGACCGTGCCGCATCAGAACAACGACCCCTGCTGTGTCGTGGCGATTGGTGTCTGCGGATGCGGCGTGGCGCGGAGCGCCTCCGCGTCGATCCATTCGCCGGCAGCGGTAGCCACGCCGGCCTCGATTCGCTTGTCCGGAAACATCGGCTGCACGGCGGCCATATAGCGCCGCAGCTGCGCCCCGTAGGCCGCGTGTTCTTGCGGCAGCAGGCGTTGCTTGTAGTCGATGATCACCACGCGGTCGTCGAACTCCACAAGCCGGTCGATCCGCTGCAGGCGACCACGATCGTCGTAAAGCTCCACTTCGTTGCGTGCCAACACGGCATCGTGCGCAAACAGCAACGGGCGCAATGCCGGTGCCGCCAGCATTGCGCGCAAATCCGCGACCGCCGCTTCGGCCTGCTGCTGCCACCGCTCGCGCGCCTGGGGCGCACCGCCCCCGGTCAACGGAAACCAGCGCATCACAGTGGCCGCATCGGGCACGCCGGCATAGGCTTCGGGGTAGCGCGTCAGTCGTTCCAGCAGCGCGTGCACCAGTTCGCCGTGGGCGGCGGCCTGCGCGTCGAACACCGTTGATTCCGCGTCATCCTCGAACACATCGCCGATACCTGCATCGGCGGCATCGCGGTAGCGCAGCCGGAAATCCGAATACCGCACGCGCTCGCTGGCTGCCGCGAACGCGTCGGCAGCGGTCATTTCCGCTTCCGGGTAAGGCGTCACTTCGTCGCCGATGCCCGCTGCTGCCAGCCGGACGTACCAGCTACCGGCAATCTCCGCACCGTTCGATTCTTCCTTCCTGCTGGCGCGACCCTTGACGCCGCTGACCAGCAAGCCCTGCTGCGCACGCGTCATGGCAACGTAGAGCAGGTTCCAGTTCTCGCGGTCCGCCAGCGCGACCTCGGCCTCGAACATCGGCGCGCGCGCCAGCCCGCGCTCGCTGCGCTTGCCATAGGCGGAAAAATGCCG
>DAIOET010000337.1:0-5016 GCA_036746135.1 Cupriavidus sp.
TCGAGTCTGTCCATGATGTCTGCCTTTCCTGCAATGGCTTCATTTCGGGGAGAGAGCTGCCGTAGACCTGGGTATACGTCTCGCACACCGCCCGGCCGGGCTTCTTCAGGGTTGCCATCTTAGGGGCCGGGTTGTCACGCCAATCGTGCGAATAGGGACGAGAAACCCGCGCATTTCCGCTTCGGTTTCTCGCGCGAGGCTGCCTACAATGGGCCCCACTGACTGGCTCGGTTGCCCGGCGCATTGCGCCGCCAGGGCGCGCCACACAAGGCCCGGCGGTCAGCGCGGGACACCGCCCCGTTCACGGTGGGCGCGACGTTCCGCAGCGTTTACCGATGTTCAACTGTTGTGCGACGGCATCGCGTGCCGGGCGCCCTGCGGGGTAAACACCACCACAGGCGCCGGCGTCCGCTGCCGTCTCATCCTTGCTGGGATGACCCTATGACTTTCAATCGCCAGGCCGCCGTGCTGATGGCGCTGGCCAGCGTTGCGCTGACCAGCCCGGCTTCGGCCGCGCCCGCCCAGGTCACGCCGGTGGCCCCGCCGGGTGCCGCGCATGCGCAGGCCGCCCAGAATCCTTTTGCCAACGACGATCCCGCGCGCGTGGCCGTCGAGCAGTTCCTGCTGCGCCAGTCCAATGGACTGCCGGGCAAGGTCAGCGTGCAGGTGGTGCCGCCGTCCGGCGGCCGCGCGCCTGAATGCGTCAACCCCGAGCCGTTCCTGCCGGCTGGCGCCGCGCCGTACGGCCGCGTCAACGTCGGCCTGCGCTGTGGCGGCGAGCGTCCCTGGACGCGCTACATGCAGGCCCGCGTGGCAGTGCTGACCGACTACTACGTGGCCGGCCGTGCGATGTCGCCCGGCGAGACCATCACCGCGGCCGATCTGGAAGTGCGCCAGGGCGACCTGGGCTCGCTGCCGCGTGCCGTGGTGACGGACCCATCGCAGGTGGACGGCACGGTCGTGGCCAACCGCATCGCGGCCGGATCGCCGATGCGCACGGACCTGATCAAACGGCCAATCGCCGTCAAGTCCGGCCAGACCGTCAACGTGACCGTGGAAGGCGATTCGTTCCAACTGAGCAGCGAAGGCAAGGTACTGACCGACGCCGCCACCGGTAACGCCGTGCAGGTACGGCTGCGCAATGGCCAGGTAGTGAGTGGCGTGGTGCGCAGCGGTGACACCGTGGTGCTTCAGTAATTACCCGTAAGCGTCACAGGCATCACATTGATTGCAGTTTCAGCAGTCGTGGGAAGTTAGTCATCACACGGGCTGGGATCCCCGGAATAGCAACAGGACGTGGCCATCCACACCGGCGTTGGCGGACCGTGCGAGAATGCCGGCTGCCCGCTCCGGAGTCGACCCGAATTCGCATGAAACATAGCTAAAGTTTCCGGCGCAAAGGTCGATAAACCAGACGAACCCAGCAAGGATTTCACCGTGAAGATCAACAACTCCACTCCGTCCCGGCCCGCCGACACCGCGGCTACCGATGGCAACGCCCGCCAGGCGGCCAACGGCGCCACGTTGACGGATCCTTCCGCCCTGACCGGCGTGCGCGTCAGTCCGCTGGCCGCGCAGGTTCGCGATATCGGTGCGCGTCTGCTGCAAGACAGCGACAGCGACATCGATGCCACCAAGGTGGCGGAAGTCCGTCAGGCGATTGCGGAAGGCCGGATCAAGATCGATCCAAGCAAGATCGCCGATGGCTTGCTCGCGTCACTGCACGAGCTGAGCCAGGGCGGCCCCCAATCCTGAACCTGAAATGAGCCAAGCAGCCCTGATCCAGTCCCTTTCGGTTGAAGCCAACGCCATTGCCGCCTTTGGCCGCACGCTTGCAGAAGAGCGCGATGCCATCAAGCAGCAGGATTTCCAGGCATTGAGCGACCTGCTCAACAAGAAGATGGAACTGGCCCAGGCGCTGACGCGCGCCACGGCCACACGCGAGGCGCAAATGATTGCGCTCGGCCTGCGCGCGGGCGAAGGCGGCCTGCTGGTGGGCCGCGAGGTGGAGCCCGCCGTTGCCGAGGCATGGCGCAAGGTGGTGTTCTTTGCCCACAAGGCCAAGGACGCCAACGAACTGAACGGCGCCATCGTCAATGCCCATCTGGAATTCACGCAGGAAGCCATCCAGGTACTGCGCCAGGGCGGCATGACCGCCAACGAAATGTACGGCCGCGACGGCAAGGCCCAGGCCGCTGCCGGCGGCGTGAGCCTGGCGGCGGGCTGACCGCCACCGTCCCGCCGCGTCAGAGCCTGCCTACGTCAGGCTCGGCCATCGCCTGATCGCGCGCGATCGGCATCCTCCCTACATTGACACTGAGCCACCCGCTGCCATTGCAACGCACGCAGCGGTGTGACGTCCGGTAATCACAACAATGTCCGGAGGTACAGCCATGTCATTTCTGCTTTATGTGATCGGGCTTCTGGTGCTGGTCGGCGGCATCGCGTGGGGCCTCTCAGTCGCGGGCATCGCCCACGTCTACATCGGCATCGCCTGCGTGATCGTGCTCGGTATCGGCATCATGACGGCCGTGTCGCGCACACGCGCCAAAGATCCTTCCTGATCGCCGCGCCAGGGCCACGCTGGCGTGGGCATCGAATCCAATCCGCCGTGCCTGGCCCGGTCAACCCAATCGCCGTCCGCGCGGAATGTAAACATTGCGGAACATGGGTCTCGCTCTATACACTCGAAGCGTTCAGATCTCCGCACGGTGATCGCCGCCATGTTCGAGGCCCTGCGAAAAACAACCAGCGCGCTGTTCGACCCCGACCGACGATTCCGGCAAGCCCGCATCTTCCACGCCACGCGCGTGGCGCTGGCCTTGCTGGCATCGATTGCGCTCACCACCGGCATCAACATCCCACACGGTGAATGGGCAACCATTACCGTTCTCGTGGTCATCGGCGGACTTCAGCACCACGGCAATATCCGCCGCCGTGCCGCCGAGCGCGGGGCAGGCACGGTGATTGGCGCGCTTATCGGCCTGTTTCTGATCATCCAGGAAAACTATTTCGGCATACCGATGCTGACCTGGGGGCTGATGGCCGTGATCTGCGGCTATTGCGCCTATCACGCCGTGGGCAAGGGCGGATATATCGCGCTGCTGGCCGCGGTGACCGTGGTCATCACCGCCGGGCATGGCGAGCAGAATGTCTACGACGCGCTGTGGCGTACCGTGGATGTGCTGATCGGCACCGCCATCGCCCTGGTCTTCTCCTTTGCATTCCCGGCCTATGCGTCGTACTCGTGGCGCTTCAAGCTTGCCAGCCTGCTACGCGGCTGCGCGGCGGTGCACGCCAAGATCGAGCGGGGCCAGCGCGACGAAAAGGAACGGCAGCAGGACATGATGAAGCTGTCGAATCTCCTGGTGCAGATGCGCAGCCTGATTCCGTCGGTAGCCAAGGAAACGGATGTGCCGCCCGCCGATCTGGAAGAGGTGCAGCACAGCGCCCGCGTTTGCATCAGCGCACTGGAGATGCTGGCCGCCATCGACCCCGACGCCACCGACTCAAGCGGCGACGAACGCAATATCCGCGACCTGCTGCTGGAAATGGCTTCGGCACTCGAAGCCGCCGACGAATCGATGGTGCACCAGCACGCGTCGCTACCGTCGCCGCACCCTGATGACCCATCGATTGGCCACAGCTCGTATGCGTTCCTGACATTGCAACTGTCCGCCGAACTGGCCCACCTGCGCGATCACCTGTCGCAAATGGCCGCGCAGACGAAGTTTCCGTACGGGGTTCGCTGACGGATTACGCTGCCTCGTCTGGCCCCTATCCCACGCATGGAAGAGCGGTCGGGGGAAGCCAGACAGCGGCATGTAACTGCCCATGCAACTGCTCGACACCCGCCTTCGCCTGGTGCTGCGGCATCCAGGCCGATTCCTGCTCAATGCGCTGGTTCACTTCCGCGCCAACCAGGGCCTGTTGCTGGCCGGCGCCGTGGCCTACTACGCGCTGCTGTCCATCGTGCCGCTACTGATCCTGATGCTGATCGGGCTGTCCCAGGTGGCCGATCCCATCGAACTGCTGGAAACGCTTGAGCGCTACCTGGAATGGCTGCTGCCGGGGCAGTCACACGCGCTCGTCACGGAGCTGGCGCGATTTCTGAACAACCGGGGGGTCATCGGCTGGGTTCTGGCCATCACGATGATCTTCTTCAGCTCGCTGGCGTTCACGGTGCTGGAAAACGCCATGTCGGTGATCTTTGTGCACCGGGTGGCCATCCGCCGCCGGCACTTCCTGGTTTCCGCCATCCTGCCCTACTGCTACATCCTCGTACTCAGCATCGGGCTGCTGATCGTGACCGTGGTGGCCGGCGGCCTGCAGACCATCGGCGCGCGGCATCTGGAAGTGCTGGGGCATGACTGGTCGCTGGACCGCCTGTCGGGTTCGCTGCTCTACCTTCTTGGCTTTCTGGGCGAAATCCTGTTGCTGACGTCGATCTATCTGGTCATGCCGGTTGGCCGGTTATCGGTGCGGCATGCGCTGGTCGGCGCGGTATTCGCCGCCGTGCTGTGGGAAATCTCGCGCCATGTGCTGGTCTGGTACTTTTCGACGCTCTCCCAGGTGGGCAAGGTCTATGGATCGCTGACCACGGCCATCGTGGTGCTGCTCAGCCTGGAAATCGCCGCCACGCTGCTGCTGTTCGGCGCGCAGATCATTGCGGATTTCGAGCGGGGCGGCGAGCCGCTCCATCCCGCCACCGGGGCCGGAAAGTTCCATACCTGATCGCCACGGCACAAAGTGCTTTAAAAAGCATTTCATGATCGCGCATACCCGACCATCCCACTCCAACTCTTCTATAAGACATAAGAATGGAGAATTTTGCTAGATCCAGAATCCGACCTAAATTGATGATTTTGAATGCTATTGCCGGACAAAGACGGAAAGATGCGCAATTCATGGCTGGATGCCTATGTATGCAGCACACAAATTTCACATGAAGGATTGCACCTCCGCCATGCAAAATCAGGCAAAATTCGAGTCTTGCCTCGAACCGCGACCCGGGCG
>DAIOET010000338.1:0-5008 GCA_036746135.1 Cupriavidus sp.
TCGGGCAACTGGCGCAGGAAGAACGCATAGCTGATATCGAGCTGGTAGCGCGCGGACACCATGCCGCCGGCCAGTGCCATCACATCGGTCCACGCCACCAGCAATGGCATCGAGACGGCCAGCGCGATCACGCGCGGCATGATCAGCCGGAAACCATGCGAGATACCCATCACGCTCATCGCGTCGAGTTCCTCGGTCACGCGCATCACGCCGATCTGGGCGGTGATGGCCGAGCCCGAGCGTCCGGCAATCAGGATGGCGGCCAGCACCGGCCCAAGCTCGCGGATCACCGCCATGCCCAGGATATTGACGATGAAGGTACTGGCGCCGAACGTGCGCAACTGGTTGGCGGACAGGTACGACAGCACGATGCCGATCAGGAATCCGACCAGCGCCGTGATGCCAAGCGCCTTGTAGCCCACGTTGTAGATGTTCGCCGATATTTCGCGCCACGGGCCGCGCTGCGGCGCGCGCAGAAAGCGCAGCAGGTCGAACGTGAGCTGGCCCAGCATCGTGATGCCGTTGCCGACCTGGGCGAAGAACGACAGCAGGCTCGCGCCAAGGATAGTCACCGGATTGAAGCGGTCCACCATCGTCTTGTGCCACCCCTCGGTGCGCAACCCGGCGATACGGTCGAACACGCGGCGCTGGCCGTCGTTCAACTCCACGGCGTCGGGCATGCGGCCGTTCCAGGCCTGCCAGATCAGCTGCGCGCCGATATGATCGAGCCGTGTCACGCCGGCCAGCGACCACTTCGCATGCTGCGGCGCCTCGGCCAGCTCATGCAACTGGGCGCGCAGGCCGCGCGCTTCGTGGCAGCCGGCAAGCGCAAGGGCGGTCCAGTCGCCTTGCAGTTGTATGCTGCAGGCGCCTTCCTGGCGCGAGATATCGATGGCGGGCGTCGGCTGGCGGTCCAAATGAAGCGGTGATGTGATGGCTGAGTCTCGATTCTATGCTACCAGCCGGGGTCATGCGATCAGACGTCCGCCGACACGCCCACAGCTACAATTCCGGCAGACTCCGGCACACCGGTTTGATTCCCGTTCGATTCCCCATTTCCGACTCTTTGTTGCCTCATGCCAGACTTTTCCGATGCTTCACCTGTACGTGCCGTTGATGCCGCCGCCCTGCGGGCCTGGCATATCGACGCCGACATGCTGCGCCGCGCGCTCGATGGCGGTCCCGCGCAGCGCTGGGAAGTGGAGGTAGTCGAGGAAACCGGTTCTACCAATGCCGATCTGACGCAGGCCTGCCGCGCCGCGCCGTGGGACGACGAAGTCGCGCGCGTGCGCGTGGCCTATCGCCAGACGGCGGGCCGTGGCCGGCAGGGGCGGCCGTGGCAAGGGCAGGCGGGGCTGACTTTTTCCGTGGCCATGCCGCTGGCGCTGGCGCCGGCACGGCTCAGCGGCCTGAGCCTGGGCGTGGGGCTGGCCGTGGCGCAGGCACTGGAGGATTGCGACGCCGCCTGCGGCGCGCGTGTCGGCCTCAAGTGGCCCAACGATCTGCAGATCGATGGCCGCAAGCTGGCCGGCATCCTGATCGAGTCGGTGCCGGCCGGGCCGCAGCGCATCTGGGCCGTCATCGGCATCGGGCTGAACCTGGTGCGCGACGCGCATATGGAAGCGGCGCTCGGCCGCGACCTGGCCGGCGTGGCCGAAGCGATGACCGCGTTCGACCCGCAGCGCGACCCCACCCGCATCCTGGGCGCCGTGCTGAACCGGCTGGCGGCGCTGCGCGCGGCGTTTCTGGCCGAGGGGTTTGCACCGCTGGCCTCGGCATGGTCGGCGCGCGATGCCTTCCGCAACGAACCGGTGCGCCTGTTGCACGACGGGCAGGTGCTGGCCGAAGGATTGGCGCGCGGCGTCGACGGCGATGGCCACCTGCTGCTGGAAACGGCCGATGGCCTGCAGCGGATTGCCAGCGGCGAGGTATCGCTGCGTCCGTCGGGCAGGGAGCGCGCATGAGTACGCTGTTGATCGATATCGGCAACACGCGGCTCAAGTGGGCATGGTGCGAGGATGAACTGCCTGGCCAGCCCGGCCGATCCGATGCTGCGGCAGCAGCGGGCGCATTGCCCACGCCGTGGCAGCATGCCGGCGCGGCCTCGCATGCAACGCCCGCCGAGCGGGCCGCGTTGCTCGGCGCCTGGCAGCGGCTTGCCGGCGACCATGCGCCAGCGGTGTGGATCGCCAACGTCGCCGGACCCACGCTGGCGGGCGAGGTCGACGCGCTACTGACCGACGCTTTCGGCGGCAAGGCCGCGCCACAATGGGTTCGCACCACGCCCACGCATGGCGGCCTCATCAATGGCTATCGGGAGCCGACGCAACTTGGCGTGGACCGCTGGGTGAGCAGCATCGGTGCGCATCGCTGGCTGCCTGGTCAGACGCTTCTGATCGTCACGGCGGGAACCGCGACGACACTCGACATCGTCACGGCCACGCCCGGCGGCGCCAGGTTCGATGGCGGGCTGATCCTGCCCGGCCTGCAACTGATGCTGGGCACGCTGGCGCGCAATACGGCGCAACTGCCCGAACTCGACGTCCTGGACACCGGCACCGGCGCCGCGCGCGCAGTGCGAGCGTTGGGCGCAGACAACACACACGATGCGATTGCGGCCGGCTGCCTGGCCGCGCAGGCCGGCGCTATCGAGCGCACATGGCGCGCGCTGGGCGAACGCGGCCCGGTGCGCTGTCTGTTGTCCGGCGGCGCGCGCCATGCGGTGGCAGGTGCACTCGCGATGCCGTTCGAGATGCACGATAATCTTGTGCTGCTTGGGTTGCATGCGATGGCGATGTCCGCCTGAGCGGCACTCGGCAATCACCTTCACTTTTACTGTTTCCATCCATGTCCCGGCGCGGCCTCACTGTTCTGTTGCTGATCCTGCTGATCGCCAATGCGTTGCTGCTGGCCGCCCTGATGGGTGTCTTCGGGCAACATCCGCTGGCCGGCATGCTGGAAAGCCCGCGCGAGCCGCAGCGGGTGGATCAACAGGTGCGTGGCGAACGCATGGAAATGCTGCCGCCACCTGCCGAGACACCGGCCCCCGCATCGACCCCGTCGCCGCGCAGTGCCGCGCCGGATGATGCAAAGCCTGGCAGCGTGACGCTGGCCGCCGCGCCGGCCGAAAGCTGCATGGAAATGGGTGGCTTCACGGCGCAGAGCGTCCTGCGTGCGAAAGAGGACCTGACGGCCATCGCCGCCGGTGCATCGTTGCCGGTGGATCAGTTCGAACGTAGCGAGCAGGTGCGTTGGTGGGTCCATCTGCCGGCCCAGCCCACGCGCGAGAATGCGGACCGCAAGCTCGCCGAGCTGCGCCGCCGCAAGGTGACCGATGCAGCGGTGGTGAGTGCCGGGGACCCGGAGTCGTACACCGTATCGCTGGGCCTGTTCCGCGAGCGCGAGCGCGCCGACCGGTTCCTTGAAACGCTGCGCGGGCAGGGTGTGCGCACCGCGCAGATCAGCGACGCGCCGCGCGTGGTATCGCGCCAGTGGCTACGGGTGGCCCATGCCGATGATGCGGTGCGCGCCCGCATGGATGAGGTGCGTCAGCGCTATGGCGCCGAAGCGCTGCAGGCCTGCAAGGGGATGACGCAGGCGCGTGGCGACGACAGCGCCGCACGGGCGGGGTAAGCGGAGGGTTTTCTCCACTCGTCCGCCTGCGTGGGAGAGGCGCAAGGCAGCATCCCGCAGGAGAGCGGAGCCGCCATGCGCCGGATCGACTCAGCCTTGCGCGCGAACCTTCGTCAGCAGCTTGGTCGTCGAGCGGTCGTGCAGGAACGGGATCGCGTACGCCTGGCCGCCCCAGCTGCGCACCAGGCGCGTTTCCTCAAGCGTGTCGATATCGTAGTCGCCGCCCTTCACGTAGATGTCCGGACGCACCAGGCGGATCAGCTCCACCGGAGTCTGTTCGCGGAACATTGCCACGAGGTCCACCGAAGCCAGTGCGGCCAGCAGCGCCATGCGATCGGCTTCGAAGTTGAGCGGGCGGTCGTCGCCCTTGCCCAGCATCCTCACCGACGCATCGCTGTTGACACCCACCACCAGGGCGGCGCCCATCTCGCGCGCCTGGGCCAGATACGTGGCATGGCCGCGATGAAGGATGTCGAACACGCCGTTGGTAAATACCAGCGGGCGCGGCAGGGCCGCCACGGCGGCATGCAACGCGGCGATATCGTCGGCGGGAACCAGCTTGGATTCAAAGGCGGGTGCGGTCATGGAATGCGTCTGAGCGTGGGGACGTGTACGTTTGAGCGACTGGCGTCCGGAGAAGGGGAGGCCCCAATGAAAAACCCCATCGTATCAATCCGATGGGGTTTCGTCGTTGCGGCAGCGCACGCCGCGTTTGCCGGGCTTCAGGCCTGGGCGGCCTGCAGGTTGGCGTTCAGCTCCTTGCGGTAGCGGTTCAGGTCCTGCACCGATTCAAACGTGCGCTCGAACAGCAGCGACATATTGTGCAGAATCCGCTCGATCACCTTCTTTTCCCAGACCTCGTCAAAGCGAATCTGCTCGTCGAGCCAGTGCTCGAGCCAGTCCGGGTCCGGCAGGCGCGACTGCACGGTGTCGTTCGGGAACAGCGCCTTGTTCACGTGCAGGTTGGTCGGGTGCAGCGGCTTTTCGGTACGACGGGCCGACGCCATCAGCACGCCGATCTTGGCGAACGCGGAACGCGCGCTGTCGCCAAACTGGGCCAGGTACTTCTTCATGTAGCGCAGGTAGGCGCCGCCGTGGCGGGCTTCGTCCTGCGACAGCGTGCGGTAGATGTGCTTGATGACCGGTTCCGAATGCCATTCGGCGGCACGGCGGTACCAGTGGTTCAGGCGGATCTCGCCGCAGAAGTGCAGCATCAGCGTTTCCAGTGGCGGGGCCGGATCGAACTCGAAGCGCACGGCGTGCAGCTCTTCCTCGGTCGGCACCAGGTCCGGGCGGAAGCGGCGCAGGTACTCCATCAGCACCAGCGAATGCTTCTGCTCTTCGAAGAACCAGATGCTCATGAAGGCCGAAAAGT
>DAIOET010000339.1:0-4988 GCA_036746135.1 Cupriavidus sp.
GCTGGCGCCACCGATGACTACCGCTATTCCGATGCGATGAAATCGTCCACCGTGGTCTGGAGCGACGAAACGCTGCGCGCCTTCTTGCAATCACCGACCAAGGTCGTGCCCGGCACGAAGATGCGTTTCTGGGGCATGAGCAACGCGCGCCAGATCGACGATTTGCTGGCTTATCTGCGCACGTTTCAGTAGCGTGCAGCCGCCGTTATTCCACGTGCGCTTGCAGGATGTCGATCATGCGCTGCGCCAGCGGTGACAGGTAGGCACCCGCACGTGTGATCACGCCGACGCGCCGTCCCAAATCCAGCGCGTCCGCGCGCAGGGCAATCGGCCGCAGGCCCGTCCGCTTGCTGTTGGTGGTGGATCCCGCGATGCAGAGCATTTCGGTGCCGCGCACGAGATCGAACAGCGTGGCGCTGCCGAAGTCCGTCTCCACGCGCAGGATCGGCACCGGCAGGCCAAGACCGGCGAATGCCGCATCGATCTGCTGACGGATCAGCACGTGCCCGGTCGGCAGCAGCCACTGCTGGCCGACCAGGTCTTGCAGCGTCAGGTTGCGCCGGCGTTGCAAGGGGTGATTCTCGTCGGCCACCACGGCCAGCCGGTCGGTGAACAGTTCGAACGTGGCCAGTGCGGGGTTGGACTGGCGCGGCAGCGGCGCGACGGCCAAGTCCAGTTCGCCTGCCTGCACCATGTCCATCAGCTCGCGCGCCACCCGCATTGTCAGGCGCAGCCGCGCCACGGGACGCTCGCGGATCAGTTGCTGGCACGACCCAAGCACCAGCGCATTGGGCATCGACGGTGAGTAGCCGAGCCGAAGCTGGCCCTGTTCGCCAGTCTGAATGCCGCGCATTTCCTTGATCGCATCGTCATATTCCAGCCGGATGCGCCGCGCCCGCTCCAGGAACACAGTGCCAGCCTGCGTGACGCGCATGCCCAGCGTGGTGCGCTCGAACAGCGGTACGCCGAGCTGTGCTTCCACCCGCTGAATGGCCTTGGTCAGGGCCGGCTGCGTGATGCCCAGCCCCTCGGCCGCGCGCCCGATGCCGCCGTGGGCGCCCACGGCCAGCACGTACTCCAGATCGCGTGTCTCCATCGAACATTCCTGTTGTTTATGACTTTATTCCGATTGGTGCATTGTGGTGATGCCGTGCATCTTACAGACTTGGGTCACACCACACCAACAACGGAGACATCGATGACGTTCGCCTATTTCCTCAGGCGCGCGGCGCGCTATTGGGGCGACAACCCCGCCGTGCTGTACCGGGACAGCGTGCTGACCTATCGCCAGCTCGACGAGCGATCGACGCGGCTGGCCAACGCCCTGCTGGCGCTGGGCCTGCGCAAGGGCGACCGCGTGGCGGTCCAGTCGCGCAATTGCCCCGAGATCGTCGAGATCGAATGCGCGCTGTACAAGGCCGGGCTGGTGAAGGCCGCGCTGAACCCGCGTTTTACCGCCCATGAGGCATCGGATGTGGTGGAAAACTGCACCCCGCGCGTGATGATTGCGGGCGCCGGCTACACCGGATATTCGCGCGACACGCGCGGATTCGACTGCGTCGAGCACTTCTTTTCGATTGCCGGCGCGCAGGATGGTTATGGCGCTTATGCGTCGCTGATCGCGGGCGGCGCCGATGCGGCCATCGACTACGTTCCCCAGCCAGACGACCTGGCGGTGCTGCACTTTTCGTCGGGTTCCACCGGCAAAATCAAGGCCGCCATGCAGACCTATGGCAACCGGCTGGCCTCGATGCGCAAGATGATCCTGACGATGGATCGTCCCGCCCGCCCCGGCGACCGCCTGGCGCTGATCGGCCCGATCACGCATGCGTCGGGCATGCTGATGCAGCCCTATCTGTTCCTGGGTGCCACGCTGGTGCTGTTCGAAAGATTCGAACCGGCCGGTTTTCTGGCCGATGTGGCGCACCTTAAGCTGACGCACGTGTTCATGGTGCCCGCCATGATCAACATGCTGCTGGCCGAGCCCAAGCTGGCCACGGCCGATCTCAGCAGCCTCAAGACGCTGGCGTACGGTGCGGCCCCGATGGCGCCGGCGCGGATTCGGGAGGCTTGGGAGCGCATCGGCCCGATCCTGTCGCAAGGGTATGGCGCGAGCGAGTCCACTTCGGGCGTGACGCGGCTGTCGACGGCCGATCATGCGCTGGCCATCGCGCGCCATCCGGAACGGCTGGCGTCTTGCGGCCGCGCCCTGGGCGAAACCGAGGTGCGCGTGGTCAACGCACGCGGCGAAGAGGTCAGCGGTGACGAGATCGGCGAACTCGTGATTCGCGGCGCGGACGTGTTCCAGGGCTACTGGGGCGAACCGGAACTGACGCGCGAAGTGCTGGTGGATGGCTGGCTTCATACGGGCGACCTCGCACGCGCGGACGCCGACGGATATCTCTATCTGGTCGACCGCAAGAAGGACATGATCATTTCAGGTGGCTTCAACGTCTATCCAACCGAGGTCGAGGCCACGCTGTACCAGCATCCCGATGTCATGGAAGCCTGCGTGATCAGCGTGCCCGATGACACCTGGGGCGAAAGCGTCAAGGCCGTGGTGGCACTGTGGCCGGGCCGCCAGGCCAGCGCGGCCGAGCTGATCGGCCATTGCCGCGCGCGTATCGCCGATTACAAGTCGCCGCGTTCGGTGGACTTTGTCGCCGAGCTGCCCAAGAACGCCAGCGGCAAGCTCGCCCGCAAGCTGGTGCGCGAGCAGTACTGGCTTGGCGCCAGCCGCCGCGTGAACTGAATCACGGAGGAAAGACGCATGTTCGACCATCTGACCAATCCTGTGCTGATCGAAACGCGCGCGGCGGTACAGCGCTTTATCGACGAGGAACTGCGGCCGCTGGAACGCGAACTCGGCCTCGGCACCGAAGACCCGTGGCCGCGCGAGGTGCTGCGCAATGTCTGGCGGCGCTCCAGCGAACTGGGGCTGTACGCCGCCTGCCTGCCGGTGGAACTGGGTGGACGGGGCCTCAATATTTCGGAACAGTGCGCGCTGAAGGCGGACCTGGCCGCCAGCGGCGCGGTGCTGGCTCCCCACGTGCTGGGCGATCTGGGCGGCCCGCCGCGCGTGGGCAATATGCTCAAGTACGCCACGCCCGACCAGGTCGCGCGCTACTTCCAGCCGGTGATCCGGGGCGAGAAATCCACCTGCTTTGCGCTGACCGAGCCACATTCCGGCTCCGATGCGCAGAGCATCCGCACGAGTGCGGTGGCCGATGGCGACGACCTGATCGTGAACGGCGAGAAGCATTACATCAGCGGTGCGCCGTTCGCGGATTTTGCGATTGTCATGTGCGTGACCGATGCCACCACCACGCCACCGTCGATCACGGCCGTGCTGGTGGACCTGGACCTGCCAGGCGTGACGGTCAGCACGACGTACGTGCCGATGTCGGGCCAGCACATCGATGCCGACATCCGCTTCGAGAACGTGCGCGTGCCGCGCGCCAACATCTTTGGCGGCGAAGGGCAGGGCTTCAGGCTGGGCATGTCGCGCATCAACGTGAACCGGCTGTTGCATTGCCCGTCGATGCTGGGGCTGGCCACGCGCGCCTACCAGGCGTCGGTCGAGTATGCCGGCCAGCGCCGCCAGTTTGGCGGGCCGATTGCGCGCTTCCAGGCCATCCAGCACATGCTCGCCGACATGGCGGCCGCGCTATGGGCCTGCGAGAGCATGATCGCCCAGACGGCCTTACTGGCCGATGCCGGCGCCGACCTGCGCATGAAGGCTGCCGCGTGCAAGCTGTTTGTGTCGGAACGCTGCTTCGAGGTGGCCGACAAGGCCGTGCAGATCCACGGCAACCTGGGCGTGACGCGCGGACATCCGGTGGAGCAAACCTGGCGCAAGCTGCGCATGTTCCGCATCTTCACGGGCACCAGCGAGATCCAGCGCAATACCATCGCCCGCGCCATCCTCGATACGGCCGGGGCCTGAGCAGTCAGGCAACAAGACCAGAACAAGACAGGAGACAACATGAATCGTCGTCAATGGCTTGCCACGGCAGGCGCCGCGGCGGGTGCCGCCGCATTTGGCGGTGCGATGAGCCGCGTGGCGGTGGCTGCCGCGCCGTATCCGTCGCGCCCGATCCGGCTGATTGTGCCGTTTATCGCGGGCACCGCGCCCGATGCCATCGCCCGCACCATCTCGGCCGAACTGTCGCCGGTGCTGGGTCAGCCGCTGGTGGTCGAAAACATCGGCGGGGCCGGCGGCATCATCGGTGCGCGTGCGCTGAAACGGGCCGAGCCCGATGGTTATACGCTGGGCATCCTAGCCAACCAGCATGTGATCAACGTCCATCTGTACAAGGAGCAGCCGTACGACGCGGCCAGGGACTTCACTGCGGTCTCGGCGCTGTCCGGAGGCCCGGTGGTACTGGCCGTGCCGGCATCGTCGCCATTCAGGACCGCGCGCGAGTTGATCGACGCGATGAAGAAGAAGCCCGGCGCGCTGAACTACGGCTCGGGCGGCAAGGGCAGCGTGTCGCATCTGGCTGTGGAATCGCTGCTGCACCAGACCCATGCCGAGGCCGTGCATATCCCGTACAAGGGCGCCAGCGAAATTCTGACATCGATGCTGAGCGGCCAGACGCAGTTCGGCATGCCGGTGCTGTCCACCGCCGCGCCGTACCTGCGTAACGGACAGGTCCGCGCGCTGGCGGTGTCCTCGGCGGCGCGCTCGATCTACTTCCCCGATGCACCCACGCTGGCGGAAGCGCTGCCACCGGGGTTTGTGCTCGATAACTGGAGCGGCTTGTTTGCCCCGGCGGGTTTGCCGGCGCCGATGGCAAAGCGGCTGTTCGATGCGGTATCGGCGCTGCAGAAGAGCGGCAAGCTCGACGCGACGATGAAGGCAAATGCAGGGGAGATCAGGAAGAGCGACTCGCCGGCGCAGTTCACGCAAATGGTGGCGGCGGAGAATGCGCGGTACGGGAAGCTGATCGGGGAGATCGGGATGCGGGGGGAGGTGGGGTGATGGG
>DAIOET010000340.1:0-4959 GCA_036746135.1 Cupriavidus sp.
GCTGGTGGATGCTGCGGCGGATGTCCTGCAGTTCGTCACGCGAGTCGAGCGTGTCGTGAACCGTGCAGTAGGAGCGGGTGGGAGCGTCTTTGGCGAGGCTGACGGAGACGGTCTTTAATATCGACTCAAGTTCGGGGGCGTGTTCAGACATGGCATTGCTCTTATTTGGCAGACATCATGTAAGAACAGTATTTCACGCACCGTCCGCAGGTAAAACCCTGAATGCGAATTTCGTGCGAAAGCGCCCCAAATCGGCGGTAAACCGTTGCCCTAATCGCACGCTTTGTTTTAAAACGCGACGCTTTGAAAGACGATGTTTCAACGGGGAACCTCGTGGCATCACGAGGCGGGCCCCATTTTTCACATCACAGAATCTAGCGTTCGCCGAACGCCACCACTTTCTGGCTTTGCTCACCCAGGCCTTCGATGCCCAGGCGCATGACATCGCCGGCCTTCAGGTAGCGCGGCGGCTTGAAACCCATGCCCACGCCAGGTGGCGTGCCGGTGGCGATCAGGTCGCCGGGTTCCAGCGTCATGAAGCGGCTCACGTAGCTGACGATGGTCGCCACGTCGAACACCATCGTCGCGGTGCTGCCCTTCTGCATGCGCTCGCCATTGACGTCGAGCCACATGCCCAGCTTCTGCGCGTCGGGCACCTCGTCGCGCGTGACCAGCCACGGGCCGGTCGGGCAAAACGTGTCGCAGCCCTTGCCTTTGTCCCACGTGCCGCCGCGCTCTAGCTGGAATTCGCGCTCCGACACATCATTGACCACGCAGTATCCGGCAACGTGCTCCAGCGCCTGGGCCTTCGACACGTTACGGGCGGTGGTACCGATGACCACGCCGAGCTCCACCTCCCAATCGGACTTCTGCGACTCGAACGGCAGCATGACGGCATCGTTGGGGCCGTTCAGCGAGGTATTGGCCTTCAGGAATACGATCGGCTCGGCCGGCAGCGGCATGCCTGCTTCGGCGGCGTGGTCGGCGTAGTTCAGGCCGATGGCGATGATCTTGCCGATCCCCGACCAGGGCACGCCGAAGCGCTGGCCTTCCACCACGGGCAACGTTGCGGGGTCGATAGCGGCGAGCCTGGCCAGCGCCGGGGGCGCCAGCTGCTCGGGGGCGATATTGCCAATCACGCCGGACAGGTCGCGTACGCGGCCGTCTCGGTCTACCAGGCCCGGGCGTTCGGCACCGGGGTTTCCTACGCGGACTAGTTTCATTGTTGTCTCCTCGGGGTGACGTCAGCCCCGCGAGCATATCGCAAGCGCGCCGCGTGTGTGCGTCACCGCGGCGCCCTGCCCCGCGCGTCGATCCATGCAGCCCGTGCATCTTTGCATATCCCGTGTGCACGGCCACGCATTGTGGCGCCCCGGCGTCCTGCCTAGACTGGCCTCACCGCACGCCGCATCCCGCATCGTGCCAACCCATCCCTTTCGAGGAACGACATGAAGCTTTACTACTCGCCTGGCGCCTGCTCGATGGCCGTTCATATCGCCCTGCGCGAAGCCGGCCTGCCCGTGACGCTGGCCCGCGTCGACCTGATCCACCACACGCTGGCCGAGCCCGAGAACGGCACCAACGACTATTACGCGATCCACCCGCGTGGCTACGTGCCGCTGCTCCAGCTCGACGACGGGTCGCACCACAGCGAGGCATCCTCCCTGCTCCAGTTCATCGCCGACCAGGTGCCGGCGCGCAACCTGCTGCCCGCGGCCGGCACGCCGGCAAGGCTGGAGGCCGTCGGCTGGCTCACGCTGATCTCCACCGAGCTGCATAAGGTATTCAGCCCCTGGCTATGGCATAAGGAAACCGCCGCGAGCACGGCCGAGGCGTGCAAGGAGAAACTGCACAAACGCTTTGCCGAACTGAACAGCCACCTGGGGCGGCGCGATTACCTGATGGGCAGTGAATTCACGGTGGCCGATGCGTATTGCTTCACTATCGTCAGCTGGGCCCGACTGCTGCATCTGTCGCTGGATGCGTACCCGAAGCTGCAGGAATACCTGTCGCGCGTGGCCGCGCGTCCTGCCGTGCAGGCCGCGATGCGTGCCGAGGGCCTGGTCCGCGACTGAGCGGGCCTGCGTCAGCGCATGACCTGCGTGGGAACGCGATAGCTGTTGGCGTCGATCAGGTCCAGCCCGCACTGGAGCTGATCGACCCAGTCGATAAAGCGCGTCACCATCTCGCGCCCCCGGAACGACGGACCATGCTGCGGCACGATCCATGCGATATCGAGGGTGCGAGCCATTGCCGCCCACAGGCGGCACGCGCGGTTTCCGCTCATGTAGCGCTGGTGAAAGCCGAGCATGCGGGGCGAATGCGCGTCGAAATCGGTCACCACGCCGCCAGCTTCATCCGACGACGTCATCGACGCGCCGAGGTCTCCCGAAAACAGGATCTTGCTGACCGGATCGTAAAACTGGAAATTTCCTTCGGAATGCAGGAAGTGCGCCGGGACCGCAATCAGCGACGCCGCGCCCAGCGGCACGATCAGCCCCGTGTCCGGAATCGGGACGATACGCCCCGCCGTCTTGCCGAGCTGGCAGAAGTGCGGCAGAAACCGTGCCCAGACTTCGGAGATCAGCACCTTGCTTTCCGATGCCGTCAGCCAGCGCCCCACCGACGCCACGATATCGGGGTCCGCATGCGACGCCAGCACGTAGTCCAGCTGCTTGGGCGGAAAAAAGCGGGCGATCGCCATATACAGATCGCTGTAGGTCATCTGCCCGCCCGGGTCGATCAGCGCCGCATGACCGTGGTCCACCACCAGAAACTGGTTGCTCTGCACGGCTTCTCCGTGCGAGTCGTCCACCAGATCCGTAAAGGCCAGGCAAACGTGCCCGTCCGATTCGAAAAGCACCCTGCTCATTTCACCCTTTCGCGTGCGCGGTTATTTTTAACCGGCGAAAGTATCAGTTGCGCGGGGTTTTCAATTGATGTGGGTCAATGATCGGTGAGCGCGTTGCGCGGAAAGCAACGGTGGACGCAACGCCGGGTATTCAGCGCGTGCTCAGCAGTTCCTCGATCCTGGCCACCAGTTGTTTGTCGTCCGGCTTGACCATGCTGTTGTAGCTGCCGACGACCTGGCCCTTGCGATCGATCAGGTACTTATAGAAGTTCCACTTTGGCGCGGTGCCGGTCTCGCGGATCAGCATCAGGTACATCGGATTGGCTTCGCCGCCGCGCACGTGAGACTTGCCGAGCATCGGGAACTTGACGCCGTAGGTGTTGTAGCAGAAGTCGGAAATTTCCTTGGCCGAGCCCGGTTCCTGCGAGAAATCGTTCGACGGGAAACCCAGGACCACCAGGCCACGGTCGCGGTACTTGGCGTAGAGCGCTTCCAGCCCTTCGTACTGGGGCGTGAAACCGCAATAGCTGGCGGTATTGACCACCAGCACGACCTTGCCCGCGTACTGGCAGAGGTTCTGCGGCGATTCGTCCTGCAACCGAGGAAAGCGGAAGTTCAGCGAGGCCGGGCAATTGCCCGCCTGTTGCGCCGACACCGGGGCGGACTTGTCGGCGGCGCGGGCGGGGTGCGGCAGCAGGGCCGCCGCGGCGGCCAGCCCCAGGGCACTCAGCAGGGCGGCGCGCTGGACACGTTGGCGTGTCCGGTCCATGTTCACTGCAATTGCCAGGGTGCGTTGGCGAGGCATGGGTTCAGGCTCCGGTTTCCGTTTGTGCAGGCAAGTCTACGCTTTCAGCGGTAATGCGTCATGGCGCGGGGCGGCATGGCCTGCCGCCCTTGTTCCATTGAGTCCGGTCGCGCCGGTTAGTCCCGTTACTCCGATGACTCCGGTTACTCCATATGGATCTTCGCGGCGTGCTCGGTCACGCTGCTGCGTAGTTCCAGATCCGGCATCCTGCGCACGATGACCAGCGCCACGATCGCCGCCACCGCGCCAGCCGCGAAAATCAGGTGGAATCCCGATTCGACGCCGCCCGCCAGTACCTGGTGCACGGCCGCCGGCAAATGGGCCATCGCCTCGCTGCCGTGGCGCAGCGAGCCCAGGTCGAGTTGTTGCGTCACGCCGGACTTTGCCAGCGCGCTACGGAATTGCATGGCCAGCAGCGTACCGGCCAGCGCACCGCCCAACGCGCTGCCCAGCGAGCGGATCACCAGCAGGGCGCCCGTGCCGGCCCCCATGTCGCGGCGTTCCAGCGCGTTCTGCACGGTAATCAGCGTGCCGACCATCGACATACCCAGCCCGATACCCGCGACCGTCATGGCCAGCAGCACCAGCGCCGTGGGGACGGCAGCCGTGACGGTGGCCAGCGAGACCAGGCCGATGGAAGCGGCCACATAGCCCCCGGTCAGGATCTCACGCATGCGGCCAAGGCGCGGCGCAAGCCAGGCCACCACGAAATTGCCGGCCACGGTGGACAACAGGAACGGCACCACGAGCAGGCCCGACATCGAGGCATCGGCATCGCGCACGAGCTGAAACTGCAGGGGCAGGGCGAAGATGCACAGGAAGATGTTGAGCGCGGCCAGCGCCGATGCGCCCACGCCCATCACGTAGGTACGATTGCGGAACAGGCGCGGCGGCAGCATCGGGTCCGCGGCGCGGCGTTCCTGCCAGGCCAGCAGCGCCACGGCCGCCATCGTCAGCAGCAACAGGCCGCCCATTTCCAGCGAGATCCAGTCGAACGCTTCGCCCGCCCAGCTCATCGCCAGCAGGAACGCGACAATTGCCACGGCTAGCAGAAAAGCGCCCAGCCAGTCCACCTGCGGCCTGCCGCCACGCGCGCGCAGATGCGCCAGGCCGCGATAGCACATGGTCATGGCCAGCAGCCCCAGCGGCACGTTGATCCAGAACAGCCAGCGCCACGACATGTGATCGGAAACCCATCCGCCCACCAGCGGCCCGGCAATCGACGAAACCGCCCATACCGTGGCCAGATAGCCCTGATAGCGGCCGCGCTCGCGGGGCGCCACCACATCGGCGATGGCCGCCT
>DAIOET010000341.1:0-4953 GCA_036746135.1 Cupriavidus sp.
CGACCTGCACGACCAGCACGCCGTCTTCGGCGCGGATCTGCACGTCCTTGAAAAAGCCGGTATTGTAGAGCGCGCGGATCGCGTCGGCGCCTTTGTCGTCGGTGAAGGTCTCGCCGACTCGAACCGGAAGATAGCCGAAGACCGTACCCGGCTCCACGCGCTGCAGGCCTTCAACGCGAATATCCTTGACCACAAACGGATCTGCGGCCCAACCCACCGGGCTCCATGCCGCAATAATGGCACTCGTCAGCAAGCTCAGCGAGATGCGCTTATTTCTGATCAAAGTCGATCCCCTCTTCCTCATCGATTTCATGCAGGGTGTTGGCTCCAACGCCGATTGCAGCTACGCCTGACAATACCGGCAAGACTGATCCCGCCCGACGGGGAAAACCCCCTCGGAATGCGACCGCCCCCGGCCGACAGACGTTTCCGGCTGCGCGAAACTAGCCGCGCGCAAGAAACAGTCGGCTGACGTCATTGAACAAAGCGAGTGAGGTCAGGAGCAAGATGCACGCGATGCCGACCTTCTGCAGCATCGCTTGCCAGTGGTCTGGTACAGGCCTGCCAGTCAAAAATTCCACGCAATAATACAGCAAATGCCCCCCATCCAGCACCGGAATAGGTAACAAATTCAGTACACCGAGGCTGACACTGACCAGCGCAAGGAAGCTCACGAACGGCTGCCAACCCATGTTGGCGGCACGGCCGGCGTAGTCGGCCACGGTCAGCGGGCCGCTCAGATTCTGCAGCGATGCCTGGCCGATCAGCATTTTGCCAAGCAGCTTCAATGACAGCGTGCTGGTGCTCCAGACCTGGTCCGCCGCGCGCGCCAGCGCCTGCGTGAACGGATATCGCACGATCTCGGTCTGCACGGCCTGGTTCAGCGCCGCGCCCAGCTTGCCGACCATCGCGGGTGCGGCCCCTTCGGTTTCGGCCTTGCCGCCCGGAGCGGCATCCAGTTTCACGGCCACGTCCAGACGCCGGCCTTCGCGTTCGATGCCAAGCGTGACTTCCTGCCCCGGCCGTGCGCGCACGCCGCGAATCAGCTCGCCCGCCTGGCTCAGCTGCTGGCCTTGCCAGGCCACGATCTTGTCCCCACCGCGCAGGCCAGCCCGCTGGGCGGCCGAATCGGCAACGATCTCGGTAATGGTGACTGGCCCACCCTTCAGCGCCAGCCCAAGGGTGGCGAGGGGGTCCTGATCCGGGTTGCCGCCGGTATCCGGCAGGCGCCCAAGCGCGATATCCCGCTCGGCGCCGTCTGCACCCCGCACGTGCAATACCGCGCGTGCATCGCCGAATCCCTGGGCAAATACGGCCATGCGCAGGTCATTCCAGGAGCGAACCGGCTCAGTCTGGCCGTTCGCTGCCAGCGACAGCACACGGTCGCCGTCGCGCACCCCTGCCTGCGCCGCCACCGTACCGGCTGCCGGCGTGGAAAGCACGGGCACCGGCTCGCGCATACCGCCGGCGAAAAGCACCAGATACAGCGCAATGGCGAGTGCGAAATTGGCAAGCGGACCCGCCGCCACGATGACAAAACGCTTGCCAACGGGTTGCCGATTGAAGGCACGCGGCAGTTCGGCGGCGTCGATGGGCGGATCGGTCTCCGGGTCCCGCTCGCGCTCGTCGAGCATCTTGACGTAGCCGCCAAGCGGAATGGCTGCCAGCGTCCACTCGGTGCGGTCGCGCCCCTTGCTGACCCAGCGCGCCAGCGGTCGGCCGAAACCGATCGAGAACCGCAGGACTTTGACCCCGCAAGCGCGCGCGGCCAGATAGTGGCCCATCTCATGCACGAAGATCAGGACACAGAGGGCGACGACAAAGGCGATCACGGTTTGCATGGCAAGTCCCCCTTTCCAGATCCGGGCCGGGCCGTGATACCGATCAACGGCTGGCCAGTTGTTTCAGCAACGCCTGGGCGGCACCGCGTGCCGCGGCATCGGCCGCCAGTACACCCTCGAGCGATGCGGATTCGCCCTCGGCGGGCTGCTCCAGCACGTCAGCCACCACGCGAGCGATATCCGTAAACCGGATACTACCGGCCAGGAAGGCCTCCACGGCTACCTCATTTGCAGCATTCAGCACGGCCGGCGCAACCCCGCCGGCTCGCAATGCATCAAAGGCTAGCCCGAGGCACGGGAACCGCTCAAGGTCAGGAATCTCAAAATGGAGTCCACCCGCGACGGTCAGGTCCAGCGGCGTCACGCCCGAATCGATGCGCTCCGGATAGGCCATCCCGTAGGCAATCGGCGTGCGCATGTCGGGGTTGCCGAGCTGCGCCAGCACCGACCCGTCGGCATAGGCCACCATCGAATGCACGATGCTCTGAGGGTGGATCAGCACCTCGATCTTGTCCGCCGGCGCGCCAAACAGCCAGTGGGCCTCGATGACCTCAAGCCCCTTGTTCATCATCGTGGCCGAGTCGACCGAGATCTTGCGCCCCATCACCCACTTCGGATGGGCGCAAGCCTGGTCCGGCGTGATGTCGTGCAGCGTCGACGGATCGCGGGTCCGGAACGGGCCGCCCGACGCCGTCAGCAGCACCTTCGACACCCCCGCGCCATAACGCGGATCGCTGGTCGGCAGGCACTGGAAAATGGCGTTGTGCTCGCTATCGATCGGCAGCAGCGTGGCGCCGTGATGGTGCACCGCATCCATGAAGATGCTGCCCGACATCACCAGCGATTCCTTGTTGGCCAGCAGCACGCGCTTGCCCGCGCGCGCAGCCGCCAGCGACGAGCGCAGGCCCGCCGCGCCCACGATGGCGGCCATCACGGCATCGGTTCCTGCGTCGGAGGCGATCGACTCCAGCGCCTCCGGACCGTAGCCGACCTCGGTGGTCACGCCGGCCGCACGTAGCTTGCCTTCGAGTTCGCGTGCCGCTTCAGCCGATCCGACCACCGCCCGCGCCGGGCGAAACTCCACACATGCGGCAGCCAGCTTATCCACCTGCCGATGAGCGCTGAGCGCATGCACCGTGTAACGGTCCGGATGGCGGCGCACCACGTCCAGCGTGCTTTCACCGATGGAGCCCGTGGCGCCCAGAATCGTAATGCGTTGCATATAACAGAGGAATTCAGTTGTGTTCAGACCCAGGCCAGCAGCAGCGCCGCCAGCGGAAATACCGGGATCAGCGCGTCGATGCGATCCAGGATACCGCCGTGGCCCGGCAGCAGCCGGCTGCTGTCCTTGATGCCAGTCTGGCGCTTGAGCAGCGATTCGAAAAGATCACCGACCACACTGGCCGCGACCAGCAGTGTCGTCAGCATGGCCAGCAAGCCGAGACCGCCCTTATCGGCGATCAGCGAATACCAGGTGGGAGCGAATGCATGGCTGGCCGCCAGGCCCAACGCCACGATCATCGCCAGCAGCCAGCCGCCAATCGCGCCTTCCCAGGACTTGCCCGGGCTGATGGTCGGCGCCAGCTTGCGTTTGCCGATTGCCTTACCGACGAAATAAGCGCCGATGTCGGCAGCCCACACCAGCACCGCGGCGGTCAGCAGCACGCCCACGCCGGCGGCGCGAAGCACCATGACCGCATGGCCGAATGCCGGCAGCATGATCAGCCCGAGCACGACGCCCAGCACGGTGAAGCCTGGCGTTGCCTTGCGTACGCCCCGTGCAAGCAGGACCAGCGCCACGCCCCACGCTACGAGTGAAGCCTCAAGCAGCCAGTCGATCGCGTAGCCGGACGGGGCCAGATGCCAGGCCACCAGCGCCAGCAGGCAAACCACCGCGTAAACATAGGGCCAGGGCCGCGGCAGGCCGATCAGTCGACCGAACTCCCAGCCACCCAGCAGCACGATGACCGCCACCAGCACCGCCAGCGCCGAAGGTGGCGCCAGGAACAGGATCGGCAGGATCAACAGCAACAGGCATACGGCGGTGATAACGCGGGTCAGAAGCATGCGGCTGCGGTTCCCGTGGGTGGTAAGAAGGTGCGGCCAGGCTCAGGCCGTTCCCGACAGGCCCGGCGCCACCACTTGGGCGCTGGTCCGGCCAAAGCGGCGTTCGCGCTGGCGGTAGGACGCAAAGGCCTTGTCGAGCTCGGCGGCATCGAAATCGGGCCAGAACGTGTCGGTGAAATACAGCTCGGTGTACGCAAGCTGCCAAAGCAGGAAATTGCTGATGCGCTGCTCGCCGCCCGTGCGAATGAACAGGTCCGGCTCCGGCGCATAGGACATTGCCAGGTGCGGTGCCAGCAGCGACTCGTCGATCGACTCGCCTTCGAGCATCGGCGAGCGGGCCAGCATCTTGCGCATGGCCTGCAGGAGGTCCCAGCGGCCGCCATAGTTGGCCGCGATGGTCACGGTCAGGCCGGTATTGCCGGCCGTGCGGGCCTCCGCGTCCTTGATCATCTGCTGGATACGCGGACTGAAACGCGCCAGGTCGCCAACCACCCGCAGGCGGATGTTGTTGGCGTGCATCTTGACCACCTCGCGGCGCAGGGCCGTCATGAACAGGCGCATCAGGAAGGACACCTCGTCCGCGGGACGGCGCCAGTTCTCTGAGCTGAATGCAAACAGCGTCAGGTACTGTACGCCGCGTGAGGCGCAGGCCTGCACGATTTCGCGCACGGTATCCAGACCACGCGTGTGGCCGGCCACACGCGGCAGGTGACGCTGCGTCGCCCAGCGGCCGTTGCCATCCATGATGATGGCAACGTGTCGTGGCACATAAGTGGTATCGGGAACGCCGAGCGTCGAACTGATATGCTGCATGGATTCGCGGACGGTGCGTGACTACCCCGGCGGACGGGCCGCCGGGACGGCCTTACACCGTCATGATCTCCTTCTCTTTCTCGGCGACAAGCTTGTCGATCTCGCTCACGTACTTGTCCGTCAGCTTTTGGACGTCGTCCGTGCCGCGGCGCTCATCGTCTTCCGAGATCGTCTTGTCCTTCACGAGCTTCTTGAACTGCTCGTTGGCGTCACGGCGCAGGTTGCGCACGGC
>DAIOET010000342.1:0-2377 GCA_036746135.1 Cupriavidus sp.
CAATCTCCTCGGCATCGATCTCCTCCGCGCGGAACTTGCCCCAGTAGCGGCGGCAATCGGTACAGGCGCCAACACGTTCGCTGCGGTGCGAGCCGGTCAGCATCGAGCCGGTAATCAGCTGGATGGCGGGAATGCCCGCCGACGCGGCACCCATCAGTTGCGCGGGCACGGTCTTGTCGCAACCGCCGATCAGCACGACGGCGTCCATCGGCTGCGCCCGGATCATCTCCTCGGTGTCCATCGACATGAGGTTTCGCAGATACATGCTGGTCGGCGCCGAAAAGCTCTCGTGGATCGAGATGGTCGGAAAGTCCATCGGCAGGCCACCCGCCAGCATGATCCCGCGCTTCACGGCCTCGATCAGTTGCGGGGCATTGCCATGACACGGGTTGTACGCGCTGCCCGTGTTGACGATGCCGATCACCGGACGATCGAGCGCCGAATCGGTGTAGCCCGCCCCCTTGATGAATGCCTTGCGCAGGAACAGCGAAAAACCCCGGTCCCCGTAGTTGGTCAGGCCTTTGGAAATCCCGGTGGCGGCGGCTTCGGGGGCGATGTCATGGCGCGGCGCGGCGCCCTTCGGGTTCTGTTCTTTGTCGGACATGGATTCTTCCTGCTGGATCGGGGGGGCCTGATGCATCGCACCTTGTTGCCACGTTGGACGTGAGCATAGCCCAATCATCCGGCGATTGTCGTCAGGGATATCACCTATATTATTAATAATATGATTAACTAGAGTGCGGGCTAGCGCCTGGCAAAGGCGCCAGGCATGCGCCTGTTCAAAACACATGGAAGGAGACTTGCGTGAATCTGTCACTCAGACCACCCGGCGCCAGGCGCCGATATCTGCTCATGGCGGCTGCCATCATGGCCGTCAACGGCGCGTTTCCGGCACTGGCCAGGGCGGACTACCCGGACAAACCCGTCAAGCTGGTTGTGCCCTACACCCCTGGCGGCGCGACGGACGTGATCGGCCGCGTCATTGCCCAGAAGCTCTCGGTGTCCCTGGGCCAGCCAGTGGTTGTGGAAAACAAGGCCGGCGCGGCAGGCAACCTTGGCGCCGCCTACGTGGCCAAGGAAAAGCCTGACGGCTACACGTTGCTGCTGGGCGCACTCACCAGCCATTCGATCAACAGCGTGCTGCTGCCATCGGCGGCAGGTTTCACGATGGACAAGAGCTTCGCGCCCGTTGCGGTGGTGGGACGCGTGCCGCTGGTGGTCGCGGTCGGTCCGTCGTTCAAGGGAAAAACGCTCGCCGACTTCATCGCCACGGCCAAGGGCAAGCCGGGCGGCATGAACTATGGATCGTCGGGCAACGGCTCGCCGCAACACCTGGCCGCGGAGTTGTTCAAGCGCCAGGCCGGCGTGGACCTCACGCACGTTCCGTACAAGGGCAGCAGCCCCGCGCTGAACGACCTGATGGGTGGACAGGTGGACGTCGTCTTCGACACGCTGCCGGCCACGCAGTCGTTCATCAAGGGCGGCCGTCTGCGCGCACTGGCATCGGCCACGCCGCAGCGCGTGTTGCCTGATGTGCCGACGGCCAGCGAGGCCGGCCTGTCCGGATTCGAAGTCAGTTCGATGTTCGGCTTGCTGGCGCCGGCAGGCACGCCCGCGCCCATCATCAGCAAGTTGAGCGCGGCACTCAAGGACATCATGGCCCAGCAGGAAGTGAAGAACGCGCTCACCTCCCAGGGCGCCATGCCTGTCTACACCACGCCTGACGAAGCCCGCTCGCAGATCGCCGCCGAGGTTGCGCGGTGGTCCAAGGTCATCAAGGAATCGAACATCGCCGCTGACTGAGCGCTGACGCAGCGGTAGCCGAGGCACCGAACGGATCGCCGCCGCGCCTGGCGGCGATCCGTAGTCATCAACGTGGCGTCAGCTTATTGCCGATGGGATCGGCGAGCGCTTCGGAGCGGCTCCTCCGGTCGCGCAGATGTCCAACAACGAACGCCGCCAGCAGCAATGCGGCCGCACTCCACGCCAGGCCAGGCACCCACGGCAGCCAGCCCGCCAGCGGCGCGGCCTTGCTCGCACCCGACGACACCGTGGCGATACGCGCGAATGCCGCCGTCGCGGCGACCGCAAACACCAATCCGGTAAATACGCCCTCGCGGCCAACGTGGCCGGCTTCCAGCGCCGCATTGAGGGCCGAGCCGAACAGAACCCCCCAGAGTCCGCCCGCCACGCATTGCGCCACCAGCACGGCCTGCAGCGATCCGGCGGCGGCAAATCCGAACAGGGCCAGCGCACCTGCCGCCGCCGCGGCCAGCAGCACGACATAAGTGGAATAGCGCCGCAACAATGCGGCTTGCGGCAGCAGCACACACAGCGCAAAGCCGATCCAGAACGATGGGGATACCTGCACCAGCTG
>DAIOET010000342.1:2477-4950 GCA_036746135.1 Cupriavidus sp.
GCCGCACTGGCCACGGCAAACGGCAACAGTGGCGATGCGCCGCGCAACCAGGCGGTCAGCATCGGCCCGAGCGCCCCGGCAAGGCCAACACCCACCAGCGAACAGGCCACCAGGAACGATGGCGCGCTACCCTGGAGGTGACGCGCGATCATGACCATCGGCGGCGCGCGCAGTGCCGACGATGTCGCCGCCCAGATCGCGGTCAGCGCAAAGAGCCATGCCGGCGATGCAACGCCGGGCATCGTCACAAAGGCCAGCGCCGACAGCACGGACAAGGCAAGCATCCACCCGCCCAGGCGGCGCATGGCATTCGCCGCGCGATCGGCCGCCATGCCCAGCGCCATGTCCATGACGACGAAGATGACCTGATCCATCATCAGGATCCACGCCACCTGCGCGCGCGCAAGACCCGCCTGTGCAGCCAGTTGCGGAAGAAACGCCACGTAGAGCGTCCACGTCACCGCTAGCAGGAACTGCACGGAACATAGAATCAATGCGCGCATGCCGGCCACCCTGCCCTATGGTCAACGGGTTCATCGCCCTTTCACTGCAAGGATAGGAAGCGGCCATGCATTGCACCAGCACGGGCCGCGCCGGGATCAGCCCTCCAGCAAGCGTGCCCCGCGCCATTCGCCGGATCGCACCAGCCCGCGTGCCGTATCGGCCAGGACGACGCGCAAGGCCAGCGCGGCTGGCGACAGTTCATCGTCCGAAAGGCTGCAAAGCAGGTTGCGCCGCCCGACTTGAGGATCGTCGATCTGCGCCAGATGAAAGCGGGTTTCCGCGTCGGGATAACGGCCCACCGCCGCCCACGGCTGCAGCGTGGCGCCAAAGCCCATGTCGACGGCATCCATCAGCATGGCCAGCGAATCCACCTCCTGAACCACATGCGGCGTGACCTTGGCACGCGCGAACGCGGCATCGAGCGTGCTGCGCAGGCCGTGCACGCCGCTTGGCAAGATCAGCGGCACATCGGCAAGATCGGTCATGGTCCGCAGCGTGGGCGGATCGGCGCGGCCTTGCGGCAGCATCTGCCGGGACTGGATCAGGAACAGCGTTTCTTCGAGCAACGGCATCACTGTCCAACGGCGCGCCGCGTGGGTGCCGAACAGCACGGCGAGATCGAGCTGGCGCGCGTTGAGCATGGCGGTCAGGTGTCCCGACAGGCTTTCGACGATATGCAGGCGCACATCGGGATAGCGCTCGCGCATGGCGCGGATCAGCGGCACACCGATGACCGACGCCGTGGTCGGCGCCAGCCCCACGCTCACGGCGCCGGACAGGCGCGCCTGATGCGCCGCGCGGCGTGCCTGCTCCGCGTGGCGCAGCGTCAGCTGGGCTTCGTGAAAGAATGCAAGGCCGGCCTCGGTCGGCGTCACGCCTTGCGGCGTGCGGCGCAGCAGACGGGTGGCGAGTTCGCTTTCCAGCCGGCTGATCTGCTGGCTGACCGCCGATTGCACCATGTCGAGTTCAAGCGCGGCACGGCTCATGCTGCCCAGCTCGACCACCCGCACGAAATACTGAAGCTGGCGCAATTCCATCTGGCTCCCCCCGCTGGGCCGACCCGCCCGCGCCAGCGGGGATCGGCTTCAATGTTCTCGGGGGTCTTATACCAGATACGGCCGGGGTGCGGATCAGGCTTCCGCGGCGCCGCTGTACCAGTCCACGGTCTGGTCCAGGTACTCCAGGCCCTTGTCGGCCAGTGCCGGGCGCATGTTGTACATGTCGACGCCCAGCACGCCCGAAGCCAGCTTGTCGCGCTTGGCCGCCTCCAGCGCTTCACGTTCGGCCGCCTTGCGCGCAACTTCTCCGGCATGCGGCCGCGCAACGACAACCACGCCGTCGTCGTCCGCGACGATCACGTCGCCCGGCCGCACCTGCGCACCGGCGCACACCACCGGAACATTCACGGCGCCCACGGTTTCCTTCACGGCGCCCTGCGCGGATATCGCGCGCGACCACACCGGAAAGCCCATCGCATTGAGCGTGGCCACATCGCGGCAGCCAGCGTCCAGGATCAGGCCACGCGCGCCGCGCGCCTTCAGGGAGGTGGCCAGCAGGTCACCGAACACGCCGTCCGTGCAGTCGCTGGTCAGCGCCACGACCAGCACATCGCCGGGGCGGATCATCTCCACGGCCACGTGGATCATCCAGTTGTCGCCCGGATGCATCAGCGCCGTCACGGCACTGCCGGCGATGGCCGTCCCGTTCTGGATCGGGCGCAGATAGGGCTTCATCAGGCCCGTGCGGCGCTGCGCCTCGTGCACCGTGGCCACGCCGGACCTGGCCAGCGATTCGATGTCTTGCGCATCGGCGCGCAGGATGTTGCGATAGGCAACCGTTCTCATGCCAGCTCCTCCGTCACTTGCGGAAACACACGGGCATATCCTTCCCCGTACTGAATCTTCTTGTCCGAATTGCGCGTCGCCTGTGCGCCGCGCTGCAGCGCCACGCGGGTGTAGTACTCCCACAG
>DAIOET010000343.1:0-4948 GCA_036746135.1 Cupriavidus sp.
AGCGCGGCCGGGGCGGCATTGCGGCGCCGTCGGCCAACAAGTTCGGCCAGGTCAGTCCGACCACGGCCGAGCATGTACGCGACGAGTTTGGCGGCACGGTCTATGTGCTGGAGGGCGATGGCGTGGACGTCGGCATCGAATCGTCGATTGTCGATCTTTCCCGCCTGGAAACCGCTGGCCCGGTGCTGCTGCGTCCCGGCGCGATCACGGCGACGATGATGGCCGATGTGCTTGGCACGCTGCCGCTACCGCCCGATGCCGCCGCGCCGCGTGCGTCGGGAACGCTGAAGGCCCACTACGCGCCGCGTACCACGCTGACGCTGGCGCAAGCCGAGGCATTGCAGCAATATCTGCACGGTCTGCCCGAGGGCGGCCGGCTGGCGTTTGTCGGCAAGACGCCGGCGAGCGCCGATCCACGTTGCGAATTCGTGGAAGCACCGGCCACGCCCGACGCCTATGCGCAGGCGCTCTACGGCCTGCTGCGCAAGCTGGACAAGCAAGGGTTCCAGCGACTGGTGTTCGAGCCGGTCCCCGATTCGCACGAGTGGGATGGCGTGCGCGACCGGCTGGGCCGCGCAGCGGCTGCGTTCGAGAACAGCTGAGAAGCCGATAGCTTTCGCTCTACCCCCGTTGTTCTCCCCTCTCCCGCGAGCGGGAGAGGGGTTGGGGGAGAGGGCAGGCAGGTCAAATCCCGATCACGCCGAAGAGCGGGGAGCACCCCTCAGACTTTGCCGGACCTTTTGCGTTCTTCGTCCCCCGCGAGTGGGGCAAGCCGCAATCCGATAGCTTTCGCTCTACCCCCGTTGTTCTCCCCTCTCCCGCGAGCGGGAGAGGGGTTGGGGGAGAGGGCAGGCAAATCAAATCCCGATCACGCCGAAACAATCACGGCGCACCCTTGTACACCCACTGCATCAACGCATCATGCGCTTCCTGGGCGCCCGATGCGTTCGGATGGTTGATATAAGCCACCACCACGTAGCGCTCGCCATTGAGCGCGTCGACGTAGCCAGCCAGCGCCCGCACATCGGTTAGCGTCCCGGTCTTGAGATAGGCATTGCCAGCCGCATTGGCGCGCGTCAGACGGTTGCGCAGCGTGCCATCGACCCCGAGGATCGGCAGCGAATCGATCAGCGCCGGCCCGACGTTGCTGGCCAGCGCCTGTTGCAGCAGCCGCGCCATGTCATACGCACTGATCCGTTCCTCGCGCGACAGACCCGAGCCGTTCTCCATCACCAGCCCAGGCATATCCAGCCCCTGCTTTGCCAGCCATTGATGAATGACGCGTGACGACTTGTCGGTGCTGGCCGGGCCTTTGCGATCGATTTCCGCGCCGATCGTGAGGAATAGCTGGCGCGCCATCACGTTGTTCGAGTACTTGTTGATGTCGCGCACGATGTCGCCGAGCGGCTGGCCATAGTGGCGCGCCAGCAGGAAGGCATTACGCGGCACCGCGCCGCTGCGCAGGCCAGGCGGACGGGCAAAGCGCCCGCCGGCGTTCTGCCATTCGGCGACGAAACCGCCCCAGATGAAGTCGCTGTGGCTCAGCGTGGCCAGATTGACGATGTGCTCGCCGCAATCGGCCGAATAGTTGCCATCGAACGACGCAATGATCGTGCCGTCGGGCTGGGGCGAGATGGCGGGCGTGGCGCGAGTTTTCCAGTCGCCGCAACGGCCATTGGCCAGTCTCAGGCGATTGTCCACGCGCAACTGCGCCAGCGCGGGAGTGACTGCCACGTCCACGGTCCGGTTGGACGCGTCGGGCGTGATCGTGAACGACAGCGTCTTGAACGCGTACAGCAGCGCGTCCGGATTCACGTTATACGCGCGCTGCGTTTCACCATCGATCGTGTAGGCGCCATCCATGCCATCGGCAAAGAAACTGCGATCGAGCACGACGTCGCCATTGATGGTGCTGGCGCCGCTGGACCGCGCGGTCGCCACGAGCTTGGCCATTTCCTCGGGCACGAGCTTGGGATCGCCCCGGCCACGCAGATAGACGTTGCCGTTGATCGTGCCGTCGGGGCCAGGCTGGGTGTCCGAATAGAGCGAGGTCAGCCAACGGTATTCGGGTCCGAGCAGTTGCAGGCCGGCAAACGTGGTCACGACCTTCATCGTCGAAGCCGGATTCATCGGCGTTTCCGCATTCCAGCTCACGCGGGCCTGCGGTGCGCCAACCTTGACGACGTAGAAACTGGCCGACGAAAGCGGCACATGGGCACGGCGCAAGGCCGTGGTCACCGTGGCCGGCAACCCGGAGCGCGCGGCTGCCGGATCGGCGGGTTCGGCTTTCGCGCGCGCGGCACCAGCGGTTGCGGCCGTCGCCGTAGCTGCTGCCGCAGCGCGTGCTGCCTTGGTGTTCTTGACGGGTTTGGCCTGGGCTCCGGACAGGCTAAAGACGAGCAGCGTGGCCGCGACGATGGCGGGCGACAGGCTGCGGCGGAGCAGAGACGGGCGAATGGGCATGGCGAGCATGTTAACGCATGGCCCATGCGCGCCGGATGACGTCATGCGGCTGTTTCCAGCCGCATTTCCCGAGCGAGGTCGACCACGCGCCGCGTGGCCGGCGTTTTCCTAGCTATTGGCCGACTGGCAATCCCCGGCCGCGGCGTTCGGCGTGGCGTTCGGGATCGGGAAGATCGCGTCGTAAGCCCAGTTGTAGAAGAACGCGTAGACCATGTAGTAGCCGGCCACGGCAATGTCCATGATGAACGCTTCGAGCAGGCCGATTTTCAGGTACCACGCCACCGACGGCAGGAACACGATCAGCAGGCCGCCCTCGAACAGGATGGCGTGCAGCACGCGAATCGCCGTGGTCTTCTTCAACTGACCCGTAAACCGGAGCATCGCCCGGTCGAACAGGATGTTGTAGATGTAGTTCCAGGTTGCCGCGATCAATGCCGCTACCGCGCCAACGATGCCCATCTGGTGCAGCTCGTAGCCGAATACCAGGCTCGCCAGCGGTGCAAAGGCGATCAGACCGATTACCTCGAACCCGATGGTGTGACGGATACGGTCCGCGGTGGTGCGCATGTAACTCTCCAGCTCTCAGCTAATTTCAGCGATGGATGGCATTCTATCGGCGAGACAGCTAATCGCAAGTTGGATACCATCTGAAATTCCGATAGATCGCCGGAATCGCACCATGAGCTTGTCCCTGGACCAATTGCAAGCGTTTGCCGCAGCAGCCGAGACCGGCTCTTTTTCCGCCGCCGCCCGCCAGTTGGGCAAGGCGCAGTCGGTCATCAGTGCCGCCGTGGCCAACCTCGAAGTGGATCTCGATACGACGCTGTTCGACCGCAGCGCGCGGTATCCGGTGCTGACGCCGGCCGGTGAACGGCTGCTGGTGGAAGCGCGCGTGATCCTGGAGCGCTGCGAGCACTTCCGGGGCGTGGCCAAGAGTCTGGGTGAAGGCGTGGAGTCACGGCTCACGCTGGCGGTGGACGAGCTGTATCCCGAAGAAACACTGGGCGAGCTGCTTACGGAATTCTCGCAACGCTTTCCGTCGGTGGAGCTGGAAATCCTGTTCCCGCTGATGGAGGACGTGAGCCGTCTCGTGCTGAGCCAGTGCGCGGACCTGGGCATCATGTGGCGCCAGGAAATCCTTCCGCCCGAACTGGGTTTTCACGCGCTGGGCTGGGTGCCGATGCCGGTCATCTGCGCGCCCGATCACCCGCTGGCCGCACAGCCGCGCGTCGACTTCGAGGAACTGAAGCGCTATCGCCAGCTGATGGTGGCGACACGCAGCGACAGCGAAGAAAAGAAGCGGTTGCGCGTGGCCGCCGAAGTCTGGTGGGTGGAAAGCCAGTGGGTGATCGTTGAACTGGTCAAGCGCCGTCTGGGCTGGGCCTTCGTGCCGTGGCACGTGGCGGCCAACTCGCCAGCCGCCGCCGGGCTGGTGTCGCCGCAACTGGCATTCCAGGACCAGGACTGGCCCGTGGCGATGGAAATCGTCTGGCACAAACAGCGGCCGTTGGGCAAGGCTGCCACTTGGCTAAGGGAACGGGTCAGTCAGCAGCCGTTGCCGGTGCCGGAGGGGCGGTAGGCGCAGCGGTAATCCTATCTGTCGAAGAACCATCGATCGAAGTGGGCTGCTCGCCAGTCGGCCTGAGTTGGCGGAAATGTGAGGGTTTGGATTTCGAACGTGCCATCGTCGGATTGCACGCCAGCGTTGGTGTACTGGATTTCGTTATTACCGACAACGAAGCTGTTGCGGTGCGACCAAGGCTCGAAGTAGTAATGGCGCTGCGCGAGCAGCGCGCCGGCGTCGTTGTAGACACGCAATCGCGCATCGTTCAGCTCGCTGCCCGGCTCGCTGTCGATGTCACAAACCTCGATGACATAGGGCGAACCGGCGATCGATTTCTGGACGGCGCCGCAAGTCCATGCGCGCGGCTTTAGGTTGATGGCATGGACGATCACGGCAATGACCAGAAAAAGACAAGTCACGAACAGCGTGCGCAGCCGGATAAAGGTCTTTTCGGACATAACAGGGACCGTTCAAGGATCGTAAGTCAGGCGGACCAGGTTGGCAGTCAGCCAGTCCCAGTGAGATGGTGGAAACCGCAGGAATTTTTCTTCCGGGAGGTCGATGTTCTGAGTCTTTGTGGCGTCGGTGTAACGGATGCCGTTCTCCAGGTACTCGATCTCGCCCAAGGTGTAGTCCATCAGGAAGATAAAGCGCCGGTGCGCTAGTAATTGACGGCCTCCACGGTCGTAAATGCGCAGACGAATGATTTTCTGGCGGGTATCGAAGTCGCTGGTTATGCAGGTTTCGATCCGATAATCCGTGCCGGCAAACTTCATTTCGGGCCGGTCGCAGACCTGCGCCACGATATTGGGTCGCAGCAGCAGGAATAACGCCGCTACGACCACACCTGGCACCAGTACCAAATAGCTGGCAATTGCCAGGGGGATCCATGCCGTGCGTATCGTCCGGACTAGCATTCGA
>DAIOET010000344.1:0-4930 GCA_036746135.1 Cupriavidus sp.
GTGGCGTCGCCAGGGGTCGGGTCGCTGTCCAGCACGAACGTATCGCCGGCGCGCACGGCCACCTTGCCCACGGCGAACGTGCCGATGCGCAGCTTGGGGCCCTGCAGGTCGGCCAGGATCGCGATGGGTCGGCCCGTCTCGGCCTCCACCCGCCGCACGGCGTCGTAGCGGGCCCGGTGATCATCGTGCGTGCCGTGGCTGAAGTTCAGGCGGAACACGTCGGCTCCGGCATCGAACAGCTGGCGGATCACCGCGATGTCCGAACTGGCCGGGCCCAGGGTGGCGACGATCTTGGCTTTGCGCTGGCGTCTCATGAAAGTCTCCTTCTCCATCCTCTTTATGCTGCGTTGCCGATCGATGAGCGTCTGGTTCAGACGATCAGGATCGCGCGGAAATCGTTGACGTTGGTACGCGTCGGGCCGGTGACGATCAGGTCGTCGATCCCGGCAAAGAAGCCGTAGCCATCGTTGTTGTCCAGATGCGCACGGGCCGACAGGCCTCGCGCGGCGGCGCGCGTCAGCGTGTCGGGGTCCAGCAGCGCACCGGCGTTGTCTTCGGAGCCGTCGATGCCATCGGTATCGCACGCAATCGCATGCACACCGGGCAGGCCGTCGAGCGACACGGCCAGCGACAGCAGGAACTCGGCATTGCGGCCGCCACGGCCATTGCCGCGCACCGTGACCGTGGTCTCGCCACCGGACAGGATCACGCATGGCTTCTGGAACGGCTGGCCATACGCCGCAACCTGACGGGCGATGGCGGCATGCACTTCGGCCACGTCGCGGGCTTCGCCCTCGATGCTGTCGGACAGGATATGCGCGGTCAGGCCCAGTTCGCGGGCGCGGGCGGCAGCGGCTTCCAGCGATTGCTGCGCGCTGGCCAGCGTGACACTGCGATGGCCTTCGAAGCGTGCGTCGCCGGGCTTGGGCGTTTCGCCGGCACCGGATTCCAGATGCGCGCGCACGTTGGCCGGCACGTCGATGTTGTACTTGGCGATGACCGCGAGCGCGTCGGCGCAGGTGGTGGCATCGGGCAGCGTCGGGCCGCTGGCGATCAGCGTCGGATCATCGCCGGGAATATCGGAAATCAGCAGTGTTTCCACGCGCGCCGGTGCGCAGGCCAGGGCCAGCCGTCCACCCTTGAGCGCGGACAGATGCTTGCGCACGCAGTTCATCTCGCCGATGCTGGCGCCGCTGCGCAGCAGCGCCTTGTTCACGGCCTGCTTGTCGGCCAGCGTGATGCCCGGGGCCGGTGCGGCCAGCAATGCTGAGCCACCACCGGAAATCAGGCAAAGCACAAGGTCGTCGGCAGTCAGGCCTTGTACCAGTTCCACCATGCGCTGCGCGGCCTGCTGGCCCGCTGCATCGGGTACGGGATGCGCGGCTTCTACCACCTCGATGCGCTGGCAGATCGCGCCATGGTCATAGCGCGTTACCACCAGTCCCGACAGTTCGCCTTGCCAGTGCGCGTCCAGCGTCTGCGCCATCGCGGCGGCAGCCTTGCCCGCACCGATGACTACGGTGCGCCCCTTCGGCGGTTGCGGCAGGTGCGGCGGCAGGCAATGGCTGGCGCTCACGGCCGCCACGGCCGTGTCGAACAGGTCGCGCAGCAACGTTCGGGCCTGCGCGGGGTTACGGTAGTCGGAAGGGCGCTGGGGCGATAGCAGCGCGGCGTTGGCGTCGGTGGCAAACATGCGAATCCTGAGGAATGCTTGGGAAAGACGATGCAGCCGCCGCACACGCGCGGCGGCTGCGATGCTGCATATGAACTTACTTGCCGCCCTTGGCGATCTCGTGGTTCGACATGATCTCGATGGCACGGCACAGCGCCGAGTGATCGAGCTTGCCAAAGCCGTTGGCCGCGCAGGCATTGAACAGTTCCTGTGCGGTGGACGTATTCGGCAGCGACACGCCCAGCGCCTTCGCACCTTGCAGCGCGAGGTTCAGGTCCTTCTGGTGCAGCTCGATGCGGAAGCCCGGGTCGAACGTGCGCTTGACCATGCGCTCACCATGCACTTCCAGGATGCGCGACGCGGCAAAGCCACCCATCAGCGCCTGACGCACCTTGGCCGGATCGGCCCCAGCCTTCGACGCGAACAGCAGCGCTTCGGAAACGGCCTGGATATTCAAGGCCACGATGATCTGGTTGGCCACCTTGGTGGTCTGGCCATCGCCATTGCCACCGACCAGCGTGATGTTCTTGCCCATCAGGTCGAACAGCGGCTTTACTTCGTCGAATGCTTCCGACGGACCACCCACCATGATCGTCAGCGATGCGGCCTTGGCACCGACTTCGCCACCCGACACCGGTGCATCGAGGTAAGACGCGCCAAGCTTGTTGATGCGCGCGGCAAAGTCCTTGGTGGCGATCGGCGAGATCGAGCTCATGTCGACCACGATCTTGCCGTAGGTCGCATCCTTGCCGGCGGTCTTGAACGCAGCGGCGACACCCTTGTCGGCGAACAGCACGGCTTCCACATGCGGGGTGTCCGGCACCATCACGATCACGATATCGGCACGCTTGGCAACTTCCTCGGCGCTGGTGCAGACGGTTACGCCGGCATCGACCAGCGCTTGCGGAGCGGGGTTGACGTCATGCACGAACAGCGTGTGGCCAGCGGCACGCAGATGGCCCGCCATCGGCGCGCCCATGATGCCCAGACCGATAAAGCCGACGTTACGTTGGTTTGCCATGTTTGTCTCCAGGAGTTCAAGTGTTCAAATGAGTTTGTTTTCTCCCCCTCTCCCGTGTACGGGAGAGGGGAGTCATTCTTTGCCGTTCAAACGCCGTGCGTGGCGCGCCAGCCGAGGCCGGCTTCGGTCGTGGTCTTCGGCTTGTATTCGCAGCCGATCCAGCCCTGGTAGCCGATCTCGTCGAGGAAGCGGAACAGGTACTGGTAGTTCAGTTCGCCGGTGCCCGGCTCGTTGCGGCCCGGGTTGTCGGCCAGTTGCACGTGGCGGATCTTCGGCAGGTTGGCGCGGATCGTGTTGGCGATCTCGCCCTCCATGCGCTGCATGTGATAGATGTCGTACTGCACGTAGAGATTGGGCGCGTTGACCTGACCGATCAAATCGACGGCCTGCTGCGTGCGGGACAGGAAGAAGCCGGGAATGTCGAACGTGTTGATCGGCTCGACCAGCAGATCGATCTGTTCCTTGGCCAGCGCGTTGGCGGCGAAGCGCAGGTTCTCGACCAGCGTTTCGTTGGCCTGCTCGCGCTTGACGTTCTGGGGCAGGATGCCGACCAGGCAGTTCAGTTGACGCACGCCCAGCACCTTCGCGTACTTGATGGCTTCGCCCACGCCGTCCTGGAATTCGCCCACGCGATCCGGGTGGCACGCGATGCCGCGCTCACCGGCTTCCCACTTGCCGGCCGGCAGGTTGTGCAGCACCAGGTCCAGCTGGAAGCGGCTCAGGCGGTCTGCGATCTGATCGGCGTGGAAGGCGTACGGAAACAGAAACTCCACGCCACGGAATCCGGCGCGGGCGGCGGCCTCGAAGCGGTCCAGGAAGCCCACTTCGTTGAACAGCATCGTCAGGTTGGCTGCGAGCTTTGGCATTGTGATGGTCTCTCTCGGTGTAGGGAAAACGCCGCCACACCCGCTCGCGCGAAGAGCGGGGTGGCTTGCTGCGGTGGACGGCTGAGACTTACGCGGTGACGGTCTCTTCGGTGAGGATCGCCACTTCGGTGTCTTCGAGATCCTCGATCGGCTCGAACTCGTTGATGTTGTCGATCTCGGTACCCATCGCGATATTGGTCACGCGTTCCAGGATCACCTCGACCACCACCGGCACCGAGAACTCGGCCATCAGGTCACGCGCTTCGGCAAAGGCCGGCGCGATGTCTTCGGGCTTGAACACGCGGATCGCCTTGCAGCCCAGACCTTCGACCACCTTCACGTGATCCACGCCATAGCCTTCGAGCTCCGGCGCGTTGATGTTGTCGAACGCCAGCTGCACGCAGTAGTCCATCTCGAAGTTGCGCTGTGCCTGGCGAATCAGGCCCAGGTACGAGTTGTTCACCACCACGTGGATGTACGGCACCTTGAACTGCGCGGCCACGGCCAGTTCCTCGATCATGAACTGGAAGTCGTAGTCACCCGAGATGGCCACGATGTCCGAGTTCGGCGAGGCGGTCTTCACGCCGATCGCGGCGGGAATCGTCCAGCCCAGCGGGCCGGCCTGGCCGCAGTTGATCCAGTGGCGCGGCTGGTTCACCGACAGGAACTGCGCGGCGGCGATCTGCGACAGGCCGATCGTGCTCACGTAGCGTACGTCGCGCGGGAAGTACTGGTTCATCTCGCGGTACACGCGCTGCGGCTTGACCGGCACGTTGTCGAAGTCGCTCTTGCGCTTCATCGTGCGGCGGCGCTTCTGCACGTCGGCCACCCAGGCCTTGCGGCACGGCAGGCGGCCGGCCATCTTCATTTCACGGGCGACTTCGACGAACAGTTCCAGCGCCGCCTTGGCGTCGGAAACGATGCCCAGGTCCGGGCCGAACACGCGGACAATCTGCGTGGGCTCGATATCGACGTGCACGAACTTGCGGCCCTTGGTGTAGACATCGATGCTGCCCGTGTGGCGGTTGGCCCAGCGGTTGCCGATACCCATCACGAAGTCCGATGCCAGCATCGTGGCATTGCCGTAACGGTGCGAGGTCTGCAGACCCACCATGCCGGCCTGCAGCGGATGGTCGTCGGCCAGCACGCCCCAGCCCATCAGGGTCGGCACGACCGGCACGTTGACCAGTTCGGCAAACTCGACCAGCAGCTCGTCGGCGTTGGCGTTGATCACACCGCCGCCGCAGACGATCAGCGGACGCTCGGCCTGGTTCAGCATCGAGATGGCTTTCTCGATCTGGGCGCGCGAGGCGGCCGGCTTGTACGGCTGCAGCGGCTGGTACGTTTCCGGATCGAATTCGATCTCGGCCA
>DAIOET010000345.1:0-2104 GCA_036746135.1 Cupriavidus sp.
TACTTCGTCGGCATCGACGGCGCACGCTTCAAGCGCGTGGTGTATCCCGGTGATCAACTGCATCTGAACGTCACCGTGGAACGCTACATCCGCGGTATCTGGAAGTTCAAGGCCAGCGCCACTGTAGATGGCGAAGTCGCTTGCGAAGCCGAGCTGATGTGCACGGTCAAGCAGGCCGAGGCCTGATCCTTCCGATACCGAGCAGAACTGAAAGCACAGGACAGGACGTATGACGCAAATCCATCCCACCGCACTGGTCGACCCGAAGGCTGAACTTGGCGCCGATGTGGAAGTCGGCCCGTTTTCGATCGTCGGTCCGAACGTACGGATTGGCAGCGGCACGCGGATCGGCTCGCACACCACGGTCGAGGGTCATACCACGATTGGTGAAGGCAACCGCATCGGGCCGTATGCCTCTGTGGGTGGCGTGCCGCAGGACATGAAATATGCCAATGAGCCGACCCGGCTCGAAATTGGCGACCGCAATACGATTCGTGAATTCACCACGATCCACACGGGCACGGTGCAAGACCGCGGGCTGACCCGCCTGGGTAACGACAACTGGATCATGGCGTACGTGCATATCGCGCACGACTGCCAGGTGGGCAACCACACAGTGTTCTCCAGCAATGCGCAGATTGCCGGCCACGTGGAAGTGGGCGACTGGGCAATTCTTGGCGGCATGAGCGGCGTGCACCAGTTCGTGCGAATTGGTGCCCATGCCATGCTGGGCGGCGCGTCGGCGCTGGTGCAGGATGTGCCGCCGTTCGTGATCGCGGCCAGCGACAAGAGCGGCAACAAGGCGACGCCGCACGGCATCAACGTGGAAGGGCTGCGCCGGCGTGGTTTTGACGCTGGCCAGATCGCGGCGCTGCGCCAGGCTTACAAGCTGCTGTACAAGTCGGACCTGAGCTTCGACGTTGCCCGACAGGAAATCGTGGCATTGCTGGGCCAGTCCGACGCCACCACGGCGGCGCCACTGCAGTCGTTCGTCGACTTCCTCGCCGCGACGCAGCGCGGCATCGTACGCTGAAAGCAAGCCAGACATGGTCGAGGCAGCCATGCAGGCCGCGCTTCCCGCTGAAGCGGTGGCCCATGTAAACAAGCGCGGCACGATCGCAATGGTTGCCGGAGAGGCATCGGGCGATCTGCTGGCTTCGCTATTGCTTGAAGGATTGCACGCGCGGCTAGGCGAATCGGTGGACTACGCCGGAATTGGCGGACGCCGCATGATGGCGCAGGGGTTCGTTTCGCATTGGCCGATGGAGACGCTGTCCGTCAACGGCTATGTCGAAGTTCTTGGATCGCTGCGAGAGATTCTGGCCACTCGTCGCGCGATTCGTGATCAGTTGCTGGCCCGTCCGCCGCTGTGTTTTATTGGCGTGGATGCGCCGGATTTCAATTTCGGTCTCGAAGTTCCGCTGCGGCGCGCGGGAATTCCCGTTGTGCACTTTGTCAGTCCATCGATCTGGGCGTGGCGCGGCGGTCGTATCCGCACGATTGCGCGGGCGGTGGACCACATCCTCTGCCTGTTCCCGTTCGAGCCGGAAATCTACGCCAAGGCCGGTATTCCCGCGACGTACGTGGGTCATCCACTGGCAGATGTGATTCCGATGGTGCCCGACGTGGCAGGCGCGCGCGTGAAACTGGGTCTGCCGGAAGGCAAGCGCATCGTGGCGGTGCTGCCCGGCAGCCGGCAGTCGGAAGTCCGCAACCTGGGCGCTACGTTCTTCGAGGCAATGGCGCGCATGCATCGGATGGACGGCAATCTCGCCTTTGTGCTTCCGGCAGCCAATGCCTCGCTGCACGCCATCGTCGAAGAATTGCACGCGCAACATCCTGAGATCGACCTCACGATTGTGGATGGTCAATCGCATCTGGCGATGGAGTCGGCGGATGTTGTACTGCTGGCCAGCGGCACAGCGACGCTGGAGGCCGCGTTGTACAAGAAACCAATGGTGATCTCGTACAAGGTGCCCTGGCTGACCGCGCAGATCATGAAGCGGCAGGGCTACCTGCCTTACGTGGGGCTGCCTAATATTCTTTCAGGGCGCTTTGTGGTGCCCGAGTTGCTGCAGGACGATGCCACGCCAGAGGCGCTGGC
>DAIOET010000345.1:2204-3730 GCA_036746135.1 Cupriavidus sp.
CCGCTGGCAGGTCCGGTGTACGCGGCAGCAGTCGTGTTGAATCCGGACCGCCAGATTCGTGGACTGGCCGACTCGAAAATCCTGACGGCCGAGAAGCGAGCGGTGCTGTTCGACCGGATCTGTGAGCGGGCATTGGGCTGGCACATAGCGTTCGCAACGGTGGAGGAGATCGATTCGATCAACATCCTCCACGCGTCGATGCTCGCCATGCAACGCGCCGTCCAGGGGCTGGCGGCCAGCGGTGTCATTCCCGACCTCGTGCAGGTCGACGGAAACCGTTGCCCGCAGGTTGCGTTTCCGGTGGAAGCTATCGTCAAGGGCGACGCCAAGGTGCGTGCGATTTCGGCAGCGTCGATCCTCGCAAAGGTAGCGCGCGACCGCAACCTGCTGGAATTGCACCAGCAGTATCCTGAATACGGCTTCGATTCACATTTTGGCTACCCAACGCCCCAGCACTTTGCGGCGCTCGAGCGTCATGGCCCTACGCCGCATCACCGGCGGTCGTTCGCGCCGGTACGCGTGGCGCTGGAGCGGCTGAGCGGCGCGGTGCAAGAAGCGCCACCTTTCTAAGCTCTCTACAACGACAACGCTTTGAAGCACGTCACTTCGCGCGACAACGCGCTGTTCAAGCAGTTGAAGGCCCTGACCGGGTCGACCCATCAACGCCGTAAGTCCGGCCAGTCCGTGCTCGATGGCGTGCATCTGGCGCAAGCGTACGTGGACGCATTGGGGCAACCCGCATCGTGCGTGGTAGGCGAACGCCACTACGATCACGCCGAAGTACGCCCGTTGCTGGACTGGATCGAGCCTGAGCGCGTTGTCGTGCTGGCGGATGCGCTGTTCACCCAGATCAGTAGCGTGGCGAATGGCATCGACCTGCTGTTCGTCATCGATACACCAGCCGGGCATTTGCCCGCGAAGATCGATACCGACTGCATCATCCTCGACGGCGTTCAGGATGCGGGCAACGTCGGATCGATTCTACGTAGTGCCGCGGCTGCAGGCATTCCCCATGCGTTCCTCACGACGGGATGCGCGTTTGCATGGTCGGTTAAGACGCTGCGTGCCGGCATGGGCGCGAATTTCCATCTCAATATCGTCGAGCATTGCACGCTGGACATGCTCGCCACCCGACTGGCCGTTCCACTGCTGGCGACGTCGTCGCATGCCGATGCCGCAGTGTTCGACACTGACCTTCGGCAACCGGTGGGCTGGGTGGTCGGAAACGAAGGCGCAGGGGTGAGCCCGGACTGGATGGCACGCGTATCGCGCACGGTCGGCATTCCCCAGCCGGGCGGGCTGGAGTCGCTGAATGTGGCGGCTGCAACTGCCGTGTGCCTGTTTGAAACGGTGCGGCAACGCCGATCGACATGAAGTCGTGAGCCGCTAGCGCGACCGGCTTTCCCTGGTTGTGGCAGCGGGGGTGTTGGCGGGCGTGGATTTTTTGCCGACCAGCAGGAGCAGGGCGTCGGTCATACGCTCGAACTTTTCGTCCATACGGTCGAACCTCTCATCCATGCGGTCGA
>DAIOET010000345.1:3830-4928 GCA_036746135.1 Cupriavidus sp.
TAGTGATGGTCATGGCATGGAGACGTCACGTCGATGACGTCATATTCCATCCCAGGCCATCACGTGCCTAGAAGACGATTCTCAAAACACCGTGCGTCAGTAGTTGTCCCGGTCGATCTTGATTTCCTGAAGAATCGTGGTGGCGATCTCCTCGATCGACTTGTGCGTCGAGGACAGCCACTTGATGCCTTCGCGGCGCATCATGGCCTCTGCCTCATTGACCTCATAACGGCAGTTTTCGATCGCCGCATACTTGCTGCCCGGGCGGCGCTCGTTGCGGATTTCGGTCAGTCGCTGCGGATCGATCGACAGCCCGAAGATCTTGGGCTTGAAGGCGTAGAGCGCCGAAGGCAGGCGGCCGCGCTCGAAATCGTCCGGAATCAGCGGATAGTTGGCGGCCTTGAGTCCATACTGCATGGCCAGGTACAAGCTGGTAGGCGTCTTGCCGCTGCGCGACACACCCACCAGGATCACATCGGCGTCTTCCAGGTTTTTATGTGACTGGCCGTCATCATGCGCCAGCGAAAAATTGATGGCTTCGATCCGGTTCTTGTATGCCTCGGTATCGGCGTTCTGGTGGAAGCGCCCGATCGCATGCGTGGACTTCAGTCCCAGTTCTTTCTCCAGGGGTTCGATGAAGGTCTGGAACATATCCAGGATCATCGCCTTGGCCCGGCGCATCGCCTTGTTCGATTCGGCGTTGACGAGGGTGGTGAAGACGATCGGAGGCACGCCCTCGTTGTAGAACGCCTCATTGATCTTGCTGACGGCGACATGAGCCTTATCCGGCGTATCGACGAAAGGCATTCGTACTTTGCGAAAGCGCATTTCGAATTGCGCAAGAATCGAGTGACTGAATGTTTCGGCGGTGATGCCGGTGCCATCGGAAACGATAAAGACCGTCCGCACGGCAGGGCGGTCAGCCGCTGGCTGGCTCTGGGCCGGGGATGAGTCAGTCTGGGGAGTCTGGGCCAGCGCAGGTTGCGACGCGTCAGGCGCTTCGGGCAAGGACATGTCTGAACAATAATTTGGAACAGCCGCTGAGCGAAAGTGCGGTGCGGCACGGTAGAATAGCGGCGATCTTTTGGCTAAGCAATT
>DAIOET010000346.1:0-3332 GCA_036746135.1 Cupriavidus sp.
CGCTGTCGTGGCGCGTGTCGAAGCAGGCGGCGCTGACGCTGCGCGTCTACAACCTGTTCAACCGCGACTACGCCGAATCGTTCTCGAACGGCGGCCAGCAGTGGTTGCTCGGGCGTCCGCGCTCGGCGGAGCTGTCGGCCAACTTCTACTTCTGAGGCCCGGCCGTGTGGCGCAAGCTCAGGCTGAAACGCTGGCTGTACCTGATCCATCGGTGGATGGGCATCGCCGGCTGTCTGCTGATCGCGATGTGGTTTGGCTCCGGGCTGGTCATGATGTACGTGGGCTTTCCGGCGCTGACCGATACCGAACGGCTGGCCGGGCTGCCGCGCATCGATACGGCGCGCCTGGCCGTCACGCCCGATGCGGCGATGGCGGCGGCCGGGCTCGATGCCTTCCCGCGCAGCCTGCGGCTGGAGATGGCGGGCGACCTGCCGGTCTATCGCATGGTCGATGGCAAGGGCCGGCCACATACGGTGTCTGCCATCGACGGCCGGGTGATTGCGCAGGTCGATGCCGCCACGGCGCAGGCCACCGCGCAGCGCTTCGCCGGCAAGCCCGCGCAATGGCTGGAGACGGCCGAGCGCGACCAGTGGACCGTGCCGAACGGCCTCAATGCCTGGCGCCCGCTGCACCGGATCGCCATCGACGATGGCCTTGGCACCGAGCTTTACGTGTCGGCCCGAACCGGCGAGGTCATGCGTGATACCCACCGCGCCGAGCGTTTCTGGAACTGGCTGGGTTCGGTGCCGCACTGGCTGTACTTCACGCCTATCCGCAAGGACCCGCCGCTATGGCGCCAGGTGGTGCTGTGGACGTCGGGGCCTTGCGTGGTGGTGGCGATCACGGGGATCTGGATCGGCTGGCTGCGGCTGCGCGTGCGGCGCCGCTTTGCCCACGGCAGCATGGACGGTACGTCACCGTATCACGGCTGGATGGCCTGGCACCACGTGGCGGGGCTGGCCGGTGCGCTATTCCTGCTGTGCTGGCTGATCTCGGGCTGGCTGTCGGTCAATCCGAACCAGTGGTTCAACGGACGCGGCTTCGACGGGGCGGCGCTGCAGCGCTATGCCGGGCATACGTCGGCATCGTTTCCGGCTCCGGCCTGGCAGACGCTAGGCGAGGGCGCGCGCGAAGCACGCATGACGTGGGTGGGCGGCAGGCCGGTGTTGCTGGTGTCCGCCGCCGACGGGGCTGTTCGGGCCGTCGATCCGCACCACGGCGCGGCCATGCAATGGGATGGCGCCGAGCTGGCGCGCACGGCCGCGACGTTGCTGCCGGACGCGCGGATCGTCTCGCAACTCGTTCAGACCGAGCCCGACGCCTACTGGTACAGCCACCACCATGCGCGCCGGTTTCCGGTGCTGCGCGTGGGCTTCGATGATCGGGACAGCACCTGGGCCTATATCGACCCGGCGACCGGCCAGGTCATCGGCCGCAGCGACGACAGCCGGCGGCTATATCGCTGGTTGTTCAACGCGGTACACAGCTATGACTTCGTGACCCTGACGCAGAACCGTCCCGGATGGGACATCGTCGTCTGGGCGCTTTCCATCGTCGGCCTCGTGATGTCGGTCAGTGGCGTCGTCGTGGGATGGCGACGGCTTGTCCGCTAGACCTCCATCTGTTTCGCAAGACAAATTTTTCGTAGTGAGGATTCCATGCATACCTCGAAGATTCCCGCCACCATCGTCACCGGCTTTCTCGGCAGCGGCAAGACCACCTTGCTGCGCCATATTCTCGACAACGCCAACGGCCGCCGCATCGCGGTGATCGTCAACGAGTTCGGCGAACTCGGCATCGACGGCGAGATCCTGAAGGGCTGCGGCATCGGCTGCGACGACGCCGGCGAGCCGACTGGCCAGCTTTACGAACTGGCCAACGGCTGCCTGTGCTGCACCGTGCAGGAAGAGTTCTTCCCCGTGATGGAGCAACTGCTGGAGCGCCGCGACCAGATCGACCACGTGCTGATCGAGACGTCGGGACTGGCACTGCCCAAGCCGCTGGTGCAGGCGTTCCACTGGCCCAGCATCCGCAATGCCTTCACCGTGGATTCGGTGGTGACCGTGGTCGATGGTCCCGCCGCGGCGGCAGGACAGTTCGCGGCGAATCCGCTGGCCGTTGACGAACGGCGCCGCGCCGATCCGAATCTCGATCATGAGTCGCCGCTGCACGAGCTGTTCGAAGACCAGTTGGCCAGTGCCGACCTGGTCATCCTGAACAAGATTGACCTGATGGACGCCGCCCAGATTGCGGCCGTGGAAGCGCTGGTACGTCCCGAGATTCCGGCAGAGGTCAAGATTGTGCCAGCGCAGGCCGGCTCGCTCGATGTGAACAGCTTGCTGGGGCTGAACCGGGCTTCAGAGGAAACGATCCACTTGCGCGTCGATCACCACGGCAACGCCTACGATCCGGATCACGCTGACCACCATCACGATGAGTTTGACTCCGTCGTGGTGGAAGCCGGCACGGTCGAACGCGACGCACTGGTGACGGCGCTGCAAAAGCTGGTGGCCGGTCACACGATCTATCGCGTCAAGGGCTTTGCCGCGCTGCCCGGCAAGCCAATGCGGCTGGTGCTGCATGGCGTGGGCCAACGCTTCGACAGCTATTTCGACCGCGCCTGGCGCGTTGACGAGACGAAGGGTACCCGTATCGTGCTGATCGGCCAGGATCTGGATGGTGCCGCGCTCCAAGCTGCCCTGGATCGGGCGTTGGGCGCATGACGCCGTGACAAATGCCGTCACCTACCGCCGCGCTGGCGTGGAAGATCTGGAAACCATTTGCGTGCTTGGCCAACTTCTCAATGCGATCCATCACGGGCAACATCCCGACATCTATACGGAGGCGACTACGGATGCCATGCGCGATGCGTCGCATTGGTTGCCGAGCCTCCAGGGGGAAAAGCACGCGGCTTTCCTCGCCGAAGAAGGGCAGGTCGCAGTTGGATTCATAACGGTGCAGATCACGACGTTGAATAGTCCGCTTCTACAGCCAGCGACGATCGGCCGCATCGGCTCGGTCTGCGTGTGCGAAAACATGCACGGCCAAGGTATCGGTCGTGCGCTAATGGCTCAGACAGAGAGATGGGCTCGCGATCAAGGCGCGACGGATATCAGGCTAGTAGTGTGGGCGTTCAATGAGGGAGCGCGCCACCTGTACAGCGAGCTGGGGTATGAGGTTCGTACGATCGAAATGGGCAGGTCGCTGCTGCCGGCGAAGTAGCGGCTGAAAATAGCGTCTGAAAATCGCACGCGAGCAACGTCGGGCTTTGACTGCACCGCTAGCGGTCGTCGGTCGCCAGCTTAGGTCGGTCATTACCTGCCGCAACGCCC
>DAIOET010000346.1:3432-4905 GCA_036746135.1 Cupriavidus sp.
GCCCCCGCGTCGGTGCAGGAATGCCATGAATTCGTCCGCCATATCTCCAGTTGCGATCTTTTTTGTCCAGGCATGCCTGGTTGTGGCCACACCGTTGATCCTCTGGCGCGCGTTCCGCCTTGGAAGGATCGTTCCCCTGGTGGTCATGCAGATCCTCGGCGGCATTGTGCTGGGGCCGTCCTTGCTGGGAGCGCTGTGGCCGGAGCATTGGCACGCGCTGTTTGGCCCGCAGAAACTGGCGCCATTGATGGGCCTGCAATGGCTGGCGGTAGTGCTTTTCGCATTTCTGTCCGGCCTGCATATCAGCGGTGCCGAATCGACCGGGCTAAGACGTATCGCGGTCAGCGCCGCGGTCGGCTGCGTGACGGTCCCGTTCGTACTGGGCTTAGGAGCGGGTTGGCTGCTGGTCGGATGGCAACCGGCGTTGGCCGGTGAGCTGGCCACGCGTTGGCAGTTTGCGATCGCGGTGGGTGTGTCGATGGCAGTGACCGCGCTCCCGGTGCTCGGTGCCATTCTGCGCGAGATGCGCATGACCAATACAACAGCCGGCCGCCTTGCGCTGGCGTGTTCAGCGGTCAGCGATGCGGCGATCTGGATCGTGCTGTCGTGCATCCTGGCCAGTACCGGGCAGGCAGCGCAAGACCCACTGCGACTGGCCATCGGCGGTGCCATCTATGTGGCGGCCATGTTCGTCATCGTGAGGCCGCTGTTGGCGCGCTGGCTACCGACATTGAACGCGGGCGACGCGCGGCTCGCGGCTGCGGTGCTGCTGATCTTTGCGTCGGCCTGCGTATCTGAACTCATCGGCCTGCACTACATCCTCGGCGGTTTTCTGGCAGGCGTGGTCGTACCGCACCGCGTTGCTGTTGATCTGGAGGCTCGGCTCGAACCCACCACCGTTGTGGTGTTGATGCCATTCTTCTTCCTGATGACGGGCCTGCGGACGGACCTCAATGCGGCAGGAAGCGATGCGTTGATGGTTTTTGCATTGACGACGGTCGTGGCTGTGATCGGCAAGATGGCGGGGACCGCATTGCCCGCGCGTTGGGCTGGTCTTGGACGGCGCGATGCGTGGACCGTGGGCGCGCTGGCTCAAACCAAGGGGTTGATGGAAGTGGTGGTTCTGGCAATCCTGCTGGAAAACCGGCTGATCAGCACCGCCGCCTTCTCTGGCCTGTTGCTAATGGCGTTGGCTACCACAATGGTGGCGAAACCATTGACACTGGCAGCGCTGCGCCTGCGCGAGGACTGAACCGCAGCGCCTGTCACAACAAAGAAAAACGCCAACCCTGCGAAGGGTTGGCGTTTTTCATTCCAGCAGCACGAATCAGAACTGATTCATCGTGTTGTCCTTGCCTGCCGCCTTCAGCGCAGCGTCGCCGCTGAAGTATTCCTTGTGGTCGTCACCGATGTCCGAGCCGGACATGTTCTGGTGCTTGACGCAGGCGATGCCCTGGCGGATTTCCTTGCGCT
>DAIOET010000347.1:0-2880 GCA_036746135.1 Cupriavidus sp.
TGCCGAACAGGCGGTCGAAGATGATCAGCACGCCGCCGTAGTTGGCATCCAGGTAGTCCAGGTTCGAAGCGTGATGCACGCGGTGGGCCGACGGGGTGTTGAACACATATTCGAGCCAGCCCAGCTTGGGAATCCAGGTGGTATGCAGCCAGAACTGGTACAGCAGGTTAAGGCTCAGCGTGGCCAGTACGACTTCCGGACGAACACCCAGGAAAACCAGCGGTGCGAAGAAGATGGCGGTGCCCGTGATCTTGCCGGTCCAGCCCAGGCGGTACGCGGTGCCCAGCGTCAGCTCATTGGGCGAATGGTGTACCGCGTGGGTGGCCCAGAAGAAGCGGATGCGGTGCGACGCGCGGTGGTACCAGTAGTAGCAGAACTCCTGGCCGATGAAGAGCAGCAGCACCGCAAGCGCGCTGTTGATTTCGACCGTGAAGATCCGATGGTCCCAGGCGAACGCGAAGATCGGTGTGGCGAGCGACAGCGGCAGCAGCGCAAACAGCTTGCGGCCAACCATGTCGGCCAGCGACAGGCCCATTTCATGCCAGGGGTAGGTCTTGCCTTGCTGGCGCGCCTTGCGTGCCAGGAAGTAGGCCTCTACCAGCGATACGCCCACGATGAAGACCGTGGCAAGGAGTGCGATTTTGTGGAGGTTTTGCATGATCGTCCTGTCTGTTGAGCGGTGACGTTGTGCGTCGGTGAGCCAACTGTAGGGGGCGATCGGGCAGGGCGCCATGTGGCAATTATGTCGGCCCATGTCATGACCCGCAAAGCCAGTGCTGGCGCGGGTTTGCGGCCGATCAGGGAGAGTCCGGAGAGGGGGCGTGCGAGGTCGGTTTGTGCGTAGCATCGCGCACAATCAAGCGATGGCTGCTCATCGCCCGCCGTGTGCCGCGAGTGGCATTTCCGCTCAGCTTGAGACCACCCGGTTTCTACCGCCGGACTTGGCGTCGTAGAGCCGCTTGTCCGCCAGCATCAGCAATGCATCCAGTTTTGCCGGACCGTCTGGCGCCAGTTCTGCCACCCCGAACGATGCCGTGAAGCGGATCGTTTCGCTGCTTTGGGCATCGGCCGCAGGCTCGCAGCGCAAGGCGCTCATGATCAGCCTGAGCTGCTCCGCCACGGCGGCTGTGTGATCCGCGCCGGCGCCTGGCAGCAGGACCGCGAACTCCTCTCCGCCCAGGCGCGCGGCAAGGTCGTTCTTGCGGATGTTCTTGCGCAGCGCATCGGACACGGCGCGCAGCACGACGTCGCCGCTTGCGTGCCCCCAGTGGTCGTTGATCTTCTTGAAATAGTCGATGTCGAGCATGATGACCGACATCGGCGGCGAATCCGCCGTGCGGTGCGCGCATTCCGCGGCGAAGCGCTCGGAAAAGGAGCGGCGATTCGCCAGGCCGGTCAGTGCGTCGGTCTCCGCCAGCGTCCGCAATGCCTCGCCACGCTCCCGATAGTGCTGGAACAGGTTGCGCACTACCGCGAGCGTTGCCCACAACAGAACGATCAGCGCCGCGGCGCCGGCGCCGATGACGCCGCTGAGACGCGCCATGCTGGACATCATCAGATCCCTGCTGGATACCTCGTCGACCAGAGCCAACTCCCCATAGCCGATCTGGCGGAAGATGAGGTGGTATCCATTGCCGTCGGTCAGTGTTCCCGCCTCGGTGGCGAAGATCGATGCCATCGTCTCGCGGGTCCAGTGGCCGGCCAGTGTGTCCTGCAATGCTTCGCCACGATGCACATCGTCGGCACTCGCGCCGATGAGCCTGCCGGTACGGTCGATCAGGTAGCTCGCGTCATCAGGAAACGGCGCGTTGCGTAGCTGGCTATCGAGCGTATGACGCGGAATTTCCAGAATGACCATCGCGCGGAAATCGTTATCGAAATAAACCGGAACGCTCAGAAACAACGAGATATCCCCCGGCTCGCCCGTTGCCGGGGCGATGCGGTATCGAATGCGCCGTTCCGGATTGCGCGATGGGAGGCTGTCTTGAAAGTAGGGCGCGGCGGCGTCGCGCCGCAACGTTGCCAGAGCGGCCTGCTCCGGCAAGGCGGGGTACGAAAGGAGCAAGCCGTTGCTGGAAACGTAGCGCACACGTCTTCGGATGTCCGCCGTCTGTGGCGTCGCACTCAGCAGATGACTCAACGCCCGGGCCACGGCGATATCGGACGGAAGATCGGATTTCCGGTGCGAGAAGCCATCGAGCCCCGCCAGCAGATCGGGGGCGATGCGATACATCGGGGCCGCATCGTGCGCGGGAAGGCTCCACACCTGGGCGCCGGGTTGAGTACCCGGCTGGATACCTTCGGCATTGCGCGGGGCGGGCAATGCCTTCTGGTTCTGAAACAGATGCTCGGCGTAGTTGCGCAGGCTGAGTATCCGTTCCGATTCCAGGTGCACCAGCGCGTGGATGCTCTCGGCGCGCACGACCTGAATCTGCCGTAGGGACTGGATCTCCCGATCCTGCGCAAGCAGCAGGCCGCGCAGGAGTATCAGCAGCAGAAGGATGAACGCGAGGCCGAACGACGCCGCCACGAATCGGTACGGATGATTGGCGAGCACGAGCCACGCCCTGTTCCGGAGACCGCCGGGTGATGGATTCTGCGCGATGGGGATGGAGGATTCACCCATTTACCGTTTCAAAGTCCGTGGTGCGAATCAGGAGCAGGATAGGCCGATACGGGGCTTATCGTGCCGCAACACGTTCGACGGCCGGCATGTCTGCGAAAGAATTCAGATCGGCTTTGCAAAACTTCAATACGGATATCGCACATATGGATCGCCGCGATTCCTAGAATCAAATCCCGGACAATGGAGACGGCTTGCCCGCCGCTGCTGTGAAATCTGGCGCGGCGAACGATAGGACATATGGGTCAGCTTCTACG
>DAIOET010000347.1:2980-4883 GCA_036746135.1 Cupriavidus sp.
CGCTGCTGTGAAATCTGGCGCGGCGAACGATAGGACATATGGGTCAGCTTCTACGGCATCCATTGATACTGTTTGTCGTGCTGATGGTGCTGCTGGCCATTGCCACGGCAGTCGGCGCGTTGGTGCTTCGCCGCATCAAGCCACTCGCGGCTGACAGCCGTGATGACTTCAGCATCATCCAGGGCGCGACGCTGACACTGCTGGCGCTTTTGATCGGTTTTTCGCTGTCGATGGCGGTGGGGCGCTACGACCAGCGGAAGAATCTGGAAGAAGAGGAAGCCAACGCCATCGGCACGGAATACCTTCGGGCCGATTTCCTCGAATCCGGCGAATCGGACAGGGCAAAAGCGCTACTGGCCAGCTATCTGGCGCTACGCATCCGGTATTACCAGGCGACCAGTGACGCGGAGTTGCGCGATATCGAAGCGTCGACGTCGCGCATCGAAGACGACATGTGGAAGCTCGTGCGGGACGCGGGACGCAAGGCACCCAGCCCCATCACGGCCCTGGCGGTGTCCGGGATGAACGATGTCATCAATGCGCAAGGCTATGCGGAAGCTGCGTGGCTGAATCGCATACCGGTGGCGGCCTGGGGGCTGATGGTGGGTATCGCGGTCTTCAGTAGCGTGATGCAGGGGTATGGCTCGCGGACGGAGCGGCCGAAGACTGGCCTGCTGCTGGTTATGCCGCTGACAGTGGCGCTCTCGCTCGGGCTGATCGCCGATGTCGATAGTCCACGAGGTGGCTTGATCCGCGTGGCGCCGCAAAACCTGCTGAATCTGCAGAGCGGTTTGAATCGCTGAAAAAATCGGGCCGTCCCATGAAGGAACGGCCGCTTTCATCGCGTCAGGCCAGCAGCCGCGCCAGAGTCGGCGGCAATCCTGCATTGGGCTTCTGCGGCGGTCGTGCGAAGCTGCCTTCGCGCGCACTGCCCGCGCGCAGCGCCACCAGCGATTCGCAATGCCGCACGGCGCTGCTGACGCCATCCACTACCGGTACCGGAATCTTGCCCTGCAGCGATCGCGCCAGGCCGGCCAGCGGCGCACCGGCCACGATGATGACATCGGCGCCATCCTCGCGCACGGCCTGCAGGCTCATTTCCTCCAGCCTGGCCGCATGATCCTGCTGGACGCTGCCGATATCGCGCAACGGCGACTGCAGCGAGCGGATGCTCGCCAGCCGCGAAGCCAGCCCGTTCGCCGCCACGCATTCGCGGTACCACGCCTCGATGCGATGCGAGATCGCGATGATCGAAAAGCGCTGCCCCAGCAGACAGGCGCTGGCCAGCGCCGCTTCGGTCATGCCGACGACGGGCACGTCGAACAATTCCTTGAGGCCCGCGAGTCCGGGGTCGCCAAATGCGGCGACGATCAGCCCGTCGAAGCTGCCGGCGTGTTCGGCGGCGGCGCAGGCCGTGGCGTAACCGCCCACCAGGGCTTCGAAGCGGGTCTCGATATAGGCCACGCCAAAGCTGGCGGTGGCCATCGTGATGCGGGTATCCAGCGAGGCCGTGCGCTGGGCCTCCGCATGAATCAGGTCGGTTACCGACTCACTGATGTTCGGATTGACGATCAGAAGGTTCATGGAATTCATCCGGTTCTTGGTCGGGCTATCAGAGTTCGGGTTGTCCCGCTTCCAGGAACTTGCCGCGACCGGCCGTGGGTTCCAGGTATTCGCCGTTGCGCACGATCATTTCGCCGCGCGAGAACGTGGTCATCGGCCAGCCGGTGACTTCGATACCTTCGTACGGCGTGTAGTCCACCGCGTGGTGCAGGTTGCTGTTGGCGATGCGCACCTTGCGCGATGGGTCCCACAGCACGATATCGGCATCGGCGCCCACCGCGATGGTGCCCTTGCGCGGATACAGGCCGTAGATCTTGGCGGGCCGGTACGACGTCAGTTC
>DAIOET010000348.1:0-4829 GCA_036746135.1 Cupriavidus sp.
GCCTGGCGCAGCGCATGGGTGCGCAACTGGTGGACGACAATATGCGTCCGCTGACGGAGGCGTCGTTCGTCGCGATCTTCACCCAGCTCGAAAAACTCTACGAGAAGCTGGAATCGCGTGGCATGCCGGCCGGTTCGCCGGTGGCGCAACGCCTGTTCAGCGTCTAATCACGGAGCCTGTATGAACGCCAAGAATCAGGGCGCGCAGGCTCCGGCCTCCGCGCCCGCAGGCCCGTTGCCGGCCGATGCGTCGCCCGCCGAACGTGTGCAATGGCTGCGTGCCGAACTTGAGCGCCACAGCTACCAGTATTACGTGCTCGACGCGCCAACGATTCCCGACGCGGAATACGACGCACTGTTCAGCGAACTTCAGGCACTGGAAACCGAGCATCCCGAACTGCTGACCGACGATTCGCCGACGCAGCGCGTGGGCGGAGCGCCGCTCGCCGCGTTCGACACGGTGCGCCATCGCGTACCGATGCTGTCGCTGAATAACGGTTTCGAAGATGACGACGTGGTCAATTTCGATCGCCGTTGCGCGCAGGGCCTGGGCAAGAGTGCCGTCGCCGCGCCGGCTGAAGACCTGTTCAGCGCCGCCGACGTGGCCGACAGCGGTGTCGAATACTCGTGCGAACTCAAGTTCGACGGCCTGGCGATGTCGCTGCGTTACGAGGACGGCAAGCTGGTGCAGGCCGCCACGCGCGGCGATGGCGAAACGGGCGAGGACGTGACCGCCAACGTCCGCACCATCAAGGCCATTCCGCTGAAGCTGCGCGGCAAGGCGCCGGCCGTGCTGGAAGTGCGCGGCGAGGTGTTCATGTACCGCGCCGACTTCGACAAGCTCAACGCGCGCCAGGCCGAGGCCGGCGAGAAGACCTTCGTCAATCCGCGCAATGCGGCGGCGGGCAGCCTGCGTCAGCTCGATCCCCGGATCACGGCCAAGCGGCCGCTGTCGTTCTTCGCGTACGGATTGGGCGAGTTGCAGGGCGCCGACCGGCCGCCCACGCACAGTGTGATGATGGACGGCTTTGCCAAGCTGGGCCTGCCGGTCTGCGACGAGCGCCGCGTGGTCAAGGGCGCGCAGGGCTTGCTGTCGTTCTATCGCGATATCGGCGAGCGCCGTGACCAGTTGCCGTACGACATCGACGGCGTGGTTTACAAGGTCAACGCGATTCCCGAGCAGGAGCAGCTTGGCTTTGTGTCGCGCGCGCCGCGCTTTGCGCTGGCGCACAAGTTCCCGGCGCAGGAAATGACGACGACCGTCGAAGACATCGAGGTGCAGGTCGGCCGTACCGGTGCGATCACGCCGGTGGCGCGGCTGGCGCCGGTGTTCGTCGGAGGTGTCACGGTGACCAACGCCACGCTGCACAACGAGGACGAGATTCGCCGCAAGGACGTGCATATTGGCGACACGGTGATCGTGCGCCGCGCTGGGGACGTGATTCCCGAAGTGGTGGCGGTTGTGCTGGAGCGCCGGCCTGCCGATGCGCGCGCGTTTGTGATGCCTGTTGAGTGTCCGGTGTGCGGGTCGCACGTGGAAAAGCTCGAAGGCGAGGCGATAGCCCGCTGCACGGGCGGCCTGATCTGCGCGGCGCAGCGCAAGCAGGCGCTGATTCATTTCGCACAACGCCGGGCGATGGATATCGACGGGCTGGGCGACAAGATCGTCGAGCAACTGGTGGACATGGGCATCGTCCGCACGCCAGCCGATCTCTATAAGCTCGGCGTGGCCAAGCTGGCCGCGCTGGACCGCATGGCCGACAAATCCGCCACGAATCTTGTGGAGGCCATCGAGAAGTCCCGCGAGACCACGCTGAACCGGTTCATCTTCGCGCTGGGCATTCGCCATGTGGGCGAGGCCACGGCGAAGGACCTGGCGAAGCACTTTGGCAAGCTCGACAACCTGCTGGTGGCCGACGAAGCCGCGCTGCTCGAAGTCAATGACGTTGGCCCCGTCGTGGCGCAATCGATCGCCAATTTTCTGGCGGAGTCGCATAACGTCGAGGTCATCGAACAGCTGCGCGCCGCGGGCGTACACTGGGTCGAATCGGAACCAACGGCGCGTGCGCCGCTGCCGCTGGCTGGCAAGACCGTCGTGCTGACCGGCACGCTGCCGACGATGTCGCGCGAGGATGCCAAGGAAATGCTCGAATCCGCCGGCGCGAAAGTGGCTGGCTCGGTATCGAAGAAGACCGACTACGTGGTGGCCGGCGCCGAGGCGGGGAGCAAGCTGGAAAAGGCCCAGGCGCTGGGTGTGCCGGTGCTGGACGAAGACGGCATGCTGAAGCTGCTGGCCGATGCTGGGGCCGATGCCGGCGCCACCGATAACGGAGAATCGCAATGATCCGCGACATTTTGAAGATGGGCGATCCGCGCCTGCTGCAGAAGGCGCGGCCTGTGACGCAGTTCAACACGCCGGAGCTGCGGCTGCTGATCGATGACATGTTCGACACGATGGAACATGCCAACGGCGCCGGCCTGGCCGCGCCGCAGATCGGCGTGGACCTGCAGGTGGTGATCTTCGGCTTCGATCGCAATCCGCGTTACCCGGATGCACCGATGGTGCCAAAGACGGTGCTGATCAATCCGGTGCTGGAGCCGCTGTCCGACGAAATGGAAGACGGCTGGGAAGGGTGCCTGTCCGTGCCCGGACTGCGCGGCGTGGTGCCGCGCCATGTGCGCCTGAAGTATTCGGGCTTCGACATGCTGGGCAAGCCGATCGAGCGCGTGGCCGATGGCTTTCATGCGCGCGTGGTGCAGCACGAGTGCGATCACCTGATCGGCGTGCTGTATCCGATGCGGATCAAGGACTTCACGCGCTTTGGCTTTACGGAAGTCCTGTTCCCGGAACTGCCGGCCAACTACGACGACTGAGCCGGAGACGCGGCACATGCGGCCAGCACTGGCTGGCCGTGCCGGATGTGATAAACCCAGGCCGCCGCTACCAGTGCCGCCATCAGCAAAAGCTCGGTAGCCAGGCTGGCCAGCGTGGCGTCAAGGTAGCTGTGGCCGTGATGGAGCTGCTGCGCGAAGACGGTGCCGAGCAGCGCGGAGCCAAGCCCCAGCGAAGCCTGCTGGACCGTCGCCAGCGCCGCGCTGCCGGCGCCAGCCTGGTCGTGCGGAATATCGGCCAGGCCAATACGGTAGAAGCAGCTCACCACCAGGGCATTGCCAATGCCAATCAGCATGGTTGGCGCAGCCAGTGTGGCGAGATCGGGATGCGGCCAGACCTGGCGCAGCGTCCATGCCAGCGCCGCGATGCCGGCCATCTGCACCAGACAGCCCATCAGCAACACGCGCGTGCGTCCCCAACGATTGACCACGCGCGGGCTCAGCAGTGAAGTCACTGAAAACGCCACGCCCAGCGGGATGAACGTATTGCCGGCCATCGTCGGCGTCATGCTACCGCCGCCTTGCAAGGCCAGTGCGAGCACGAACATGAAGCCGCTCCAGCACGCGTAGAACGGGATTGCCACCACGAAGCCGAAACGCAGGCTCGGCAGCCGCACCAGCGAAGGCGGCAGCAGCGGATGCACGCCGCGCCGTTCCTGGCGCTTTTCGACCTGCCAGAGCCATAGCGTCAGCGGTGCCGCGGCCGCGAGCGTCGCCAGCAACGGCCACGACCAATGGAACGTTGGACCCATCGCCACCGGAAGCAGGATGGCCAGGATCACCATCGCCAGCAGCGTGGTGCCGGGTACGTCGATGCCCGCTGCGTTGTCGCGGCGCGTTTCCGGAATCACGCGCGGGGACAGCAGCAAAATGGCCGCGCACACGGGCAGGTTGATCAGAAAGGCGTTGCGCCAGCCCAGGCCGCCGATATCGGCATCCACCAGAAAGCCGCCCAGCACCTGACCAATGATGAACGCGACACCGCCCACCGAGGCGAACAGCGCCAGCGCGCGTGAATGCGCATGGCCGCGCAGGCCCACGTGGATCGTGGCCAGGATTTGCGGCACCAGCAGCGCGGCCGCCGCACCCTGCAGCAGCCGGGCGCCGAGCAGCACCAGCATCGAACCTGCCACACCGCACAGCAGCGAGGCGATGCCGAACAGCAGCACGCCGGCATTGAACACGCGCCGGCGCCCGAAGTTGTCGCCAAGCCGGCCGCCCATCGCCAGGCAGACGGCGAACGCCACGCCATAGACCGCCACCATCAGTTCCAGCTCGGCTGGCGTGGCGTGCAGGGAATGCTCGATCGGGTGCAGCGCCACGTTGACGATCGAAAAATCGATCTGCGGCAGCAACTGGCCGGCCAGCAGCACATAGAGGCCGGTGCGGCCGAGGGATGGCGGAGAGGAAGAAGCGGGGGCTTGCATGAAATCGGACCTCGACAAGGCTTGAGGTCCGGAGTATGGTCATCGTTTCAGACTGGTACAAGAGTCCAGTTAGACCGGTATAAATTGTGTCAGCCTAAGCAGGAGTGCAGCATCATGAACGCCCGCCAGGAGCCTGCGGTATTGGAAGGTGCAGAGGAAGGCATTGTCGGCACCGGCAGGGAAGCCGAGCTTGCCGCGTTCCTGCGCTCGCGCCGCGAAAGTCTGGACCCGGCGCGGCTCGGCCTGGCACGAGCGGGGCGTCGCCGAACGCCCGGCCTTCGGCGCGAGGAAGTGGCCGCGATGGCCGATATCGGCATTACCTGGTACACGAAACTGGAGCAGGGACGGCCGATCCGTGTATCGCCGAAGGTACTGAACGCAGTGGCCGCCGCGCTGCAATGCTCGGCGACTGAGACCGAACACCTGTTCACGCTGGCGGGCCTGCAGCGGCCGACGGCGCTGGCGGGGACTTCGGTTTGTGAAACGGTATCGGTAACCACCCAAAGGCTGC
>DAIOET010000349.1:0-4821 GCA_036746135.1 Cupriavidus sp.
GGCGTGCTGGTACGCTACACCGGCGATATCCTGGCGTTCTCGCCGCCGCTGATCATTTCAGAGGCCGAGATCGACCAGTTGTTCGATACCGTGAAGCAGGCCCTGCAGACCATCAAGTAAGACCTGCCAGAGACATAAAGGAAGACCGCAGTGAACATCGCAGAAAACCGGCAGATTGCCGAAATCCATCACTACATCGGCGGCACCATGCAGCGCGCGGGCACGGACCGCTTTGCCGATGTGTTCAACCCGGCCACGGGCGACGTTGCCGCCCGCGTGGCAATGGGTACCACCGATGACGTGGCCGCTGCCGTGGCCGCCGCCAAGGCAGCATGGCCGGCCTGGGCCGAGATGCCGCCGCTGCGCCGCGCGCGCATCCTGTTCAAGTTCAAGGAACTGCTGGACCGTCACCACGACGACCTGGCCGCGCTGATCACGCGCGAGCACGGCAAGGTGTTTTCCGATGCCAAGGGCGAAGTCACGCGCGGTATCGAAGTGGTGGAATTCGCCTGCGGTATTCCTAACCTGCTCAAGACCGACTTCACCGACAACATCGGCGGTGGCATCGACAACTGGAACCTGCGCCAGCCGCTGGGCGTGGTGGCCGGCATCACGCCGTTCAACTTCCCGGTGATGGTGCCGATGTGGATGTTCCCGGTGGCGCTGGCGTGCGGCAATACGTTCGTGCTCAAGCCGTCCGAGCGTGATCCGTCGCCGAGTCTGCTGATCGCCGATCTGCTCAAGCAGGCCGGCCTGCCCGATGGCGTGTTCAACGTGGTGCAGGGCGACAAGGTGGCCGTGGACGCGCTGCTGGCGCATCCCGACGTGCAGGCGCTGTCGTTCGTCGGTTCCACGCCGATCGCCGAGTACATCTACACGGAAGGCACCAGGCACGGCAAGCGCGTGCAGGCGCTGGGCGGCGCCAAGAACCATCTGGTGGTGATGCCCGATGCCGATCTCGATCAGGCCGTCGACGCGCTGGTGGGTGCGGCCTACGGCTCGGCCGGCGAGCGCTGCATGGCGATCTCGGTGGCGGTGGCGGTGGGCGACGTGGCGGACAAGCTCGTGCCCCGCCTGGCCGAGCGCGCCGCATCGCTGAAGATTCGCAATGGCATGGAAGGCGACGCCGAGATGGGCCCGCTGGTTACTGCCGCGCACAAGGCCAAGGTCGAGGGCTACATCGCCAAGGGCGTGGCCGAAGGCGCGCAACTGGTGACCGATGGCCGCGGCCACAAGGTGGACGGCCACGAGAACGGCTTCTTCGTCGGCGGTACGCTGTTCGACAACGTCAAGCCGGACATGACGATCTACAAGGAAGAGATCTTCGGCCCGGTGCTGTCGGTGGTGCGCGTGCACGACTTTGCCGAGGCAGTCGATCTGATCAACCGTCACGAGTTTGGCAACGGCGTGTCGTGCTACACCAGCGACGGCGGCATCGCCCGCGCGTTCGCGCGCCAGATCCAGGTGGGCATGGTCGGCATCAACGTGCCGATTCCGGTGCCGATGGCCTGGCATTCGTTCGGCGGCTGGAAGCGCTCGCTGTTTGGCGATCACCACGCCTACGGCGAGGAAGGCGTGCGCTTCTACACGCGCTACAAGAGCGTGATGCAACGCTGGCCCGACAGCATCGCCAAGGGCGCGGAGTTCACGATGCCGGTGGCGAAGTAAATCGCGTTTTGCTCTGATGCCTGATGGCATCGTCGTCTTGAAGGCGCTCCCAAGTGGAGCGCTTTTTTTTACCGCTGGCTTGTGGCAATTCGTTGCACACGTACGAGTTTGCGAGGTCGCGCGGCCATGACAAGCGCCGAGCCGGCGCGTATCATCGCGCCCTTCCGCCGGCACCCCTGTCGTTCAAAAGATGCGCAGCCCAGGTCGCCGGTGCGATTCGTACAACCTATAGTCAATGCACCGACTTTTGCCCGGAGCCGCCCATGAGTCTCTTCCGCACCAAGAACATCGAATCGATGCTCGATGTCAGCGAGCATGACGGATTGCGCAAGGTGCTGGGACCGGTGGATCTGGTGCTGATGGGCATCGGCGCCATCATCGGCACGGGCATCTTCGTGCTGACCGGCACGGGAGCGCTGACTGCTGGTCCCGCGTTGACCGTGTCGTTCATCATCGCCGCGATGGCCTGCGGCTTCGCGGCCCTGTGCTATGCGGAGTTTGCCTCCGCCATTCCTGTATCCGGATCGATCTACACGTACAGCTATGCCACGCTCGGCGAGATCATCGCGTGGATGATCGGCTGGGATCTGCTGCTCGAATATGGCCTGGCCACGTCGGCGGTGTCGGTGGGTTGGTCGGGTTACTTCCAGTCGTTGATGGCCGGCTTCGGCCTGCATCTTCCCGCCGCGATCACGGCCGCTCCCGGTTCGGTGCCCGGCGTGGAAACGTTCGTGAACGTCCCGGCCATCCTGATCATGCTGGCGATCACGTGGGTGGTGTCCTACGGCGTGCGCGAATCCGCACGGCTCAACAACGTCATGGTTGCGATCAAGATCAGCGTGGTGGTGCTGTTCATCGTGGTGGGCGTGTGGCATGTCCAGCCGGCCAACTGGCAGCCGTTTGCGCCCTTCGGCTTCTCGGGCATTTTCAATGCGGCCGCGCTGGTGTTTTTCGCGTTCATCGGCTTCGATGCCGTGACTTCCGCCGCGGAAGAAGTTCGCAATCCGGGCCGCGACCTGCCAATCGGCATCATCGGTTCGCTGGCGGTCTGCACCGTCCTGTACGTGGCCGTGGCGGCCATCATGACCGGCATCGTGCCATTCATGAAGTTCGAAGGCGTCGATCATCCGGTGTCGCTCGCGCTGCAGTATGCGGGGCAGAACTGGGTGGCCGGGTTCGTGGATCTGGGCGCGATCCTGGGTATGACAACCGTGATCCTGGTGATGACGTACGGCCAGACGCGCATCATCTTTGCGATGTCGCGCGATGGCCTGCTGCCCGAGGCGCTGTCCAGCGTGCATCCGGTGCACGCCACGCCATTCACCGCCACATGGACGGTCGGCATCATCTTCGCCGCTATCGCCGGCTTTGTGCCGCTGAACGTGCTGGCCGAACTGATCAATATCGGCACGCTGTCGGCGTTCACGCTGATCTCGGTCGCAACGCTGGTACTGCGCCGCACGCATCCGCATTTGCACCGTACGTTCCGTTGCCCCGGCGTGCCGTTCGTGCCGCTGCTCTCGGTCGCGTTCTGCGTGTTTCTGATGGCGCATCTGCAGATGCTGACCTGGGTCGCCTTCCTGTGCTGGCTGGCGCTGGGGCTGGTGATCTACTTCGCGTACTCGCGCCGTAACGCCGTGCTGCACAACCACGGCGGCCAGGCCGAGGGATAGGAAGCAGATGGCTCAGCGCGCGCCTGCTTCCTCGAAGAATGCGCGTGAGCGCGCTTCTCCCGCGTAGGCGGAGTTGATCCGCACCCAGGCCGAGGTCTCCCCGCCGGGGCGAAAGAAATGTCCCGGCGCCAGCGAAATCCCCTGGGTCTCCGCCATCGTCACGAGTTCGCGGGAGTCTTCGATGCCGGGCGCACGCGCCCACAGGAAGTTGCCGCCGGCCGGTTCGCAAAATACTTCCCAGCCATACTGGCCGAGAATTTTCACCGCATCGGCCGTCACTTCGCGCGTGCGGACGCGCAACCTTTCCACATACTTGCGATACGCGCCACGTTCGAGCATCGTCGCGGTCACCGCTTCCGCAAAGTGCGACCCGGCCACGCTGGTCAGCACCTTCACATCGATCAAGTCCTTGATCAGCGTCTTGTCGGCGACGATGTAGCCCACGCGCAGCGCCGCCGATACCGTCTTCGAGAATCCACCGATATAGATCACGTGCTCCAGTTGGTCCAGCGTGGCCAGCCGGTCGGTGAAGTTGAGCTGGAAGTCCGAGAAGATGTCGTCTTCGACAAAGCGGAAATTGTGGCGGCGCGCCAGTTCGAGCAGGCGGAAGGCGACCGGCGGCGCCAGCGTCGAACCGGTCGGGTTCTGCAGCACACTGTTGGTGAAGAACAGCTTCGGCTTGTGATCGCGCAGCAGGCGCTCGCAGGCTTCCGGATCGGGGCCGTTCGGCGTGTGCGGCACGCCAACCAGTTGCACGCCGTGCATGCGTAGCAGACCAAACAGGTTGTAGTAGCCGGGGTCTTCAACGAAAACCGTATCGCCGGGCTTGAGCAGGTGGCGCACCACCAGATCCAGCGCCTGGCTGGCGCCCGAGGTGATCAGCACCTGGGACAGCTCGGCCTCGATGCCCACCTGCCGCACGCGCGTCAGCACGTGCTTGCGCAGTGCCGGATGGCCGAGCGGCGTGGCGTAGTGAATCACGCTGTCGATGTCATGCCGCGTGATATGGCGGATGGCCTGCGTCAGTCCTTCCACGTCGCGCCATTCCTCTGGCACGAAGCCGCCCGCCAGCTTCAGCGTGCCGCTCGGATGGTGGAACTGGTCGATGATGTGCAGCGACAGGTCTTCGGCCAGGCTCGGATCGGACCATCCGCGCCCCCTGCGTCCCGTCAGCGCGCTTTCCGCCACGTAGAACCCGGACCCCTGGCGCGAGTCGATCAAGCCCTGCGATACCAGCCGGTCGTACGCCTCGATCACGGGAAAGCGGCTGATCCGGTGCTCGGCGGCCAGCGCGCGAATCGAAGGCAGGCGCGCGCCAGGCGTGGCTTCCCGGGAGCTGATCCACGTTTTCACGCCCAGCACGATCTGTTCGGTCAGCGGGACGCCGGTGGATGGGTCGAGTATGAGTTTCATGAGTGACGGGGGCGGCAACTGTCAGTCAAAACTACTGAACAGTTCAACGAAAACTGTTCGGAACTGT
>DAIOET010000350.1:0-4815 GCA_036746135.1 Cupriavidus sp.
ACGTCATCATCCAGGAAGGCGTGCACACGTTCGAGAAGGTCAACGAGGCCGTGGCGGAGCCGGTGGTGTACATGATCGACCGCTATGTGGTTGGCGGCTTCTACCGCGTGCACACCGGTCGTGGCAACGACGAAAACCTGAACGCGCCGGGCATGCACTTCGTGCCGCTGGCGTTCGCGCCGAACGGTATTCCGGATAGTCATGCCAAGCCGGGCGCCGCCGTGCCGAACCGCTTCTACATGTACGGTGTGGTGGCGCGCCTGGCGCTGCTGGCCGCGTCGCTGGAACTCGAAAAGACCGACCCGAATCCGATCCTCTGATTCTCCGGGGCCTGGCCGCCGGTCACGCACGCCCACGGTCCGGCGCGGCTGAGCCGGACCCTTCTACCTGACGCCAACGCGACGAGCCATCATGCGCATTCTTTTCATCACCGACCCGCTGGAAACCTTCAAGACGTACAAGGATTCCACCTACGCCATGATGACCGAGGCGGCCGCGCGCGGGCATGAGTTGTTCTTCTGCCTGCAGTCGCAGCTTTCGCTGGCTGGCGACGTGGTCGAGGCCGTGACGCGGCCGCTCGAACTGCTTGACGATGCCCACGACTGGTTCCGCCTGGGCGAGGCCGCCGTGCTGCCGCTGGCCAGGTTCGACGCCGTGCTGATGCGCAAGGACCCGCCGTTCGACATGGAATATGTGACCAGCACCTGGCTGCTGGAGCTGGCGGAAAAGCAGGGCGCCCGCGTGTTCAACAAGCCGCAGGCCATCCGCGACCATTCCGAGAAGCTGGCGATCGCCCAGTTTCCGCAGTTCGTCACGCCGACGCTGGTCACGCGCGATGCCAGCCGTATCCGCGCCTTCCACGCCGAGCACAAGGACATCATCGTCAAGCCGCTGGACGGCATGGGCGGGATGGGCATCTTCCGCGTGGGCGCCGACGGCATGAACCTGGGTTCGATCGTCGAAACCCTGAGCGACAACGGCGCCCGCACGCTGATGATCCAGCGCTACATTCCGGCCATCAAGGATGGCGACAAGCGCATCCTGCTGATCGGCGGCAAGCCGGTGCCGTACTCGCTGGCGCGTATTCCGCAAGGCAGCGAGATTCGCGGCAACCTGGCCGCCGGCGGCATTGGCCGGGCGCAGGAACTGAGCGCGCGTGACCGCGAGATTGCCGAGACGCTGGCGCCGGGCCTGTGGAAGCAGGGGTTGCTGCTGGTGGGCCTGGACGTGATCGGCGACTATCTGACTGAAGTGAATGTGACGAGTCCGACCTGTTTCCAGGAGATCACGCAGCAGACCGGTTTCAATGTGGGCGCGATGTTCATCGACGCACTCGAGGAGGCCGTCGCCAGCGACCGGCGCTAAGCAAGCCGAGGTCGCATCGATGATGCGACGGCGCCACAGTACGGGGGACGGGCATATTCGCGGCGGAGGCGGCAAGGCTGCCTGCTACAATTCGGGGCAGTCCAACGGATTCACCATCATGGCAGGAATTCTGATCATCGCGCACGCGCCGCTGGCTTCGGCGCTGCGCGATTGCGCTGCCCACGTCTACTGTGGCCAGCCGTCCCGGCTGGAGGCGATCGACGTCGTCGCCGACGCCGATCCCGCGGCCGTGCTGGCCGAGGCTCAGCGTAGCCTGGCAGCGGTCTGCGAAGACAACGGTGCCCTGGTGCTGACCGACATTTTTGGCGCCACGCCCGCCAATATCGCCGCACGGCTGGCCGAACCGGGCCGCGTGAAGGTGCTGGCGGGTGTGAACCTGCCGATGCTCGTGCGCGCGATCTGCTATCGCGCTGAAAAACTCGACCAGCTTGCCACCAAGGCCCTTGCCGGCGGCTCGCAAGGCGTGCTGCAGATTGGCACGACCACCGTCCAGAACCAAACCGCAAACCATCCCGACAAATATGCTGCAGAGGGACACCACCATCATCAATAAGCTCGGGCTTCATGCCCGCGCTTCCGCCAAGCTCACGCAATTGGCGGGAAGTTTCAACAGCCAGGTCAAGATGTCCCGAAACGGCCGCCAGGTCGATGCCAAAAGCATCATGGGCGTGATGATGCTGGCCGCCGGCATCGGCTCGACGGTCACGATCGAGACCGACGGCCCCGACGAGCAGGAGGCGATGGACGCCGTGTTGGCGTTGATCGGAAACCGGTTCGGCGAAGGCGAGTGAGTCCCGGCGCCATTAACAGAATTTCTCAACGTTCCTGACGGAGCGGGTCATGCCCTTTGCCTTGCACGGCATTCCGGTTTCTCGTGGGGTCGCCATCGGGCGGGCCCATATCCTGGCGCCGGCTGCGCTGGACGTATCGCACTACCTGGTCGACGAAGACCGGCTCGATGCCGAGGTGGAGCGATTACGCGCGGCACGCGCCGCCGTGCGGGCGGAACTGATTACCCTGAAGCGTGACCTCCCGCGCGACGCCCCCGAGGAAATGGGCGCGTTCCTGGATGTGCACGCGATGATCCTCGACGACGAGGCGTTGTCGCGCGAGCCCGAGGAGTTGATCCTCCAGCGCCGCTATAACGCGGAGTGGGCGCTGACCACGCGGCTCGAGGAACTGATGCGCCAGTTCGACGAGATCGAGGACGAGTACCTGCGCGAGCGCAAGGCCGACATCCACCAGGTGGTGGAGCGGATCCTGAAGGTGCTGGCCGGCGCGCCCGCGCTGGCCCCCGCGCCCGTGCCGGCGCTGGCGCCGGACGGTGAGGCGGCGCCTGGGGTGATCGTGGTGGCCCACGACATCGGCCCCGCCGACATGCTCCAGTTCAAGCACACGATGTTCCACGGGTTTGTCACTGACCTGGGCGGCCGCACGTCGCACACGGCGATTGTGGCGCGCAGTCTGGACATCCCCGCCGCCGTGGGCGTGAAGAGCGCCAGCGAGCTGATCCGCCAGGACGACTGGATCATCATCGATGGCGACGCCGGCCTGGTGATCGTCGATCCGTCGGCGATCATCCTGGAGGAGTACCGTCACCGCCAGAGCGAACGGGCACTTGAAAAGAAGCGCCTGCAGCGGCTGCGCCATATGCCGTCGGTCACGCTGGACGGGCTTGAGATCGAACTGCTGGCCAATATCGAACTGGCCGAGGATGCCGGCGCGGCGCTGTCCGCCGGCGCCGTCGGCGTGGGCCTGTTCCGCTCCGAATTCCTGTTCATGAACCGCCGGGACGAGATGCCCGACGAGGAAGAACAGTTCCAGGCCTATCGCAATGCCGTGGAGGCCATGCACGGTCTGCCCGTGACGATCCGCACCATCGACGTGGGCGCCGACAAGCCGCTCGACGGCCTTGGCGACGACTTCGAGACGGCGCTGAACCCGGCGCTCGGGCTGCGCGCCATCCGCTGGTCGCTGTCCGAACCTGCCATGTTCCTGACCCAACTGCGCGCCCTGCTGCGGGCGTCCGCGTTCGGTCCGGTGCGGCTTTTGATTCCGATGCTGGCCCATGCGAGCGAGATCGACCAGACGCTCGACCTGATCGAGCAGGCCAAGCGCCAGCTCGATGCGCGCGGCCAGCCCTATGATCCGGGCATCAAGATCGGGGCGATGATCGAAATCCCGGCGGCGGTGCTGTTGCTGCCGCTGTTTCTCAAGCGGATGGATTTTCTCTCGATCGGCACCAACGACCTGATCCAGTACACGCTGGCCATCGACCGTGCCGACAATGCCGTGGCCCATCTGTACGATCCGCTGCATCCGGCCGTGCTGCAGCTGATCGCGCGGACGATCCGCGACGCCAACCATGCTGGCGTGCCCGTGGCGGTCTGCGGCGAAATGGCTGGCGACCCGGCGATGACCCGCCTGTTGCTGGGCATGGGCCTGCGTGAATTCTCGATGCATCCGGCCCAGTTGCTGCGCGTCAAGCAGGAGGTCATCCACGCCGACTGCGAGCGCCTGGGCAAGGTCGTCGACCAGATCCTCAACTGCTACGAACCCGACGAGCAGGCGGCCGCGCTGAAGCAGTTGCAGAGCTGACACAACCCCTTCACGGACAGGGTCTTCCGTCCGTGCTGTTGGCGACCCAAGCGCCACTTTTCGAGTGAAAAGTGGCGCATCAAAACCTCGGAAAATCCCATTTCATGCTTCAGGCACCGCATGTTTCCCATGTGGCTTAATGGGAATTGTTATCATTTTCGATCTCTGTTATTCTGCCTCCATCGCGTACGGCATGCCGGTGCCGGCGCAGTCCCGAGGAGGTAGTTGTGTACGTCTGCATCTGCAATCAGGTTACCGACCATGAGATTCATGGTGCCGCTCATCTTGGCGTAAGCACGCTCGACGAGCTGGCCGAAACGCTTGGCGTGGGAACCTGCTGCGGCCGTTGCCGCGACTGCGCAAAGCAGGTCCTGTGCGAAGGCGTCGCCGCGGTGCAGAACATGAAGGCCTCCACCCTCTCGACCATTCAGGTCGTTGAAATTTCCGCCTGTTCGGCGGCTGCGTCACATGCCATAATGGACGCTCGTGACCCGGCAGTCGCGAATGATCAGCGCACCGCACTGGTGGCCTGATTCAGTTAAGAAGAATCTCACCGAACAACGCGTGAATTGAAAAGCGCGCCCACGGACTTGGTTCCGCGGCGCGTTTTGTCATTTCGCGCGCTTGTCTTTTCCTGAGTCACCTTCGCGCTCGGCCGGGTTCGTTTGTTGTTTGCAACAGGAGCCCCCCTATGAAAGGTGACAAGAAGGTCATCCAGCATCTGAACGCCCAGCTCAAGAACGAGCTGACCGCGATCAACCAGTATTTCCTCCACGCACGCATGTACCGCCACTGGGGCCTGAAGAAGCTCGGTGATGTCGAGTACAAGGA
>DAIOET010000351.1:0-4788 GCA_036746135.1 Cupriavidus sp.
GCAAGTACACGGACCTGATCACGCTGCAGCGGGTCGGCGCCAACCTGTACCAGCGCCAGAACATCGGCAAGGCCACCATCAAGGGTGTGGAGATCGAAGTGCGCACGCAGGTTGCTCCGCGTTGGAGTGTGGGCGCGTCGGCAGCCTACACACACGCGCGCAATGACGTGAACGGGAAGCCGCTGCCGTACGTCGCGCCGCTCACCGGCAACGCGTCGCTGCGTTACGAAGGGTCCGGATGGTACGGCGAGGGCGTGGTGCGCGCGTTCAAGGCCAAGACCCAGATCGATACGTCGCAGGAGCGCAGGACGGCCGGCTACGGGATGGTCGACCTGTTCTTCGGACTCGATATGAATCGTGTGCTCGGTGATGGCTGGCGCGACTGGAAGCTGCTGGCGGGCGTGGAGAACGTGTTCAATCAGGTGGGCCGCAATCCAACGGTGACGGAGAACCTCTCCTATCCAAACACGCTGGTGGGCAATCCGCTGGTGGAGCCCGGCAGAGCGGTGGTGCTCAAGCTGACGGGGGTCTACTGATGCGCCGCCTGTGGTCCAGAATCCCGGCGTTGCTGCTGACGTCCCTGTTGCTGGCGACGCGCGTGGCGGAGGCGGCCGAAGTGGTGGATCAGTCCGGGCGCCATGTGGTCATCCCTGAGCAGGTGGCGCGCGTGGCCGCCATCCCGATTCCGATTGCGTCGATGGTCATGGCCGTGGATGGCGGCGCGAACCGTCTGGCTGGCATGCATGCCGCCAGCCGTGCCGATTTCGAACTCGGCATGCTTGGCCGCATGTTCCCCGATGCCGCGCGACTGCCCGTGCAGATTGCCGGCGAAGGCTTCGTCCCCAACGTCGAGGCCCTGGTGGCCGCGAAGGCAGACCTGGTCTTCCAGTGGGGCGATCGCGGCGACGACATCGTTCGCCCGATCCGCGACATCGGCCTGCCGGTGATCACGCTGCGCTATGGCGACAGCAGTCTGGCAGCCGGTTGGCTGCGGCTGGTCGGCGCGGGCCTGGGCAAGGCCGAGCGCGGCGAAAGCCTGGCGCGCTGGTTCGAGACCAGCCGCGAGGCCATTGGCAAGCGCACCGCCGGGATGCCGGCCGCCGAACGTCCGCGCGTGCTCTACCTGCAGCGTGCGCGCTCGGGCCTGCGCGCGGCCGGCAAAGGCACCAGCATGGACGGCGATATCCGTCTTGCTGGCGGCGTGAATGTTGCGGCCGGTGTGGCGGGCTTTGCCCAGGTGGATGTCGAGCAGCTGCTGGCGTGGGACCCGCAGATCGTGCTGCTCAATAACTTCGAGCCGGGGCTCGCACCGGCAGACCTCTACGCTGACGCGCGGCTGGGTGGTCTGGCGGCCATCCGCGAGCAGCGCGTCTACAGCTATCCGCACGGCGGGTTTCGCTGGGACCCGCCCAGCCATGAGACGCCCTTGACGCTCGACTGGCTGTTCAGCCTGTTTCATCCCCAACGGGCTGTGCCGGGTATGCGCAAGCGTATCGCGGACGCCTATCTCAGTCTCTATGACTACCGCCTGAGCGAGCGCGACACCGACGATCTGCTGAAGCTCGATATCAACGGCGCCAGCGTGCACTACCGGAAGCTGTTCGGCGCGGGAGCGAAGCCATGATGCCAACCCGTCCGCTGGCCACCGTGGTCCTGCTGGTGGCGCTGCCGCTCATCGCCTTGTTTGCGATGGCTGCCGGCCGCTACGCGATCGATCCCGGCAAGGTGCTGCGCATTCTCTTGGCTCCGCTGCTGGGCCAGGGCGACTGGACCCAGATGCAGGCAAGCGTGGTGCAAGGCGTGCGCCTGCCGCGCGTGCTGCTGGCGGCGCTGGTTGGCGCCGGGCTGGCCGGTGCGGGCGCGGCGCTTCAGGCGCTGTTCCGCAATCCGCTGGCTGAGCCGCAACTGCTGGGCGTGTCGTCGGGCGCGGCCTTTGGTGGCGTGCTGGCGCTGCTGGCCATCGGCGACGGCTGGCCCGTGGTGACCGGTGCGTTGATCTGGGGGATGTTGTCGCTGTTCGCGGTGTACTGGCTCGCGAGCGCCAGGCATGGGCAGGCCGCGCACGGTGGTGGCACGGTGCTGCTGGTGCTGGCCGGCATCGTGGTCAATGCCGTGTTTGCCTCCGGGGTGTCCCTGATCAAGCTGATGGCCGATCCGCAGAACCAGTTGCCGGCAATCATCTTCTGGCTGATGGGCAGTCTGGCGGCCGCCGACCATGCGCGGCTGCTGCTTGTTCTGCCCTGCATCGGGCTGAGTCTTCTGCTGCTCTATGGCCTGCGCTTCCACCTGATGGCACTGGCCGTCGGCGAGGCCGATGCGCGCAGTCTGGGCGTGCCGGTGAAGCGAGTGCGCATCCTGGCCCTGCTGGCCGTGGGGATCATCACGGCTTCGAGTGTGGCCGTGTGCGGCGTGGTCGGCTGGGTCGGCCTGGTCGTACCGCATCTGGTGCGCATGAGCTGCGGCGGCGACCATCGGCGCTTCCTGCTCCATACCGTGCTGGCCGGCGCGGGCTACCTGATTCTGGTCGATACGCTCGCGCGCACGCTCACGCAGATGGAGATTCCGTTGGGGGCGTTGACTGCGTTGCTGGGCGCGCCGGTGTTCGCGTTTCTGATCCGCAGGCTCGGAGGCGCCGCGCATGGCTGACATCGTTCTGGACGTGCGTGGCATTGGCCACGGCTATGGCACGCGCACGGTGCTGAGTGACGTGAACCTGCAACTACCCCGTGGTGCGCTGTGCGCGCTGATGGGGGCCAACGGCGCGGGCAAATCGACGTTGCTGAAAATCCTCGCCGGCCAGATGGCACCGTCCGCCGGGCAGGTTGGCCGGGTGGGCCGCATGGGTTTCGTGCCGCAGGAAGTGCATCCCGCCTTGCCCATGAGCGTGCTGGAGATGGTGCTTCTGGGCCGTGCCGGCAGCATTTCGCTGCTGCAGGCACCGGGCCGTGGCGACTATGCCGCCGCACGCGACGCCCTCGCGCGCGTTGAAGCGTCGCATCTGGCCGACCGTACCTTTCTCTCGCTATCCGGTGGCGAGCGCCAGTTGATCATGCTGGCGCGCGCGTTGGCGGCCAATGCCGATGTGCTGCTGCTGGATGAACCTTGCGCCGCGATGGACTGGCACAACCAGGCGCTGACGCTACGCCTGCTGGCCGAACTGGCTGTCGACGGCATCACGGTCGTGTTCAGCACGCATTCGCCACAACACGCGCTGGAGTTCGCCAGCCATGCGGCGCTGCTGTTCGCCGATGGCGAGTACACGTTCGGCGCGCCGGATCGCGTCATGGACGAGACCGCGCTGTCGCGCATGTATCGCGTGCCGGTCCGCCGTGTGCGGGTGGACGCGCTTCCCAACGCCGGCACGGCAGTGCCGGTGCTTTCGCAACCGTTACTGGAGAACCCGGAATCATCGATATGAACAATGTTCTGCACGTCCGTGCCATCTCTCATGAGCTGCCCGAGTTTGCCGCGCTGCTGCAGGCGCGCGGCATGGAGTCTTGCTCGCTGCGCGATTTGCGCGATGCCGATTTCCTGGGCCGGCGCGCCATCCTGATCGAAGCCCATGTCGACCAGCGCGCGCTGTTGGCCCACCGCGCGGTACTGCGCACGCATCTCGATGCCGGCGGCACGCTGGTATTCAACGGCCACCTGGTTTATCCGGTCTTCGACGACCTGTCGACGTTCCGTGTGGCCGCTGGCCGTGGCGTCAACGATCTGATCATCGAGCGCGAACATGCGCATCCGGTGTTCGACGGCGTGTCGTGCGACGACCTGAGCTTCCGGCGTGGCGTGGCCGGCTTCTACGGCCGTGGCGCCAATCCGCCGCCGCCGGGCGCCGTGGTGCTGCATCGATTGCGGCAGGATGGCTCGCCGCTCGACTGGGTATGGCAACGGCCGGCCGGCGGGCAGATTTTCATGCACGGTGGCAACACGTGCTGGATGTATATCAACGATGCGACCAGCGCGGCGCGCATCGCCCCGCAAATGCTGGACTGGATTGAAGCCGGCGCGCCCGCGCTGGCTGGTCGAAAGGGAGTGTAGGCATGCGTATCGCATTCGTGGACGGCGGCACCTATTACCATCACGCCACATTCAACGATCCGGCCCTGCGCGGGTATTTCGACGACAACATTTACGCGCCGGACCTTGCGCGCGCAGACCTGTCACGGTTCGATTGCCTGTACGTGGCAAGCCGGCAGAATCCCGTCGACCTGATCGCCGCGCGCCAACCCATCAAGGATTTCCTGCTGGCGGGCAAGCTCGTCGTGGCACTGGGCGAAAGCCGTGCAGATCTCTGGCTGGACGGCGTGCAATGGCGCCCCGGAGAGGTCAATTTCTGGTGGTGGCGCGAGCCCGGAGCCGATTCGGGTCTGCGCGTGGGCGATGCGGGCCACGGCCTGTACGAGCGGATCAGCCTGACCGACGCGACCTGGCACCGGCACGGCGACCTTGTGACGCCGCCGGGCGCGATGTCGGTAGTCGATACCGTCGACGGCCGGTCGATCCTCTATGACGATGCGACGAGTGGCAATGGACGCCGGATCGTATCCACGCTGGACCCCTGCTATCACCACGGCAGCTATTTCATGCCGGCCGCCTCGCGCTTTCTGCGCGGCTTTCTTCCCTGGCTGAAGGATGGCGCACCCGCGCGGGTCCGTGCGGTTGCCAGAAAGTAAGACGCCCGGTGGGGCCTCGCGGCCGCACCGGGCGGATCTGACTGCCGGATCTGGATCGGGTTACTTGGACTTCGCGCCGTCGGTATAAGGATCGGGCTTGCCGGTCTTGGCG
>DAIOET010000352.1:0-4774 GCA_036746135.1 Cupriavidus sp.
GGCGTGATCGAGAGCATGAAGGACTTCTATTGGGATATCCGTCCCAAGCCGGAGTTCGGCACGATCGAAGTACGTGTGATGGATACCCCGCTGACGGTGCAGCGCGCCTGCGACATCGCCGCCTATATCCAGGCGCTGGCGCGCTACCTGCTGTTGTCGCGGCCGTTCATGCCGCAGGAAGACGACTACCTGGTGTACACGTTCAACCGCTTCCAGGCGTGCCGCTTCGGGCTGGAGGGCGAGTACGTGCATCCGAACGAACTGACGCGGATGCCGGTTGCCGACCACATCCTGTCGATCTGCGACGCGCTGGAGCCGCACGCGGAGGCGCTTGGCTCACTGCAGGCATTGGCGAATATCCGCGCTCAGGCTGCCGCGCGCGACAACGATGCGCGCCTGGTGCGCGCGGTCAACGATGAAGCGCACAGCCTGCGCGATACGGTACGGCGGACGTGCGAGCAGTGGGAGGCGTAAGCGCGGATGCCCTGGCATCCGTGCCATGCACCGCCATCGAACGCCTCAGGCCCCGTGTGGGACGCTTTCCCCATCGCGGCCGGTAACGAGTCCGAGCTGCTGGTTGGCCGGTACGGCGATATCCATCAGCTTGGGGCGTGGCAGGTTCAGATTTCGCATCATCACGATGAACTCGTCGCGCGTCCGGCCGGCGATCCGGCTGTTGGAGGCGCGCTCACGGCCGATAGTCGATTCGGTCTGCCCCTTGTAGTCATGCGCGGGAAAAACGCGCGTGTCGTCGGGCAACCGGAAGAGTTTCTGCGTCAGGCTGTCGAACAATGTGCCGGCATCGCCTGACTGAAAATCCGTACGGCCGCAGCCATCGATCAGCAGCGCATCGCCCGTGAAGATGCGACGCGTCACGCCCTCGGGCGTGGGCTCTTCCCACAGATAGCTCATGCTGCCGGCCGTATGGCCAGGCGTATGAATCGCGCGCAGCACCTGGGTGCCAAACGAAATTGTGTCGCCGTCGATCAGTTGCTTCAGCGCGGGTTTGATATCGCAGCCTGACGGCGCCGCCGTGCTGGCGCCCGTCAGTTTCGCAAGATGCCCGGCCGACGTGATGTGGTCGGCGTGAGCGTGCGTTTCCACCACCCAGACGAGCTTGGCGCCGGTCTGCTGCAGCACGGACAGGTCACGCTCGTACTGGCGGTCGACCGGGTCGATCAGCAACGCCTCGTGTGTCTTGGCGTCGATCAGCAGGTAGGTGTAAGTGGACGAGGTTTCGTCGAACAGCTGATGGAAGGTCTGCATGGCGTTTTTTTCTTCGGCAAACCGGAAGTGCTTTCATCATACGACGCCGGCAAACGCCGGCAACCGGAATACTTCGTCAGCATTCGACGATATTGACCGCCAGCCCGCCGCGCGCGGTTTCCTTGTACTTGGTCTTCATGTCGGCGCCGGTCTCGCGCATCGTCTTGATGACCGAGTCGAGAGACACATAGTGAGTGCCATCACCGCGCATCGCCATGCGCGCCGCATTCACTGCCTTCACGGACGCCATCGCATTGCGCTCGATGCATGGGATCTGCACGAGTCCGCCCACGGGATCGCAGGTGAGGCCAAGATTGTGCTCCATGCCGATCTCCGCCGCGTTTTCGACCTGTTCCGGCGTGCCACCCAGCACGGCGGCGAGTGCGCCGGCGGCCATCGAGCATGCCACGCCGACTTCGCCCTGGCAGCCGACCTCGGCGCCCGAAATTGACGCATTGAGCTTGTAGAGCAGGCCGATTGCGCCAGCAGTCAGCAGAAAATCCACCACACCCTGGCGATTGGCGCCGGGCACGAAGCGGTCGTAGTAGTGCAGCACGGCAGGAATGATGCCCGCGGCGCCGTTGGTCGGCGCCGTGACCACGCGGCCACCGGCGGCGTTCTCCTCGTTGACGGCGATGGCGTAGAGGTTCACCCAGTCCATGACCGATAGCGGGTCGGACAGCGTGCGCTCCGCGCGCAATGTCAGGTGCCGGTAAAGCTCCGGCGCGCGCCGCTTGACCTTGAACGGCCCCGGCAGCTCGCCGTCCGTGCGGCAACCTCGTGCCACGCATTGCTGCATCACGTCCCAGATATGCAGCAGGCCGTCCACGACCTCTTGCTCCGGGCGCCAGGTCAACTCGTTCTCAAGCATGAGTCGCGCGATCGACTTGCCGCTGGCGTGCGCCATGTCGAGCATCGCCCGGCCACTGCGGAATGGGTGCGGCAGCTGCTTCTCGGCAGCCAGCACTTGCGTATTGGGCGCGCCGGCCGTGACGACGAAGCCGCCGCCCACCGACAGGTAACGCGCTTCGCGCAGCGATGCGCCGTCAGCATCGTAGGCGTGGAATTTCATGCCGTTCGGATGCTCGGCCAAGGCTTCGCGCCGGTAGAACGCGATGTGTTCACGCTCCACGAACGGCACCGTGTGCTTGCCCAGCAGCGACAGCAGCTTGCTCGCGCGCATCGCCGCGAGCCTGGCGTCGATGCTCTCGGGATCGACCGTATCGGGCGACTCCCCCATCAGCCCGAGGATCACGCCCTTGTCCGTGCCGTGTCCCTTGCCAGTCGCTCCCAGCGATCCGTACAGTTCCACGCGCACGCTGGCCACCTGCGGCAGCAGGCCGTCGCGTTCCAGGCCGTGCGCGAACATCAGTGCCGCGCGCATCGGGCCGACGGTATGAGAACTCGACGGGCCAATGCCTACTTTGAAGAGGTCGAAGACGCTGACTGCCACGGCTGACTCCAGAATCGTGCCGGCGCTACACCGGCGTGTCTTGATCGGTACGGCCCGGGTGGCGCCACAGCGCGCCGGTGGCGTGGTCGGGAGCGTCGAGCGGGCGCTCCCGTAGCTTCACGCTGATCGAGCCGTCGGTCTCCAGGATGGCGAAGTGCACGTCTTCCACGCGGGTGCAGCCATTGCGGCGCAGCGCCTTGTGCAAGTCGTGCGTGCTGATGCGCTCCCGGCGCATCACTTCGTCAAAAATCTCGCCCTGGTGAATCACGATCTGCGGGCGGCCTTCCACCAGCAGTTCGAACGGGCGGCTGCGCCAAGTGAAATATCCGAGCATCGTGTCGGCAAGGAACAGCGTGGCTGCCAGAATCAGCCCGGCCAGCACGGAGTTGTCGCCGGCGTTCATGGCGTTCTGCACCGCATTCGAGATGATCAGCAGCAACACCAGATCGAACGGCGTGAGCTGCCCGGTCTGCCGCTTGCCCGACATCCGCATCAGCACGAGCAATGCGCCATAGACGATGAGCCCACGCAGCACGAATTCCCACCAGGGGGCGCTGAGATTCCACATGAATGAGCCCTCCGCTCAAGGACGGCGCCGCACGCCGGCGCCTGCCTCTTGAGCATAGCCCTTCGCGGCATCCGCGTGTAGCGGACGACGCTCAGGGCAGCGGACTCACTCGTCGGCGTACTCGCTCATCGGCACGCACGAGCAGAACAGGTTGCGATCGCCGTACACGTTGTCGGCACGGCCAACCGGCGGCCAGTACTTCTGCGTGCGCAGCGATGCCACCGGGTACGCCGCTTCTTCGCGCGTGTACTTGTGGTTCCACTCGTTGCCCACCACCACGGCGGCGGTGTGCGGAGCGTGCTTGAGGGGGTTGTCCTCGCGGTCGAAGCTGCCGTCTTCCACGCGGGCGATCTCGCCACGGATGGCGATCATCGCGTCGATGAACCGGTCGAGTTCGTGCAGCGATTCGCTCTCGGTCGGCTCGATCATCAGCGTGCCCGGCACCGGGAAGCTCATCGTCGGCGCGTGGAAGCCGTAGTCCATCAGACGCTTGGCCACGTCCTCGTTGCTGATGCCCGTGGTCTTCTGCAGCTGACGCACGTCCAGGATGCACTCGTGCGCCACCAGACCATGCTGCCCCGTGTACAGCACGGGGAAGTGCGGCGACAGGCGGCGGGCCACGTAGTTGGCGGCCAGGATGGCGTTCTCCGTGGCGGCGGTCAGTCCGGTCGAACCCATCATCGCGATATACATCCACGAGATCGGCAGGATGCTGGCCGAGCCGAACGGTGCGGCGGAGATACCGCCGATGCCGTTGTCGTCGCGACGATAGCCGACGCTGTCCTGGTTCGGCAGGAAGTCCGCCAGGTGCGCGCCCACTGCGACCGGACCCACGCCGGGGCCGCCGCCGCCGTGCGGAATGCAGAACGTCTTGTGCAGGTTCAGGTGCGATACGTCGCCGCCGAACTGGCCCGGCGCAGCGACACCGACCATCGCGTTCATGTTCGCGCCGTCGACATAGACCTGACCGCCGTGCTTGTGCACGATCTCGCAGATCTGCTGCACGCCTTGCTCGAACACGCCATGCGTGGACGGGTACGTGATCATGATCGCAGCCAGATTCTTGCTGTGCTGCTCGGCCTTCTTCGCCAGATCGTCGAGGTCGACGTTGCCGTTTTCATCGCAGGCCACGACCACGACCTTCATGCCGGCCATCTGGGCCGATGCCGGATTGGTACCGTGCGCCGACGACGGGATCAGGCAGATATCGCGATGGCTTTCGCCACGGCTGGCGTGGTACGCGTGGATGATCAGCAGGCCCGCGTATTCGCCCTGCGAGCCGGCGTTCGGCTGCAGGCTCACGGCTGCGTAGCCGGTGGCGGCACACAGCATTGCTTCCAGCTGGTCGATCATTTCGCGATAGCCGACCGTCTGGTCCAGTGGCGCGAACGGGTGGATGTTGCTGAACTCTGGCCACGTCACCGGAATCATTTCGCTGGTGGCGTTGAGCTTCATCGTGCAGGAGCCGAGCGGGATCATCGTGCGGT
>DAIOET010000353.1:0-4755 GCA_036746135.1 Cupriavidus sp.
CTTGCCGCGCAGGATGTCCGCGTACATCACCCAGTCCCCCATCAGGCTATAGAACGGGTGCCGGAACGTGGCCGGGCGGTTTTTCTCGAAGCCAAAATGCCCGACCCAGGCAAACGCATAGCCTGATACCACCGCGCCCAGCAACCACCACGCGTTACCGGTGACCAGCAGGGCCACCAGGCATAGCAGGGCCAGCGTGGACCCGGCGAAATGCAGCCGCCGGCAGGCGCGGTTGCGGTGCTCGTTCAGATAGAACGGATAGAAATCGGCAAAACTGGCGAATTCCTTCGCGTGGGCCTGGGCCATCGCAGTCTCCTGATTCGTTGTCTTTCTAGAGTGTGGATCTGGCAAAAGCGGCCAGTGCGTCGAGCACTTCGTCGGGCTTTTCGCCCATCAGCGCGTGGCCGGCCGGCACCGTGACGATCCTGGCCTTCGGCATCCTGGCTGCCAGCGCCTGCGCGGCCTTGGGCGAGGTCATCATGTCCTTGGTGCCGACCACGAACAGCGCCGGGCAGGCGATGGCCGCGGCCGCTTCATCGCCGTGCGCGTAGGCATTGCAGGCCGAGAAATCGTTGTGGAACACATGCGCACCGGGGTTGCGCGCGCTGACGCGTTCCATCAGGCGTTGACTGCCGCCGTGCATCCATGCGCCGGGACCGGGCGACGATGGCTTGCTGGCCAGGCTGGAAATCGACCACTGGTTGACCATCGCGATGGCTTCCGGCTCGCGGTTCAGCGCCGCGTCGAGCAGCGCCTCGGACACCTTCATCGGATAGGCCGTGGCCAGCAGGCCGATGCCGCGCACGGCCGCCGGATGCCGCGCCGCGCATTCGAGCGCGATCAGCGACCCCATGCTGTGGCCGAACACCAGGGCTGGCCCCGTGACCCCGGCCGCCGTGGCAAGCCCCATGACCCAGTCGGCCATCTCTTCGACGGTCTGGAGCGGCGCGCCCTCGCTGCGGTTGTGGCCCGGCAGATCCACGGCCAGCACCGAAAACCCATGATTGGCGAACCAGCGTGTCTGCAGCGCCCAGACGCTGTGGTCGTTCTGCGCACCATGAACGAAGATGGCACAGGGCAGGGCCGGGTTGAATGCCTTGCCGCCTGTGTAGGCGTAGGCCTTGCGGCCGGAAACGGTCAGCTCCATTACGGCTTGCCTCCCTTCGCGCTCATCGCTTTTTCCGCCGCCTTGAGGCCACGCTTCAGATCCTCGATCAGGTCGTCGGGGTCTTCCAGTCCGACCGACAGCCGGATCGTGCCTTCGCTGATGCCGGCGGCCTTCAGCGCTGCCGCGTCCATGCGGAAGTGCGTGGTCGATGCCGGATGGATGACCAGCGAGCGCGCGTCGCCCACGTTGGCCAGGTGCGAGAACAGGGAAAGGCTTTCGATAAAACGCTGCCCGGCCTGGCGGTCGGCCTTCAGATTGAAGCTGAACACGGCGCCGCAGCCGCGCGGCAGCAGGCGCTTTGCCAGCTCGTAGTCGGGGTGCGATTCGAGTTCGGGGTAGGCCACGGACTCCACCATCGGATGTGCGGCCAGGCATTGCACCACGCGGCGCGTGTTGTCGACGTGGCGCGCCATGCGCAGCGGCAGTGTCTCGATGCCCTGCAGCAGTTGCCAGGCAGCCATCGGATTCATGCACGCGCCAAAGTCGCGCAGGCCCTCGCGGCGCGCGCGCAGCAGGAAGGGCGCCACGGTGCTTTCCTCGGTGAACACCATGTTGTGGAAGCCTTCGTACGGCTCCGACAGTTCGGGAAAGCGGCCCGAAGCCTCGAAGTCGAACGTGCCGCCTTCCACGAGCACGCCACCGATGGTGGTGCCGTGACCGCCCAGGAACTTGGTGGCCGAGTGGTAGAGCAGGCCGGCGCCGAGGTCGAACGGGCGCAGCAGGTACGGCGTGGTGAATGTGGAATCCACCAGCAGCGGAATGCGGTGCTCCTGGCCGATCTGGGCGACCGTTTCGATATCGAGCACGTCCAGTCCGGGGTTGCCGAGCGTCTCGCCGAACAGGAGTTTGGTCTCGGGGCGGATGGCCGCGCGCCACGCATCGATGTCACGCGGATTGACGAAGGTGGTCTCGATGCCGAACCGGCGCAGCGTGTAGTGCAGCAGGTTGTGCGAGCCGCCATAGAGCGCCGTGGATGCCACGATATGGGAGCCGGCCCCCATCAGCGTGGCCACGGCCAGGTGCAGCGCGGCCTGGCCGGAGGCCGTGCCGATGGCCCCGGCGCCGTTTTCCAGCGCGGCCACGCGCTCCTCGAACACGGCCACCGTGGGATTGCTGATGCGCGAGTAGACGTGGCCGGCGCGTTCCATGTTGAACAGCGACGCGGCGTGCTCGCTGTCCCGGAATACGAAAGAGGTGGTCAGGTGGATCGGTGTGGCGCGGGCCCCGGTGGTGGGGTCCGGCGCGGCGCCGGCGTGCAGGGCCAGCGTGTCGAAACGGCTGCCAGACGATGTGGACATGGCGGGAAGGGCCCGGTCGGCCGGGCCGTGTGTGGTTGTCTCCGTCCGGCATCCTAGCACCATGCGCCACACCGGGGACACCGGGAGTTTCCCGCCGCGCGCCCGCCTGGCAGGCCGGCTGGAGGCCGCCCTCGCTTTACTTGAGACGGCGGTTTGGGCTAGCATCGGCCATCGAACCTGAGCCACAGACCCTGCACTACGAGGCAGCCCCGGAGACACCACCATGAAAGTCAGCGACATCCTGCAGATCAAGGGCAACACGCTCTATACCGTCACGCCGGATACTCCGCTGCAGCAGGCGATCGAAACGATGGCCGCGCACGACATCGGCTCGCTCGTGGTCATGGAATACGGCGATCTGGTTGGCATGCTGACATTCCGCGAAGTCATCGAGATCCTGGCCGCCAACCAGGGCACGCTGGGGCCGAACGGCATCCGCCGGGTCATGGACGACGCGCCGCTGACCTGCACCCCCGAGACCGATGTCAACGAGGTGCGCCGCATGATGCTGGAGCGCCACACGCGCTATCTGCCGGTGCTGGAGAGCCGTACGCTGATGGGGGTGATCTCGTTCTACGACGTGGCCAAGGCCGTGGTGGAAGAACAGAGCTTCGAGAACAAGATGCTCAAGGCGTACATCCGCGACTGGCCCGAAGAGAAGGGACAACCGGAACAACCGGAACGGTCGGAACAGCCGGCTCGCTGAGCCGGGGTAGCTGTCAATCCGGGCCGGCCAACCCTCCTTTTTTTAGTGCCTATCCCATAGCCGATACCGCCGGCTGCTGGCATGATGGCGGCGAACTGATGCCCCGGCGGGTCACCGGGGTCCACATCCTGTTTGCCATTGATGAGCCAACAAAGCCAGTTTCGCCTGCTTGGCGTGCGCCGTTTCGCCCCGTTCTTCTGGACGCAGTTCCTCGGGGCCATGAACGACAACGTCTTCAAGGTCGCCTTCACCTCTCTGGTCACCTATCACGCCGCGCTGTTCGACGGCGTGGATCCCCATAGCGCAGCGTTCCTGATCTCGGCAATCTTCATTGCGCCATTCGTGCTGTTTTCCGCGACCAGCGGACAGATCGCCGACAAGATCGAGAAGTCGCGGCTGATCCGCCTGGTCAAGTCGCTGGAGATCGGCATCATGCTGGTGGGGCTTGCCGGCTTCTACCTGCACAGCGCCACGTTGCTCTACACGGGCACGTTCCTGATGGGGCTGCATTCCACGCTGTTCGGGCCGGTCAAGTTCGCCTACCTGCCGCAGCACCTGGATCAGACCGAGCTGGTTGGCGGCAACGGGCTTGTGGAAATGGGCACTTTCGTCGCCATCCTGCTCGGCACGCTGCTGGGCGGCGAGCTGGCGGGCCTGACGGGTGGCGACGGCACGATCGTGGGGCCGCTCTACGTCGGCATTGCCTGCGTGGCCATTGCGGTGGCGGGCCGGGCAGTGTCGCAGGGCGTGCCGTTGTCGCCAGCGCCGCAGCCGGACCTGCGCATCAACTGGAACCCGTTCACGGAGACCTGGCGCAACCTGATTCTCGCCCGCGAAAGCCGCGTGGTGTTTCTCAGCCTGCTCGGCATTTCGTGGCTCTGGTTTTTGGGCGCCACCTTCCTGACGTCGTTTTTCAGCTTTGCCAAGGATGTGCTCGGCGGCGACCAGAACGTGGTCACGCTGCTGCTGGCCGTGTTCTCGATCGGCATCGGCACGGGATCGCTGCTTTGCGAACGCCTGTCCGGGCGCCATGTGGAAATCGGCCTCGTGCCGTTCGGGTCGATCGGCATGACGGTGTTCGCCGTCGATCTCTATTTCGCCACGCATGGCCAGGCAACGGGCGCCGCCCTGAGCGGTGTGGGCGGCTTCCTGGCGCAGCCGGGCCACTGGCGCGTGCTGTTCGACCTGTTCTGCGTGGCGATGTTCGGCGGCTTCTACAGCGTGCCGCTCTACGCGCTGATCCAGAGCCGGTCCGCTCCCACGCACCGCGCCCGGATCATCGCCGCCAACAATATCCTGAACAGCTTCTTCATGATCGGCGCGTCGCTGCTGGGCGTGTTCATGACCCAGGCAGGCTATTCGATTCCGCAGCTGTTCCTGGTGGTGGGGCTGCTCAATGCCTTCGTGGCGGTCTACATCTACACGTTGGTACCCGAGTTTCTGCTGCGTTTCATCGCCTGGCTGCTGGTGCATACGATCTACCGGTTGCGCCGCATCAATGCCGAGCGGATTCCGGAAGACGGCGCCGCCGTGCTGGTCTGCAATCACGTGAGCTTTGCCGATGCCGTGGTGCTGATGGCGGC
>DAIOET010000354.1:0-4743 GCA_036746135.1 Cupriavidus sp.
AGTTGTCGACCACGTAGTTCCAGACCAGGTCGTTCGGCCGCAGGAACGAGAACGTATTGGCCAGCTCCACGCCACGCAGCAGACCGCACGGCGCACCGGCCGCGCCGCCCAGCGTGGCTTCGCGCAGCTGCACGTGCGCTTCATCCACAAAGACGTCGAGGATGCCGGTATCGGTAAAGTCGAGCAGCGTGGTCAGCAGTGTCAGGCTGGCGGCCGGCTTCTCGCCGCGAGCGGCAAGCACGGCCAGCGCGGTGGAAATGATGGTCCCGCCGACGCAGAAACCAAGTACGTTGATCTGGTCCTGACCGCTGATATCGCGCGCCACCTCGATTGCGCGGATGGCCGCGTGCTCGATGTAGTCATCCCAGGTGCGCTCCGCCATCGAGGCATCGGGGTTTCGCCACGACACCAGGAACACCGTGTGACCGTTCTCCACGGCGTGGCGAACCAGCGAGCTTTCCGGCTGCAGATCGAGGATGTAGTACTTGTTGATGCACGGCGGCACCAGCAACAGCGGGCGAGCGTAGACCTTGTCGGTCAGCGGCTTGAACTGCAGTAGCTGGAAGTATTCGTTCTCGTAGACAACGGCGCCTTCGGTAACGGCCACATTGCGGCCCACTTCGAACGCGGTTTCGTCCGTCTGCGAAATCTTGCCGCGTCCCAGGTCTTCCAGCATGTTGCGCACACCGTTGCGCAGCGATTCACCGCCCGATTCGATCAGGCGTTGCTGGGCGTCCGGGTTCGTGGCCAGGAAGTTGGCGGGCGACATGGCGTCTACCCATTGCGACACCGCGAAGCGGATACGCTGGCGCACCTTCGGGTCGGCCTCCACGGCATCGGCCAGTTCCGTCATGGCGCGCGCGGTCAGCAGGTAGAAGGCGGCGGTATAGCGATACGGCGCGTTGTTACGCCAGGCCGGGCTGGCGAAGCGGCGATCGGAGAGACGCTGGCTCGCGGCACCGGCCTCGCCATTGGCGGCTGCCGTGCCATTGGCGGTCATGGCGCTTCCGCCCATTTCGCGCCAAAGCTCCGCAAAATCGGACATGTACCGTTGCTGGATACCCGCCAACTGGTCCGGCGCGATCTTTACCGCCGAGCCATTCGCGCCGCCAGCCGGAAACGCCTGCTGGAACGCCTTGGCGAAGGCATCGCCCGCGGGAAAACCACCAGGGAACGCGCCGGCCAATCCTGCCGGAAAACCAGGCGGCATGTCGCCGTTGGTTTCAGGTACCCACTGACGGGACCATTCCAGCCATGCGGCTGGATCGAATGGCCCCGGCGCAAATTGAAACGGTTGGGACTTGTCTTCCTGTCCGGAAGCTGCCGCACCTTTGCCGGTCGCCATGATGTGATCGTCTCTCTGCCAGTCTTGATGGATGACAGGCTCGGGGTAACTGTCTCCCGACCCGCCCCGTATCCGGGTTGCGTTCGCAAGCGGCCTGGGGCTGCTTGCTTCTTACGCTATGCTTGCCGGCGAAACCCTGGGAAAGCTTCCCGGTTCCGATACATTTCGAGGCATTGTTGCCTTGCAATGTAGAGGCTGTCAATGCGGAATTCCGCATTGCCATGCGGCGGCCCGGGAAGTGAAGCCCGACCTACCGGACGGTAATCCTGGCGCGGGTTGCCAGACAACTGCACCCCTTACCCGAGCGAGATGAAACTCTGATGTATATCGTGGCAATTGGCTGGATCTACGTCGCCCTGATGATGGCCATCACCGAGACCAACATCGTCGCGGGCGTCGCCACGTTCCTGCTGTACGGACTGGCACCCGTGTCGATCGTCATGTACATCATGGGAACGCCGGGCCGCAGGCGCCGGCGCAAGGCTCGGGAGGCCCAGGAAGCCACGGCGGCACAGGCGCCGCAGCCTCTGGACGACAGGGAAACCGGCGCTTAATCCGCCAGCCAGACCAGCGTGGCCATGCGGCCCGTGGTGCGATCGCGGCGATAGGAGTAGAAGCGGTCTGGATCGCTGACAGTGCAGGCATCGCCGCCAAACACCTGGGTGCAGCCGGCACGCGCCAGGCGGATGCGCGCCAGCGCGTAAAGATCGGCGAGGTATTTCCCGGGTGCGCCGGCCACGAACGCGGCTTCCACGGACGCGCGCTCCTCCGGCAGCGCCTGCTGCAGGAATGCCTCGCGCACCTCGGCGCCTACCTCGAAGGCCGCGGGGCCGATCGCCGGCCCCAGCCATGCCAGCCATTGCGCTTGCCCACCGGAGCGCGCCGCCATGCGTGCCAGGGTGGCTTCGATCACGCCATCGCACAGCCCGCGCCAGCCAGCATGGGCGGCGCCGACCACCGTCCCCGCCGTATTGCACAGCAGCACGGGCAGGCAATCGGCCGTCATGATCGCGCACACATGGCCGGGTGCCGTGCTTACGCTGGCATCGGCACGCGGCACGTCGTTGCCCTCCTCGTCCGCCGTCGCCACCCCGCATCCGTGCACCTGTTCCAGCCAGCGCGGCATGGCAGGCAGATGGCTCGCCAGCCGCGCGCGGTTGGCCCCCACCGCAATCGCATCGTCGCCGACGTGCGTGCCGAGATTGAGTCCGCCGGCGCTGCCATCGGCCAAGCCATACGGCCCCGTGCTCACGCCACCGTGCCGCGTGGTGGACAGCGCGCGCACGCGGGCCGGCGCTGGCCAGTCGGGGACGATCCAGCCAGACGCACCGGTTGCCATGCCGACCACTGCTTCAGTCGTCATCGTCATCGGCCTCCCCTTCGTACCATTCGGGCTCACCCTCTTCCTCGTCGTCTTCCTCCGCATAGCGTTCGAAGTCGAGCGCGTCGATCAGCGCCTGCAGATCCTCGGGCGGCTCGGCCTCCCACGATTTCTTGCGGCCCGTTACGGGATGCACCAACCCGAGGCGATAGGCGTGGAGCGCCTGGCGCGTAAACGGCACCGGCAGCGGTACGCGCACGGCCGGACGCTGGCCGCGCTGCGTGGCCTTGTGATAGACCGGATCCCCCACCAATGGGTGGCCAATCGACTCGAAATGAACCCGAATCTGGTGCGTGCGACCGGTTTCGAGCTGGCACATCACCATCGATACCTTGGAACGGCCGAGCGGCACCGTGCCAAGCGTTTCGAAATGCGTGCGTGACGGCTTGCCGCTGTTGGTATGCACGATGGCCATGCGCGTGCGCTCGCGGGGGTCCCGGCCGATCGGTGCGTCGATGGTGCCGTCGTCAGGCGTTTCGCCCCAGACCAGCGCAAGGTAGGTCCGCTTGACCGTGCGCGCCTGCAGTTGCCGGACGAGGTCCGTCTGCGCCGTCAGCGTGCGCGCCACCACCATCAGGCCCGACGTTTCCTTGTCGAGCCGGTGCACGATGCCCGCGCGCGGCAGACGCGCCGCATGCGGGTCGCGGTGCAGCAGGCCATTCAGGACCGTGCCGCTCCAGTTGCCCGCGGCCGGATGCACGACCAGCCCGGCGGGCTTGTTGATGACCAGCACCGCATCGTCTTCGTACACCACGTCGAGCGGCACATCCTCGGCCGTGAAGGCCTGTGACTCAGGGGCTGCCTGCGGGTGGATCTCGATCTGCTGCCCCATCTGGACAGATGCCTTGGCGCGGCTGGGCTCGCCGTCCACGCGCACGGCGCCCTCCTCGATCCATTGCTGAAGGCGGCTGCGCGAGAATTCACTGAAGTGCCGTGCCAGCAGTTTGTCGAGCCGTTCGCCGTGGGCCGCGCTGTCGACTTCCAGGTACAGCGGGACCAAATCTGGCGCGACAGGCGCCGTTTCGGGCACCTCCTCGTTAAACTCTCCGGCATCGTCGAACTGGTCGTCCAGGTCCTCGGATTCGGCGCCGGTCACTTCCGGCTTTTCGGTGTGGCGTTCCAGACCGGTTTCGGTCCTGGGGCTTCGGCTATAATGCTTGGCGCTATTTTTTTTCATCCGGAACAGGTTGCCCATGCAATTGCAGAGCATGAAACGCGCGGACTGGCGCGCGAAAATTGGAGCGGTTTTGCTCGCAGGCGGATGCGTCATGCTGTCTGCATGCGGCCTGCTGGGAGACCAGCCTGACGAAACGGCAGGCTGGTCGGCCAACAAATTATATTCGGAAGCCAAGGATGCCCTCGATGGCGGCGACTACGCACGCGCCGTCAAGCTCTACGAGAAGCTCGAAGGCCGCTATCCGTTTGGCCGCTACGCACAGCAGGCACAGATCGATACGGCCTACGCCAGCTACAAGGACGGCGAGACCGCGGCAGCCCTGGCTGCCGTGGACCGTTTCATCCAGCTGCACCCGAGCCACCCGAACATTGATTACGCCTACTACCTGAAGGGCCTGATCAACTTCAACGACAACCTTGGCTGGCTGGGCCGCTTCTCGGGCCAGGATCTCAGCGAGCGCGACCCCAAGGCCGCGCGCGCCGCCTATGACGCGTTCCAGACCCTGGTCACGCGCTATCCGGACAGCAAGTACGCACCCGACGCCACGCTGCGCATGCAGTACATCGTCAATGCGCTGGCCCAGCACGAAGTGCACGCCGCGCGCTACTACTACCGCCGCGGCGCCTACCTGGCGGCCGTCAACCGCGCGCAGCAGGCACTGAAGGACTACGACGGCGCACCGGCGAACGAGGAAGCGCTGTACATCATGGTGCGTTCGTACGATGCCCTGGGTATGAAGGACCTGCGCGACGACGCCGCACGCGTGATGGAGCGCAACTACCCGAACAGCGACTTCATCAAGTACGGCGAGCGCCGCAAGGACAAGTCCTGGTGGGAAGT
>DAIOET010000355.1:0-4717 GCA_036746135.1 Cupriavidus sp.
CGCCTTGGCGTGGACGTGCGGCTCTGCGCCGACAGCCACCTGTGCTGCGGCTCGGCGGGGACTTACTCCGTGCTGCAGCCCGAGCTGTCCTACCGGCTGCGCGACGACAAACTCAACAAGCTGCAGGCCACGTCGCCGGACTCCATCGTCACGGCCAATATCGGCTGCATCACGCACCTGCAAAGCGGCACGGAAACGCCGGTGATGCACTGGGTGGAGCTGGTGGACCGGATGCTGACGCCGACGGTGACGGCGCAAGCGGCCTAGGTGTGTTTTTCTCCCCGTTCCCACACATGGGCGCGGGGAGAAATCGGCACCGGAGAAACCTGGGCCGGATTGATGCCTGATCTTGCACGCATCTTGTACGGGAGTACCATGTCGGCACATTCTGTCCCACTTGGTCTCTCCAAGCTGCCCCCATGCTTCAGACTTTTGCCATCCTGCTGGTCTTCCAGACCGTCGGTGAGGTAATCAGCTACGCGCTGCGCCTGCCCGTGCCCGGTCCGGTGATCGGCATGCTCCTGCTGTTCGGCTGGCTGGTATTCGACAACCGGCTGCTGCCCGTGATCCAGGGCTCGGCCAGCGAGCTGCTCAAGCACCTGTCGCTGCTGTTCGTGCCGGCGGGCGTCGGCATCATGGTGCATGCCAACCGCATTGGCAGCGAATGGATGCCGATCGTCATCGCCCTTGTCATCTCCACCTGGGTAGCCATCGCCGTCACGGCACTGGTCACGCATGCCCTGATGCGCAAGCCCCCCCCGGAGCAGCCGTCCGACATTGGAGTCCAGCCATGATGTCGCCGCGACTCAATGAAATCTGGGTGTATCTGGCCGCGAGCCCGCTGATCGGCCTCACGGCCACGCTGATCGCCTACGTGTTCGCGTTTCGCATCTACGAACGCGCCAGGTTTTCGCCGCTGGCCAACCCGGTGATGATCTCCGTGGCCATCCTGGTCACGGTACTGACCGTCACGGGCACGCCATACAAGACATACTTCGATGGCGCGCAGTTTGTGCACTTTCTGCTGGGTCCGGCCACCGTGGCGCTGGCCGTGCCGCTCTACACACAGTTGCCGAAGCTGCGCAGCAATGTGCTGCCGCTGCTGGCCGGCCTGCTGGCGGGCTCGGTGGCCGCCGTGGTTTCGGCGGTTGGCATTGCCTACCTGCTGGGCGCGTCGCCTGAAGTCGTCCGCTCGCTGGCGCCGAAGTCGGTGACGATTCCGATTGCGATGGGTGTATCCGAAAAGATTGGCGGCTTGCCGTCGCTGACGGCCGTCCTGGTGATGGCGACCGGCATCATCGGCGCGGTCAGTGCCACCGGCCTGCTGAACCTGCTGCGCGTGCGCGACTACACGGTGCGCGGCTTCGCCACCGGCGTGGCCGCGCACGGCATCGGTACGGCGCGCGCGTTCCAGGTCAGCCAGGAAGCCGGCGCGTTCGCGGCGCTGGGCATGGGCCTGAACGGCGTGCTGACCGCAATCCTGGTACCCGTAATCGCCACCTGGATGCCCCGCTGACACCCTGACAGGCTCCTGACAGCACGCTGTCAGGAGCCTCCGCGCATCATCCGTTCTCCCGACAAGACGATGATGAGGAGCGCCACATGGCCAATCCGTCCAATGCACTGGTCAACTGGCTGGAAATTCCGGTGACCGATATGAAGCGCGCGATGCAGTTCTACGAGACCGTATTCGAGCATCCGCTGCGCAGCGAAACCATCGGCGACGTGGATCTGGCGGTGTTCACCCATGCGGAATCGTCGGGTGCGCTGGTGCGCGGCGAGCAGTACCGGTCGAGCGCGTTCTACGGCGCGGTGCCATACTTCAACGCTCCGCAACTCGACGATGTGCTTGCGCGCGTGACCTACGCCGGCGGCCGCACCGTACGCGGCCCCGTTCAGCTGCCCGACAACATGGGCCGCTTTGCCCATATCACCGACAGCGAAGGCAACCGGATCGGCCTGCACGAACCGGCCGTCATCCACGCCACCGCCGACACCACGCACTGACGCCGCCATGAGCCGACGCGCCGACCGACTCTTCCAGATCGTGCAGGTTCTGCGGGGGCGCCGTCTGACCACAGCGGCACTGCTGGCCCAGCGGCTCGGCGTCTCCGAACGCACGGTCTACCGCGATATCCAGGCCTTGTCGCTATCGGGCGTTCCCGTGGAAGGCGAAGCCGGCATCGGCTACCGCCTGCGGCCCGATTACGACGTGCCGCCGCTGATGTTCACGTCGATGGAAGTCGAGGCGATGGTGGCCGGCCTGCGCCTGCTCAAGGCCTGGGGCGGTGGCGCGCTCGCCGCCGCGGCCGATCCTTCTCTGGAAAAACTGATGGCCGCCCTGCCGCCGCAACGGCGACTGGCCGCGCAACAGAGCCGCATTTTCGCGCCCGAGTATGCCAACCAGCCGGCGGTGCGCGAGGCGTTCGACATCGTGCACTCGGCCATCGGCGCGCAGCGGCTGCTTCAGATCGACTACAGCGACGCGCAGCAGCGCGATACCGTGCGCGTGGTGCAGCCGCTCGGCCTGTTTTTCTGGGGGAATGTCTGGCTGGTGGCGGCGTGGTGCACCGCGCGCGAGGATTACCGCAGCTTCCGGCTCGACCGCTGCCGCAAACTGACGATGCTCGCCGAGCGATTTCATGAAACGCCGGAGCGCTCGCTCAACGGTTTCCTGCGCGCGGTCCGTGCGGACTCGCACGGCTGAAACTTCAGCGGCTCAGGCGCCTGGGTCGTTCAGCAGCGTCTCGATATCGCCGCGGATTTCTTCGGGCTTGGTGGTCGGCGCGTAGCGCTTGAAGATCGTGCCGTCGCGGCGCAGCAGGAACTTGGTGAAATTCCATTTGATCGCCTGTGTACCCAGCAGGCCGGGCTTTTCCGATGTCAGCCACTTGTAGAGCGGATGAGCGTCGGCGCCGTTCACGTCGATCTTGCCGAACATCGGAAACGTGACATGGAAGCGCGACTCGCAGAACGCGCCGATCTGCTCGGCGTCACCCGGCTCCTGCTTGCCGAACTGGTTGCACGGAAAACCCAGCACATCGAAACCGCGCGTCTGGTAAGTGTCCTGCAGCGTCTGCAACCCGGCGTACTGCGGCGTGAACCCGCATTCGCTGGCCGTATTGACGATCAGCAGTACCTTGCCCTGGAATTCTGTCAGCGGCACCGGCTGGCCCGCCAGCGAGCTGGCTTCGAACTGGTAGACGTTGCTCATTGTCGGTCTCCTGAATAGTGATGGGCGCAAGGATACCGCGCCCCGCCGTTTGCGTCCGGCCAGCGTCAGATCACGTTCAGATGCTCGGTACCGGCGCCGAGGTCGGAATCCCGATGGCGTGCGCTATGAAGCTTGATCATCAGGCGCAGGTCATTGAGCGAGTCGGCATTCTTGAGCGCGTCCTCGTATGTGATCTTTTCTTCTTCGTACAGTTCGAACAGCGCCTGGTCGAACGAGATCATGCCTTGCTCGCGCGATTTCTTGATGACTTCCTTGAGCTCGTGGATCTCGCCCTTGAAGATCAGGTCGGCCACCAGCGGCGTGCCGATCATGATCTCGACGGCCGGCACGCGGCCCTTGCGGCCGGCGCGCGGCAACAGGCGCTGCGAGATCATTGCCTTGAGGTTCAGCGACAGGTCGATCAGCAGTTGCTGGCGCTTTTCCTCGGGGAAGAAGTTGACGATCCGGTCAATCGCCTGGTTGGCGTTGTTCGCGTGCAGCGTGGCCAGGCACAGGTGGCCCGTTTCGGCATACTGCATCGCGTATTCCATCGTTTCGCGGTCGCGGATTTCGCCGATCAGGATCACGTCCGGCGCCTGGCGCAGCGTGTTCTTCAGCGCCACGTGCCACGACTCGGTATCGATACCCACCTCGCGCTGCGTGACGATGCAGTTCTGGTGCGCATGCACGTATTCGATCGGGTCCTCGATCGTGATGATGTGGCCGTACGAGTGTGCGTTGCGGTGATCGAGCATCGCCGCCAGCGACGTGGACTTGCCCGAACCCGTCGCCCCGGTGACGATGACCAGGCCGCGCTTGGACATGACGATCTCATGCAGCGACTGCGGCAGGTCCAGGTCTCCCACCGTCGGGATACGCGTGTTGATGGTACGCACCACCATGCCGGCGCGGCCCTGCTGGATGAACGCGGACACCCGGAAGCGCCCCGCGTTGGGCGCCGTGATGGCGAAGTTGCACTCGCGCGAGTCGTCGAATTCCTTCACCTGGCGCTCGTTCATGATCGAACGCACCAGGCCCAGCGCCTGCGTCGGATTCAGCGGCTGCTGCGACACCGGCGTGATCTTGCCGTCGACCTTGATGGCAGGCGGGAATTCCGAGGTGATGAACAGGTCCGAGCCACGGTTGTTCACCATCAGCTCGAGCAGGTCGTTGATGTACTTCGATGCGGATTCGCGGTCGAGCATGCTCTTTCCTTATTTGCCTGGAAACCGTTTCAGGGTGAAGCGATACGGTTCTGGCCGGGCGCGCGGCCGCCGACAGGACAAGCTGTACGGCAAGACCTCACAACGACGTCAGAACCAGCCTGAAGCGGTGTCCTAGCCCATGAAGGCGTCAGGGTTCTTCGCAATCGCCCTGGCGTCGTTGTAGTTGATCATGCCGCGCTTGATCAGGTCGCCCAGGCACTGGTCCAGCGTCTGCATGCCCATGCCGCTCGACGTCTGCATCATCGAGTACATCTGCGCGATCTTGTTCTCGCGGATC
>DAIOET010000356.1:0-4696 GCA_036746135.1 Cupriavidus sp.
CGCATTTTGAGACTAACAACGCACCCCACGGGGTGCGTTGTTGTTTTTAGAGCGACTCCTCTTTTGATATATCACATACCAAATATTTACAGACCTCGCAGTGCAGCATATAATGAATCCACCTTGATCCTTACGACTTAGGAGTTTTCATGAACGCCACGCTGCTTACCATTCTTGCCCTCGGTGTCCTTTCGCTGGGTGTTACCGTTACCTACGTCCTGGCCACCATCCTGCCGATGGGCCTGTTGACCACCGCTCAGGAGCACGGTCGCTTCGCTGGCCTCGGTTCTTCCGACGAATCCACCGGCATCGGTAGCTCGGCATCGGATATGGTTCTCCAACCGCGCTTCATGCACGCCTGATTTTGTAGTTGGTTAGTCAGTAGTCCTGGGACGTTGTAGCGGCCGGCAACTCCCGAAGTAGTGCAGTACTCCGCAGTTCTCAGCGGCCGTCTTCTCAGCAAGTTCAGCAGTTCAGCAGTCCTATCATGCCCCTGCGCCCGAGGATCTCAGGTCCCGACGCAGACCGGCATATCCCTTTCGGACTCATCCCCCCATTTATTCGAAGCGCTACTGAATATCCCGCGATTCAGTTAATGCGCTGCTGATTCGAGCGTCACATAAGGCTCGGTATTTTCCCTAGGCCGGGTTATCAGTGACATGCGCCGCAGCATTTTTTATTGATGCCGAATCAATGCCTAAGCCATTGATTGGAAAAGGGATCGATTCACTTCATTACAAGTTTTTAATGCACCGGGAGCACCAGTCCGGAGGTGTATGGCATCACATGCTTTCAAATGTCTTCCTGATAGGTCAGGCATGCGTCCAAATCGCCTTGACTTGGTTGATATACCACATACTGTATAGCACTAGAGCGGCTAAGCCGTTCGATATGACAACAACAAAGCACAGCGGTACACACCATCGGCATCCAATGCAGGTGCCTATTCCATAACGACGGGGCACACCCGCCTAGAAGGAGACACCATGGAAAGTCAGCAAAGCGCAAACGCGCCAGCGTCCTGGTATGCATCGCCGTGGATGCAGCTGGTATTTGGCGTGATCTGTATGGCGATGATCGCCAACATGCAGTATGGCTGGACGCTGTTCGTCAATCCGATTGACGAGAAATACCATTGGGGTCGCACCGCGATCCAGGTGGCATTCACGATCTTTGTGGTGACCGAAACCTGGCTGGTGCCGATCGAAGGCTATCTGGTGGACAAGTACGGTCCGCGCCCGGTTGTGGTGGGTGGCGGCCTGCTGTGCGCGTTGGCCTGGGCGTTGAACTCGGTAGCGTCCACGTTGCCGATGCTCTACGTGGCTGCGGCGATCGGCGGTGTTGGCGCTGGCGCCGTCTACGGTACGTGCGTCGGCAATGCCCTGAAGTGGTTCCCGAATCGCCGGGGTCTTGCCGCGGGGCTGACGGCCGCCGGGTTTGGCGCCGGATCGGCGGCGACCGTGGTGCCAATCGCCAACATGATCAAGACCAGCGGCTACGAGTCCACCTTCCTGTCCTTCGGGCTGGGGCAGGGCCTTATCGTGATGGTCCTGGGCTTGCTGCTGCTGCCGCCGTCGAGCAAGATCCTGTCGGAGGTGAAGTCCACGCTCAAGGCCGCGACCACCTACAACGCATCGCCGCGCCAGGTGGTGTCGTCGCCGATCTTCTGGGTCATGTACGCGATGTTCGTGATGATGGCGGCGGGTGGCCTGATGGCTACGGCGCAGCTGGGTCCGATCGCCAAGGATTTTGGCCTGCACGACTCGCCGGTGTCGATCATGGGTCTGACGCTGCCCGCGCTGACCTTCGCGCTGACCATCGACCGCGTGCTGAACGGGCTGACGCGGCCGTTCTTCGGCTGGGTGTCTGACAATATCGGCCGCGAAAACACGATGTTCGTGGCATTTGCGGTGGAGGCGGTCGGTATCCTGATGCTGGCGAAGTACGGGCACAATCCCGTGGCATTCGTGATCCTGACCGGTATCGTGTTCTTTGCCTGGGGTGAAATCTACAGCCTGTTCCCGGCAACTTGCGGCGATACCTTCGGGCCAAAGTTTGCGGCGACCAATGCTGGCATGCTCTATACGGCCAAGGGTACGGCTGCTTTGCTGGTGCCGTTTTCGAGCGTGATCACGGCAGCCACCGGTGACTGGCATGCGGTGTTCATGCTGGCATCGGGCATGGCGGCAATCTCCGCGCTGATGGCGATTTTCGTCCTCAAGCCGATGCGCGAGGCCCATGCAAAGAAGTTTGTCCAGGACAGCACGACCTCCCCGATGGGCTATCGCCCGGTGCCGGATGACCTGACCTAAGACGATTTCAACCCATGAAAAATGCCCGCTCCGTGCGGGCATTTTCTTTTGATGCAAAGACTGGTGGTGGGGCGATATTCAGCAATTAACCGCCAGCAATGTCGCTCGTCATCGTACGCTTCCGCCAGTCGACGGAAGCGGGACAAGCCGGCAGGGCAGGTGGCTCAATCCGGACCGATTGTGGCTATCCGATCCGCCAGCATTTCACTGCGACGCCGGCACCTTGCGCGGCATCGATGACATGGGCGGCAGTGCCGGTGCGGCAGCCAGTCCACACACAAATCGTGTGACATGCGCGATCACGTCGGCATCGCGCAGAATCCTGCGGTGGCCCAGACCCTCGGTGGTGACCAGGCGTGCATCGGGCCATGCCCCCGCTATGGCCGCGCCATCCTCCCAACGAACTTCCTTGTCGTCGCGGTCATGAACGACCAGCACGGGTGGCACTGGTCGGGTGCGGCCGATATCCGGCACATTGAAGGTCGACCAGTTCGCGCCCAGCCATTGCTCGCTGCGCTGGCGCATGCGGTCCAGCACAGGGGGTGCGATACCAAGTTGCCATGCCAGCGCGGAGCACGCGTCGTACATATCGGCAGGTGCCCCGATCATGGCGACGCCACGCGCGGGCAGTCCTTCGCGGATGGCCTGGGCAGCCGCCGCGCCGCCTAGCGAGTGGGCGACGATCGCTTGCACTGGCCCGACATGCCAGGCCACGGCCAGCAGTGACCGTGCCATTTCCATGATCGATGTCTGTTGTTGCCCGCGGGCCCCGGCATCGGACGCGCCGTGCGAGAGCGCGTCGAATGCCACCACGCGCATGCCCGCCGCCAGCAGCCCGGTGGCCACCGCGTGCCACTGGCCGGCATTGCCACCCCAGCCATGCGCGAGCAGCACTACAGGTCCCTTGCTACCCCAGCGATAAACGCGCACGCGCCGGCTGGCACCCTGGCCGGTGACAAGCGCCCATTCGGTGCGGGCCGAGTCGAGCAGCCGACGGCCTTCCGGACTGGTTTTTCCGCGCGGCGGGCTGAACCATAGACGCTCCAGCGCACTGGCAGTCGCCGTCGGAAACAGCAGACTGCCGGTCTGCCAGCGGAATCGGCGCCAGGCCATGATGCCGGCTTCCAGCGTTTTGCCGATTGACCCGCGCGGATGGGTGAGGGTGCCACCATCCTTGGAGACGGCGGCGGGTTGGGATGTGGATGACAGCACTTGCGGCACGACGAACACCTCCAGCTGATCATTTACCGATCTGGGCGGCGACGAGACTCTACAAGGTCTCATCTTTTTTCTGTTTACGACCGACCAGTCGTGCTATTTTTTGGGCAAGAAAACACGGCAAGAATGCCGTCTGAACCACCACGACGCTGCCCGGCGTGCCGTGGTTACTGCGTGTTCGTAAGCGCCTTGCTGCCGGTCTAATATGTCCCGGCGGCCTGCTTGGCGCGATTCTCTCTCACGTCATTGACCAGTCTGGCGAACGCATGCCGGGCCATGACTTCCGCATCGGCGCGCGCCATCAATCGTGACGACGACTGGAACGACATGCCGATGCCAACCATCTCGAACGCAAACTGGCGCGGGTCGGTATCCGCGCGCAGGTCACCTTCGTCAACGGCATCGGTGATCACGCGTACGATGGTGCTGTGCCAATCCTTGAATGCCTGCACCAGCTTGTCGCGTATCACGCCTGGCCGATTGCGATATTCCTGCGATAACGCCATGAACACACAGCCGCCTTCAATCACCGCGCCTGCGATCCACGTCAGATAGCCGTCGAACAGTTTCTCAAGCCGGGCAACGCCCCGGTTCTCGCGCATGGCGGGCTGCACGACGATCTCCGCAAAGCGCTCCATCGCGCGCTCCAGTACCGCCTCTTGCAAGGCCTCTTTCGACTTGAAGTGAGCGTACAGGCCGCTCTTCGACATGTTGGTGTCCGCCGCCAGCGTGGCAAGCGACAACTGCTCGAAGCCGACCTGGGTAGCCGACTGCAAAGCCTGTTCGATGATCGCGGTGCGCGTGAGCTGTCCCTTTTGCATGCGTTTGAGAATAGCACGACCGGTCGGTTTGTCAACTTGCCTTGTGCCACACATGGACGATACTGATGTGACGTCAACGCAAAGCGCGCATTGTCGTTATGTGGGGGCGGGAGGAGGATGCTGTGCTTTATCAGTCTTTTGGACGAGGGTCCGGAAGGCAAGATCAAGCCATCATAAGAAATCTGTAAAAGTGTTCCACAACAGACCTTACGGAACGCTTTACGTGCTCTATACTCGAATGCACGTCCGCGCACTTTTTTTTCACTGGTGACTGGAGACCGACATGAACAGTACAGCCGTGCCAAGAGGCGCTAGCGAACCGTTCCGGCAACTGCGGGCGTTGCG
>DAIOET010000357.1:0-4666 GCA_036746135.1 Cupriavidus sp.
ACGTGCGGCCCAGCGCGACGATGGCCGACACGATCGCCGCATCCTCCGAATCTTCTGCCAGGTCACGCACAAAACCGCGATCGATCTTCAGTTCGCTCGCCGGAATGCGCTTCAGGTGCAGCAGGCTCGAATAACCGGTACCAAAGTCGTCGATGGCAATGCGCACCCCCATGACGTCGAGTTGCGTCATGATCTCCAGCGTTTCCTCCACATCGCGCATGGCCGTGCTTTCCGTGATTTCGAGCGTCAGGTTGGCCGGCGGGATGCCGTGTTCCGCCAGAACCGCCGACACGGTTTCGATCATGCCGGCATGGCAGAACTGCAACGCCGACAGGTTCACCGCCATCGACCAGTTCGTGTGCCCCGCCGCGTGCCATGCAGCCAGTTGACGACAGGCCTCGTCCAATACCCATTTGCCGATCGCCACGATGGCGCCGGTTTTCTCGGCCAGTGCAATGAACTGGTCAGGCATCAGCAGGCCGTGCACCGGGTGGTGCCAGCGCAGCAGTGCTTCGGCGCCCACCAGCTGGTTGTCCGTTGCGGAGAATTTCGGCTGGTAGTGCAATTCCAGCTGATCTTTGCGGGTGACACCCCGAAGGTCCTGGATCAGCATCTGCTGGACCCGCGCCTGATGATTCATCGAGCCTTCGAAGAAGCAATAGGCATTGCGGCCCGACGCCTTGGCGTGATACATCGCGGCGTCCGCATTCGTCATCAGCGTGTCCTGATCGGCGCCATCGTCGGGATAGAGCGCGATACCGATGCTGCCCGACACATGCAGCGCATGCCCGGCGACGGTCAGCGGTTCGCGCAATGCCTCGATGAGCTTTTCAGCCACCACGCCGGCGTCGGCCGGCTCATCCACCCGCACCAACACCACGAACTCGTCGCCGCCCACGCGGGAGATCGTGTCTTCCGAACGTGTCGACGCACGCAGCCGGCCCGCGATTTCCACCAGCAGGCTGTCTCCCACCTGGTGGCCGTAGGTATCGTTGACACCCTTGAAGCCGTCCAGATCGACAAACAGCACGGCAAACGTGCCCGGCTGCCGGCTGGCACTCTGGATGGCCTGATGAAACCGGTCTTCCAGCAACACACGGTTGGGCAGATGCGTGAGCTTGTCGTGCAGCGCCAGGAACTCAAGCTCCTTGTTGGCGACGCCCAGCGCATCGGCCAACACCGCCGTTCGCATTTCCAGCCGCATGTCGAGCACCGACGTGATCAGCGCCACGGCGATAACGCAAACGGTGACGACGATGATCGGCAACGCCAGCGCGCCGCTGTCCACGCCCGAGCCCGCCGCGCCGCAGACGCTGCCGAGCGGGAACCGGGCCGCCGCCATGCCGGTGTAGTGCATCGACGCGATCGCCCCGCCCATCACCAGCGCGGCGCCAAAGCGCAGTTGATGCACGCGCGGCATGCTGCGCCGCAGACGGAACGCGATCCACAGCGCCACGCCCGATGCGCCCACGGCAATGGCAATCGACAGCAGGAACAGCCACGGGTCGTAGTCGATGCCGGGCTGCATGCGCAACGCCGCCATGCCGGTGTAGTGCATGCTCGACACCGCGGCACCCAACACCAGCGCGCCCGCCGCCAGGCGCTTGCGCGGCAGTTGTTCCTGACTGACAAGACGCAGTGCGAACGCCGACGCCAGCACTGCAATCAGCAGCGATGTGCCGGTGATGACCAGATCGTAGCCAAGTGGAATCGGCAGACTGAATGCCAGCATCCCGATGAAATGCATCGACCAGATGCCCAGCCCCATCGCCACGGCACCGCCGGCCAGCCACATACGCGCGTATCGGCCATGCGCGGTGGTGGAAATACGCCCCGCCATGTCGAGCGCCGTATACGACGCCAGCACGGCAACAAGCACGGAGATCAGGACGAGGGATGCGTCGTAACTCGGGGACATCATGAAAGCGGGTGACGGGGCAGTGGCTTGCAAGCCCGCCATTGTGAAGGGCGCGGCGATACTGGGGGTGAAATTGCCGGCATCCGCAAAGGTTATCGGCGATTACAGCCCAAACTGAAGCGGGATTGTGCATCAGTCCGATTGCTGCCGCATCTTTCGGGCACGGTTGACACCGCTGGCCCGCGATGTTGCGACCGTCCGACAAACTCCTACATCGCAATCAGCGACCGCCCGAGATGCCGCCCGCCGGCCCACACCTATGCTTGAGGCGTGATGAACGACGGACGCCGTCGCGCAAAACAAGGAGTACAACCGGCGCCGCCCCAGCAGGAGAACATCATGTGGAAACGACTCACAGCAGTGATCGCGATTGGCGCATGTGCCTGGGCGATGTCGGGCTGCACGGCAACTGGCGCAGTCGCGGGCGGCGTAGTGGGCCATGAGGTCACCGGCGGCAGCACGGCAGGTACGGTTGGCGGCGCCGTGGTTGGCGGCGTGATCGGCCACGAGCTTGGCAAGTAAAGACGAAAAGACGAGTTAACGATTTCCGCGACCTGGATGGCGGGCAGGGTCATCCTGGATTGCGCGGCATGGGCTCTTAGATGGGAAGAACATGCCGCCGCGCGCCGCGTCATGAGCGCCGGCCGTTGCGCCCTTCAACGATGATCGGACGTTTTCATCGCTGAAAGGCATTGCGGCACGCAACGGTGAAAGATCCTCACGGATCGTCATGGCGCGGCAGCGGGAAACTTATTGCGTTGTACCCGCGTTGTAGCGCTGCAATGGAAGAGCCCCGGATTTTTGGTCCGGGGCTTTCCTCTTTTTTGCTGCCGGCATGGCCGGTCAGTACGACTTGGGCAACCCTAACACCCGTTCCGCGATATGGCACATGATCAGTTGCGCGCTGACCGGTGCGATGCGCGGGATATACGATTCACGCAGATAGCGCTCGACGTGGTACTCGCGCGCATAGCCCATGCCGCCGAGCGTCAGCACGGCGGTCTGGCACGCCTGGTGCGCGGCCTCCGCGGCCAGATACTTGGCGGCATTGGCCTCGGCGCCGCACGGCTTGCCGTTGTCGTAGAGCCACGCGGCCTTCCAGACCATCATGTCCGCCGCCTCCAGCGCCATCCACGCCTGCGCCAGCGGATGCTGGATACCCTGATTCTGGCCAATCGGCCTGCCGAACACCGTACGTTCGCGCGCGTAGCGCGTAGCGGCTTCCAGCGCGGCACGCCCCAGGCCCACGGCTTCGGCGGCAATCAGGATGCGCTCGGGATTCAGGCCATGCAGGATGTACTCGAATCCGCGCCCTTCCTCGCCGATGCGATCCTCGGCGGGCACCATCAGTCCGTCGATGAACAGCATGTTCGAGTCCACCGCGCCGCGCCCCATCTTGTCGATCTCGCGCACCTCGATGTGGTTCCGGTCCAGCGCCGTGTAGAACAGGCTCAGGCCCTGCGTGGGCTTGGCCACGGCATCGAGCGGCGTGGTGCGCGCCAGCAGCAGCATGCGCGTAGCCACCTGCGCCGTGGAGATCCAGATCTTGCGTCCATCCACGCGATAGGCGCTGCCGTCGGCGGTGCGCACGGCCTGCGTCTTCAGGTGCGTGGTGTCCAGGCCGGCGTCGGGTTCGGTCACCGCAAAGCACGCCTTCTCGCGGCCTTCGATCAGTGGCGGCAGCGCGGCTGCCTGCTGGGTTTCGTTGCCGAACACCACCACCGGGTTCAGGCCGAACACGTTCATGTGGATGGCCGACGCACCCGAGAATCCCGCCCCGGACGCCGACACCGTCTGCATGATCAGCGCGGCTTCAGTAATGCCCAGGCCCGCGCCGCCAAACCGTTCCGGCATCGCGATACCGAGCCAGCCCGCGCCCGACATGGCCTGATGGAATGCTTCCGGAAACCGATGCTCGCGGTCCAGTTCGGCCCAGTACTCGGGGCCGAAGTCGTTGCAGAGCTGCGTGACCGCTTCGACGATCGCGTTCTGCTCCGGCGTCCTTTCAAAATTCATCTCCGCTCCCGCTTACTCAGGCTGGATGCCCGCGTCCTTGACCAGCTTGGTCCACTTCACCAGCTCGCTGGCGACAAATCCCGCAAACTGCTGCGGCGTCTGGCCGAATGCCTCGAAGCCAAGCGCTTCGAACTTCGGCGCCACTTCCTTGCTGGACGCAATCTTCGACAGCTCGCGGTTCAGGCGCTCGACAATCGGCTGCGGCGTCCGGGCCGGACCGAATACGCCGTTCCACGACGTGATATCGAAACCTTTCAGCTCCGGCGTATCGGCAATGGGAGGCAGGTCGGGCAGCAGGCGGCTGCGTTGCGCCGTGGTCACGGCCAGCGCGCGCATCTTGCCGGCCTTGACGTTGGCGATGCCCGCCGCGACGTCCACGAACATCATCGGCACCTGGCCCGCAATCACGTCCGTCATGGCCGGCGGCGTGCTCTTGTAGGGCACGTGCAGCAGGTCGACCTTGGCCATGCGGCCGAGCGTGGCACCCGACACGATGCCCGTGCTGTTGCCGCTGGCGTACGACATGCCCGGATGTGCCTTGGCATAGGCAATCAGTTCGCCGACCGTCTTGACCGGCAGCTTCGGATTGACCACCAGCATGAACGGCAGGTTGCCCATGCGCGCCACCGGCGTGAAGTCCTTGATCGGGTCGTAGGGCAGCTTCTTCATCAGCGACGGATTCGCGGAATGCGTCGTGTTGGTCGTCATGAACAGCGTGTAGCCATCCGGCGC
>DAIOET010000358.1:0-4664 GCA_036746135.1 Cupriavidus sp.
AGGTTGGCGGCCTTGGCCTTGATGTCCCACAGCGCGGTGTCGACCGCGGCGATCGCGCTCATCGTCACCGGCCCGCGCCGCCAGTAGGCGCCCCGGTACAGGTATTGCCAGATGTCCTCGATCTGGTGCGCATCGCGGCCGATCAGGCACGGGATCACGTGCTCTTCGAGATAGCTGACCACGGCCAGTTCGCGGCCGTTGAGCGTGGCGTCGCCAATGCCGGTCAGCCCTTCATCGGTTTCGATCTTGAGCGTGACGAAGTTGCGCCCAGGGCAGCAGACGATGACACGCGCGTTGGTGATCTTCATGCAAGGTCTCCGGAAGTCCTGCGGATTTCACATCACGGCGCCAAGCGCCCAGGGCACGAATTCGTTCTGGCCATAGCCGTGTAGCTCGCTGCGCGTGCGGCGGCCAGACGCGGTCTCCAGCATCAGCCGGAAGATGGCGGCGCCTTTCTGCGCGATGGTTGCGTCGCCATCGAGGATGTCGCCACAGTTGATGTCGATATCCTCGGACTGGCGCTGCCAGAGCGCGTTGTTGGTCGACAGCTTCAGCGACGGCGAAGGCGCGCAGCCATAGGCCGACCCCCGACCCGTGGTAAAGCAGATCAGATTCGCGCCGCCGGCCACCTGGCCCGTGGCGGAAACGGGGTCGTAGCCCGGCGTGTCCATGAACACCAGCCCATGCGCGCGCACCGGTTCGGCGAACTCGTAGACGTCGACGAGATTGGTCGTGCCGCTCTTGGCCACGGCGCCGAGCGATTTCTCCAGGATCGTGGTCAGGCCGCCAGCCTTGTTGCCGGCCGACGGGTTGTTGTCCATGCTTCCCGCGTTGCGTGCGGTGTAGTCCTCCCACCAGCGGATGCGGGCGATCAGGCGTTCCGCGACGGCGGGGGAAACGGCGCGGCGCGTGAGCAGGTGCTCGGCCCCGTAGATCTCCGGCGTTTCCGACAGGATCGCGGTGCCACCCTGGGCCACCAGCAGGTCCACCGCGGCACCGAGCGCGGGATTGGCCGTAATGCCCGAATAGCCGTCGGAACCGCCACACTGCAGGCCCACCACGATGTGACTGGCCGGCACCGGCTTGCGCGTGACGCGATTGGCATCGTCGAGCAGGGCTTGCACGATGCCGACGCCACGTGCCACGGTCTTGGCGGTGCCGCCCGTGTCCTGGATATTGAAGCTGTGAAAGCGCGGCCCGTCGACCAGGGCGGCCAGGCCCGGCTCGGCCAGCAGCGCGTCGATCTGATTGGTTTCGCAGCCCAGGCCCACGACCAGCACCGCCGCGAAGTTCGGATGGCGCGCGTAGCCGGCCAGCGTGCGGCGCAGCACGCGCAGGTTTTCGCCATCGCTGTCGGTGGCACAGCCCGCGCCATGCGTGAGGGCGACCACGCCATCGACGTTGGGATAGGGCGCCAGCGCCTCGGGGTGGATCTCGCGGCGGAAGTGATCGGCGATGGCGCGCGCGACCGTGGCCGAGCAGTTCACCGAGGTCAGGATGCCGATGTAGTTGCGCGTGGCGACGCGCCCATCGGCGCGCACGATGCCGTCGAACGTCGCCAGCTCGGTGGCCAGGGCGGTGTCGCGGATATCGCTGCCCGACGCATAATCGCGCGCAAAGTCGCCCATCGCCAGGTTGTGGGTGTGCACGTGCTGGCCGGGTGCGATGGGTTGCCGCGCAAAGCCGATGATCTGGTTGTAGCGGCGCACGGGCGCGCCTTCGGCGATGGCACGCACCGCCACCTTGTGGCCCGGCGGCACCATGCTGGCAACGGTGACGCCTTCCTGGTGCAGAACCGTGCCGGGCAATAGCTGGCGGCAAGCGATGACGATATCGTCGGCGGGGTGGATGCGGATGACTGCCGGTGCGGACATGCGCGTCTCCCAGTGCGTCAGTTGGACCAGCCGCCGTCGATGACCTGCGCGGTGCCGGTGGTGAAGGCCGATTCGTCCGATGCCAGATAGATCGCCAGCGCGGCAATTTCCGCGGCGGTGCCGATGCGTCCCATCGGCTGGCGTGCGATGAAGTCGGCTTCCACCTGTGCCAGCGTCTTGCCGCCGGTGGCGGCCTGATTGCCGATGCGCTGGCGCAGCGATGGCGACTCCACGGTGCCGGGACAGATGGCGTTGCAGCGGATGCCGCGCGTGATGTAGTCCGCGGCCACGGCCTTGGTCATGCCGATCACGGCGGCCTTGGTGGCGCCATAGACAAAGCGGTTGGGCGCGCCCTTGATGCTGCCGGCCACCGAGGCCATGTTGACGATCGAGCCGCCGCCAGCGTCGAGCATGGCCGGCAGGAACGCGCGCATCATGCGATACATCGCACGGACGTTGAGGTTCATCGAGAAATCGAAGGCGGCCTCGTCGCAGTCGAGAATCGTGCCGTGATGCACAAAGCCGGCGCCGTTGAACAGCACGTCGATGCGGCCGATCTGGCGCGCGGCGGCGTCCACGGCCGCGCCGTCGGTCACGTCGAGCCGCAGCGTCGTGCAGCCGGGCAGGGCGGCCAGCTCCGCCAGCGTTGCGGCGTTGATATCGGCGGCATATACCTGCGCGCCCTCGCGCAGGAAGGCTTCGGCAGTGGCGCGGCCGATGCCCTGGCCGGCGGCCGTGACCAGTGCGATCTTGCCGGCGAGTCGTTGCGACATGGATGGCTCCTTATCCCTTATGCGGGTGTCTTGTCAGGAAAGTCAGGAAACGGTGGCGTGCGTGCGGGCGCGGTGGTCGATCTCGGTCCAGTCCCAATCGATGCCAAGCCCCGGCGAGCTGGGTGCCACGGCATGGCCATTGCTCATTTCCACGCGGCTGTGAGCAATGGCGTCGAGCTGCGGGATGTACTCGACCCAGGGTGCGTTCGGCACCGCCGCGCAGAGCGATACATGCAGCTCCATCAGGAAGTGCGGGCAGATCGATACGTTGCAGGCCTCGGCCAGATGCGCCACCTTGAGCCACGGCGTAATGCCGCCGATGCGCGCGACATCCGCCTGCACGATGGAACAGGCACCCTGGCGCAGGTAGTCGGCAAACTGGCCGGCCGAATAGAGCGATTCGCCCACGGCAATCGGCAGGTGAGTCGACGCCGCCAGCCGCACGTGGCCGGACAGGTCGTCAGCAGGCAGCGGTTCCTCGAACCACGACAACCCGACGGTGGCGAAATGCGGCGCGCGGCGGATGGCCTCTGCCGCCGTAAAGCACTGGTTGGCGTCGATCATCAGCGCGAACATGTCGCCCACGGCTTCGCGCACTGCGTGGAGCCGTTCGATATCCTCGGCCAGGTGCGGCTTGCCCACCTTGACCTTGGCGCCACGGAAGCCAGCTTGCTTTGCCGCCACCGTGGCGTCCACGAGTTCGTTGCGCGACAGATGCAGCCAGCCGCCTTCGGTGGAGTACATCGGCACGCGCTGCTGTGCGCCACCCGCGGCCATCCACAGTGGCTGGCCATCGCGGCGGCAGCGCCAGTCCCACAGGGCCGTGTCGATGGCGGCCAGCGCGAGGCTCGTGATCGCGCCCACCGAAGTGGCGTGGGTGCTGAACAGCAGGTCGTGCCAGATCTTTTCGATGCGGGCCGGATCGCGGCCGATCAACTGCGGCGCCAGGTGGTCACGCAACAGCGCCATGACCGACGAGCCGCCCGTGCCGATCGTGTAGCTGTAACCCGTGCCCTCGCTGCCATCGTCGCAGCGCAGGCGCACGATCGGCGTTTCCTGGGTAATGAACGACTGGATCGCATCGGAGCGTGCTACCGGTGGGGGCAGGTCAACCTGAAACAGTTCAACATGCGTGATGGTTGTCATTTGTTGCCCACCAGGTTCGGCAACCACATCGTGATCTCGGGGATGTAGGTGATGGCAATCAGCGTCAGGAACAGCGGCACCAGCCACGGCAGGATGGCCACGGTCGTGCGTTCGACCGATAGCCGGGCCACGCGCGCCAACACGAACAGCACCATGCCGAGCGGCGGATGCAGCAGGCCGATCATCAGGTTGAGCGTCATGATCAGGCCAAAGTGGATCGGATCGATGCCGAGCTTCAGCACGATGGGCAGCAGGATCGGCACCAGGATCGTGATCGCGGCCGTGGTATCGATGAAGCAGCCGACGATCAGGATCAGCAGGTTGGCCAGCAGCAGAAACACCCATTTGCTCTGCGTGAAACCGAGGATCGCATCGGTCAGTGCCTGGGCGGCCTGGCTTGTGGTCAGCAGCCAGGCAAAGATCGACGCCGCCGTGACGATGAACAGCACGGACGCCGTCGTTTCGATCGTATCGAGGGTGGCTTTGGTCAGCGCGCGGAACGTCATCGACCGGTAGCGCACCAGGCCCAGGAACAGCGCCCAGATCACCGCGGCCACGGCGGCCTCGGTGGGGGTGAACCAGCCCAGCGTCATGCCGCCGATCAGGATCACGGGCGCCATCAGCGCCATCACCGCCGAGAAGTCGAAGTACCAGTCGAGCGCCAGCAGCGCCACCAGCGCGATCATCGCGGCCATATTGGTCGACATGCCCGCCGACACGGCCAGCCAGATTGCCATCGGAAAGGCCAGCACGACGATGATTTCAATGGTGGCCGCGCCAAGCAGTTTCCACGAGAACTCGGTGTCGCCGCCCCAACCGCGCCGGTGCGCGATCCACGCCACGGTGGCCATCATGAACAGCGTCAGCACCA
>DAIOET010000359.1:0-4663 GCA_036746135.1 Cupriavidus sp.
GGCATGCTGTTCCACTGCCTCTATGCCCCGGCCGGCAGTGCCTACACGAACCAGTTGCGCGTGGACGTGGATGGACTCGACCCGGCACGTTTTCTCGCGGCATGGCAGGCCGCCATGATGCGCCATGACAGCCTGCGTTGCGGCTTCCTACATCGCGGCGACCGTCCGCTGCAATGGGTGGCAAAGGACGTCACGCTGCCCGTCATCGCGGAGGACTGGACCGGGCGCGACGCAGCCAGTCTCGACCGTTTCGCGGCGGAACAGCTTGCGCTTCGTTTCGATCTGGAGCGGCCGCCGCTGATGCGCCTGGCGATACTGCGCACGGGCGCCAACCGCCACCATCTGGTCTGGACCGTACATCACCTGCTGCTCGATGGATGGAGCACGGCCCAGTTGCTTGGCGAAGTGCTGCGCCACTATGCGGGCGACCGGCTCACCACGTCCGGCAGCCGGTTTGCCGATTACATCGGCTGGCTCCAGTCGCGCGACGCCGATGCCGGCCGGGCTTTCTGGCAAGCGCAACTGCGGCCACTGGACGCGCCCACGCGCCTGATGTCCGCACTGCCACCCGCCGATGCCGCTGACGGCCACACGGAACAGCACCTGCTGCTCAAGCCCGACGAAACGGCCGCGCTGGCTAATTTCGCACGCACCCAGAAGGTGACGCTGAACACGCTGGTGCAAGCCGCGTGGCTGCTGGTGCTGCAACGCTGTACCCAGCAGGACTGTGTCGCCTTTGGCGCGACGGTTGCCGGCCGCCCCGCTGAGCTGCCTGCCTCCCAACAGATGCTGGGCCTGTTCATCAATACGCTGCCCGTGATCGCCGCGCCGCACCCGCGCCAGCCCGTGGGAGACTGGCTGCGCGAGGTGCAGGCGCTGAACCTGGCCCTGCGCGAGCACGAACACACGCCGCTCTACGACATCCAGCGCTGGGCAGGTCACGGCGGTCAACCGCTGTTCGATTCGATCATCGTCTTCGAAAACTATCCGGTGGACGCGGCGCTGCGCACCGCGCCTGGCGGCCTGTCCTTCGGGAACGTCACCAACCGTGCTGAAACGAACTATCCGTTGACGCTGGTGCTGGCGCACACCGACGTGCTGCGACTGACCTGCCGCTTCGACCGCGCGCGGCTGGCCGAATCGCAGGCGCACCAACTGGCGCAATGCCTGCTCGATGTCATGCGCGAGATGGCCGCCGATGGCACGCGCGCGCTCGGACAGATCGGCCTGACCGGCAACTCGTCTCTATCGCCCGTATCGCCCGATCCTGCGAGCGTGCCTGTGCAGCCGCTCGCGCACTATCGATTCGAGGCCCATGCAGCCACCACGCCAGACGCCGTGGCGCTGGTGGCCGATGGCCACACCCTCAGCTATCGGGAACTCAACCGCCGTGCCAATGCTCTCGCCATGCAAATGATGGCGCGCGGCGTGGGGCCCGATGTTCCTGTCGGCGTGCTGGCGGAGCGTTCGGTGGAGCTGGTCGTTGCCCTGCTCGCCATCCTCAAGGCAGGCGGCGTCTATGTGCCGCTGGATCCCGACTACCCCGCTGACCGCCTGGCCTATATGGTCGAAGACAGCGGCATTGTGCTGCTGCTGACGCAGCATGCAGGCGGTTTGCCGGCAACACCGGCTGGCGTGCCTGTCGTCGACCTGACGCACGCGGCACGCTATGAAGGAGAGGCAGCCAATCCGCCCGGCCGCATCGGCGCCGGCAACCTCGCCTACGTGATCTACACCTCCGGTTCCACGGGACGCCCGAAAGGCGTGGGCATCTCGCACGGCGCGCTGGCGCACTACCTGCATGGTGTGCTGGCACCGCTGGCGCTGCCGCATGGGGTGCGCATGGCGATGGTGTCCACACCGGCGGCGGACCTCGGTCACACCATCCTGTTTGGCGCGCTGGCCAGCGGCGCGGCACTGCACCTGCCCGAACGCCGTTGCGTGTTCGATGCGGCAGCGTTTGCGCGCTATATGGCCACGCATCGCATCGACGTACTCAAGATCGTGCCGAGCCATCTGCGCGCGCTGCTCGACGGGGCAGCAGCGGCAGGCGCCAACGTGGCGGACGTCTTGCCCGCGCATACGCTAGTACTCGGCGGAGAAGCCACGGACGCCGATTTGCGCGCGCGAATCCATGCCACGCGCCCGGCCTGCCGTCTGGTCAATCACTATGGTCCGACCGAGACCACCGTTGGCGTGATGGTGCACGTGGCGGGTACCACGCCCTGCCCTGGCAGCGGCCTGCCGCTGGGCCAGCCATTGGCCGGCACGGTGGCATATGTGCTCGATGCCGATCTGGCGCCGTTGCCCGACGGCGTGGCGGGTGAGCTGTATCTGGGCGGGCCGGGCCTTGCGCATGGCTACCTTGGACGCGCGGCGCTGACCGCCGCGCGCTTCGTGCCCGACCCGTTCTCGCGCGACGGCGCGCGCCTGTATCGCACGGGCGACCGGGTGCGCCGCCGCGCTGGTGGCGAGTTCGCCGCGGGAGCGTTCGAATATCTCGGGCGTATCGACGACCAGGTCAAGATCCGTGGCTTCCGCGTCGAACCCGGCGAAGTCGCCGCGCAACTGGCGGCACTGCCCGGCGTCCGGCAGGCGGCGGTAGTGGCTGAATCGAATGGCAACGGCATGCAGCTGGTCGGCTATGCGGTGCCCGAGGCTGGCGTGCAACCCGACGTGGCCGCATGGCGCGCCACGCTCGGTGCCTTGCTGCCGAGCCATATGGTGCCCGCCACCATTGTCGTGCTCGACGCGCTGCCGCTGACCACGAACGGCAAGCTGGACCGCCGCGCATTGCCAAAGGCCGACGTCCCCGTGTCAGCCGCTGACGAGCCGCCGCAAGGCGAACTCGAAACGCGCCTTGCCGCCCTCTGGCAAGAGCTGTTGCGCGTGCCCGTGGTGAACCGCCACGACAACTTCTTTGCATTGGGCGGCCATTCGTTGCTGGCCGTCCAGCTTCTGTCCCGTATCCAGGGCGAACTTGGCATCGACGCGCCACTGGCGCTGCTGTTTGGCGCCGGCACGCTTGCCGAGCTGGCAGCCGCGCTCCCGGCGCAGCAAATCCATGCCGATGAAGCCGCCCTGCTGGAACTCGAAGCATTCGCCAATTCCCTGGAGTCAGTCTGAATGATCGAAGCCAACACCGCGGCGCGTCTGGCCGCGCGCTTTGCCACACTGGCGCCGGCCCAGCGCCGCGCCTTCCTCGACAAGATGGCCGAGCAAGGCATCGCATTCTCGCAATTGCCGATTCCGGCGCTGCCCCGCCCCGACACCGCCTACGATGCGCCGCTGTCATACGCCCAGCAGCGCCAATGGTTCCTGCATCGCTTCGAACCCGATAGCGCCGCTTATCACATCACCAGCAGCGTGGCGCTGCGGGGCACGCTCGACGTTGCCGCGCTGGAAGCCGCGTTTGCCGCGCTGACCCGGCGCCATGAAGCGCTGCGCACGTCGTTCGTCGCCGATGCCGATGGCAACGTCAGCCAGCAGGTGCGTGCCGACGTCACGATCACAGTGCCGTTGACCGATCTGTCGGCGGACCCATCCGCCGCCGAGGAACGCGCCGCCGCCATCGCCGAAGCGCCGTTCGACCTCGGCAACGCACCGCTGCTGCGCGTGCATCTGCTGAAGCTCGGTCCGCAGACGCATCGGCTGGTGCTGGTGATGCATCACATCGTCTCCGACGGCTGGTCGATGCAATTGCTGATCGACGAGCTGGCCGCCGTGTACCGCGCACGGCTGGCCGATCAGGCGCTGGCGTTGCCGGCCCTGCCGGTCGGCTATACGGACTACGCTGCCTGGCAGCGCAACTGGCTCGAAGCCGGGGAACGGGAACGCCAGCTTGCGTGGTGGTGCGATACGCTGGCCGCCGCGCCCGACGTGCTGGCGTTGCCCACGGATCGCCCGCGCCCCGCCGCGGCGGCCTACATGGCCTCGCGCTGCGACATCGACCTGCCGGACGCGCTGGCGAACGCATTGCGCGAACGCGCGCAGGCCCAGGGCGGCACGCTGTTCATGGCATTGCTGGCGGGCTTTCACGCGCTGCTCTACCGCTACACGGGCAGCCGCGACATCTGCGTGGGCGTGCCGGTGGCGGGCCGCAACCGCATGGAAACCGAGCGCGTGGTGGGCCTGTTCGTCAACACGCAGATCGTGCGTGGCCGCATGGACGGACGGCAACCGCTGTCCGCGCTGCTCGACGGTATCCGCGATGCCGTGCTGGGTGCGCAGGCGCATCAGGACCTGCCGTTCGAACAACTGGTGGAAGCGTTGCAGCCCGAGCGCAGCATGAGCTATCACCCGCTGTTCCAGGTCGTGCACAACCATCGACGCGGCGACCGCGCGACACGGGTGACGCTGCCGGGCCTAGAACTGGAAACCGCTTCGGTTGGGGAACGCTCCACCGCGCTGGAACTGACGCTCGATACCCGCGAAGACTCGACCGGGCGCATTCACGCTTGCTTCCACTATGCGCGTGAACTCTTCGACGTGAGTACCGCGCAAAGGCTGGCGCGCCACTATCTGCAACTGCTTCAGCAATTGGCGAGCAATCCAGCCGTGGCCCTCGATGCCGTCGATTTGCTCGACAGCGCCGAGCGCGACGGCCTTCTGGCACTCGGCCAAGGCGAAGCCCCCGCCGACGACTGCCTGCCCGTGCATGCGC
>DAIOET010000360.1:0-4662 GCA_036746135.1 Cupriavidus sp.
GAAATGGGCGAACACTTGTCTGCCGACGACGTCTTCTATCGTCTGGTCGATCGCATCTATGAGTCCGCAATGGACGTGGCTGCCATGCCGGCCGCCCTTGACCTGTTTTCCCACTACACGTGTTCCGCAAGCCCGAGCTACCTGATATGGGACAAGCTCGCCGGCCAGGCACGTCTGGGGGTCACGCCTCATGGTTGCTACACCAATGCCAGCAACATGCCGGAAAGCATGCGGACGCTGCCATCGCACGCGGGCGTTGCCGCCACCGCCACTGCCTCCGCAGCGGCCACGGCACATGCCGGCATGCTGGTCGATCCCGACCCGGCGGCATCCATGCCGTTCAACTGCAACGGCCTGGCCAATGGCATTCGCCTGTTCGACACGCATGACGTCTGTGTCTGGATGAGCGCCACGCCGGGCTGCAATGGCTGCCACGGCCTGGACTGCAATCAGCGCGTGGCGCAAGTGATGCCTCATTGGGCGCGCGCCGCGCGCATGCAGCATCGCAACTTCGAACTGAGCGGCCTGGCATCGCTGGGACTCGCCGGCCTCGACACGCTCGACTTCGGCGTCATGGCGCTGCAGGCCGACATGCGGGTGCGCTACGCCAACAGTTGGGCCGAAGCGCTGGTGCAGGCGGATTCGAATCTGGCGCTGGACAACGGCGTGCTGTGCGCGCAGTCCGAGTCGTTGCAGTCGGTGCTGATGAAGCTGCTCGACAATGCCGTGCACGGCGGCCGTTATGGCGGCGCCGCCGCCGGCTCCTGGATGCACATTACGTCGGGCGGGCAGCCCGTACCGATCATCGTCATGCCGCTGGTGTCGCGTCAGCCCGTGGAAGGGCCGTGGCAGCTGCCGATGGCCATGATGCTGCTGGGCAACTCGGAATCGCGCTCGGTGCTCGATGCCGGCGTGCTGACATCGCTATTTGGACTGTCGCGCAAGGAAAGCATCATCGCCATCCGCCTGGCGGCCGGCGAAACGCTCAATGAGATCGCGGAACGCGAGTTCCTCTCTCCGCATACCGTGCGCGTGCATATCCGCGATACGCTGCGCAAGACCGGCACGCATCGCCAGTCGGAACTGGTGCGGCTGCTGCATCTGTTGCCGGGGGTTGATCTGGAACGCGCGGGCGCATGCTCGCCAGCGCGGCCAAGAGGACAGGGACGCGGCCGGTAATTCCACCGCGTGCAACTCTCCCGCGCGACGCGGGAGAGAGGGAGACAGCAAAGACGCCGTCTATCCGCCTATGTCTATGCTGCCTTCCGATGCAGTTGATGCCGGCGCTCGGGCTTGCACTCGTACTTGAGTTCGCGCCGGCCGTCCTCGTACACCACTTCCAGCCGCACCGTAAAGCCCCAGAGCCGCGTCACGTGGCGCACCACTTCGTCAAAGTTCTGCGCCAGCGGCCTGCGGTCCTGCTGAAGATGGCGCAAGGTCAGCGAGCGGTCGCCGCCGATGTCGACGTTGGTCACCTGGATATTCGGCTCCATGTTCGACAGGTCATACTGGGTCGCCAGCAGCCGGCGAATTTCCCGATAGCCCTCGTCATCGTGGATGGCGGTCACACGCAGCTTGCCCTCGCGGTCATCGTCCAGTACCGAGAACAGCTTCAGCTCACGGATCACGCGCGGTGACAGGAACTGCAGCAGGAAGCTCTCGTCCTTGAAGTTCCGCATCGCAAAATCAAGCGTCTCGCGCCAGTCGCTGCCGGCAATCTCGGGCGCCCAGCGGCGATCTTCCTCGGTCGGGTTTTCGCACATGCGCCGCAGGTCCTGGAACATCAGGAAGCCCACCGTGTACGGGTTCAGGCCACTGTAATAAGGGCTGTGATACGGCGGCTGATAGATGACGTTGGTATGCGCCTGCAGCAGTTCGAGCATGAACGCATCGTTGACCAGCTTTTCCTCGTAAAGCTTGTTGATGATCGTGTAGTGCCAGAACGTGGCCCAGCCTTCGTTCATGACCTTGGTCTGCCGCTGCGGATAGAAGTACTGGGCGATCTTGCGCACGATGCGCACGATCTCGCGTTGCCACGGCTGGAGCTTGGGCGCGTTCTTCTCGATGAAATAGAGCAGGTTCTCCTGCGGCTCGGGCGGGAACGAAGCCTCGAATTCCGCCGCCTCTTCTTCCTCGCGCAAGGCATGCGGCCGATGCTTCGGCAAGGTGCGCCAGAGGTCATTGACCTGCATCTGCAGATAGTTCTCGCGCTCCGCCTGGCGCGCCTGCTCTTCAGTGATCGACAGCTTCTTGGGCCGCTTGTAGCGGTCCACGCCGTAGTTCTGCAGCGCATGGCACGAATCGAGCAGCAGCTCCACTTCCTGCTCGCCGTAGCGCTGCTCGCACTCGGCCACGTAGTTCTTGGCAAACAGCAGGTAGTCGATGATCGCGTCCGCGTTGGTCCAGGTGCGGAACAGGTAGTTGCCCTTGAAGAACGAGTTGTGGCCGTAGCAGGCGTGCGCGATGGTCAGCGCCTGCATCGGCATCGTGTTCTCCTCCATCAGGTACGCGATGCAAGGATTGGAGTTGATGACGATCTCGTAGGCCAGCCCCATGTAGCCGCGCTGGTAGCTGCGCTCCGACGACAGGAAGTGCTTGCCGTACGACCAGTGGTTGTAGCCCACGGGCAGCCCCGCCGACGCATAGGCATCGAGCATCTGCTCCGCCGTGATGATTTCGATCTGGTTCGGATAGGTGTCCAGGCCGAATTCGCCGGCAATGCGGGCGATTTCGCGGTCATAACGCTGGATCAGCTCGAAGGTCCACTCCGAGCCCGTCGATAGATAAGCCATAGACTTCCCCAGTGACGTGCTGCCAACACTGCTTGCTGCTTGCCTGCTGCCGCTACCTGCCGGGCCACGCCGCCCGCTTCTGGAAGAGATCGTGCAACACGGGATAGATCTCGTCGGCACCGATGATGCGCTGCATCGCAAAATGCTCGAACTGGCTCTTCACCGTGAGGTATTCCTCCCAGAGGTTCTGCGGTTCTTCCGACGCCACCTCCACATACGCGTAGTACTGCACCAGCGGCAGGATGGATTCGCGCAGCAGCCGTCCGCACAACTCGGAATCGCCAGCCCAGTTGTCGCCGTCCGACGCCTGGGCGCAGTAGATATTCCACTGGCTGGGCGGATAGCGGTCGTGAATCACTTCCACCATCAGCTTGAGCGCGCTGGAAACGACGGTACCACCGGATTCACGCGAATGGAAGAAGTCTTCCTCGTCGACTTCCTTGGCCACCGTGTGATGGCGAATGAATATCACGTCGATGCGCTCGTAGTTCCGCTTCAGGAACAGATAGAGCAGCATGAAGAAGCGTTTGGCCAGGTCCTTGCGGCTTTCGTCCATCGAACCCGACACATCCATCAGACAGAACATCACGGCCTGCGCCTGGGGCCGCTTCTTGAGCACCCGGTTGTTGTAACGCAGGTCGAGTTTCTCGATAAATGGAACGCGATCCACCTGGGCACGCAGGTGGCGCATTTTTTCCATCAGCGCTTCCGCCAGCTCGGAGTACGGACCCTCTTTCTCCAGCACGTCGTTGTACTCGCTTTCGAGTTCGTGCAGGCGCTTCATGTATGGGCTCGACAGCGCAATGCGACGCCCCAGCGAGCTGCGCATGGTGCGCAGGATCGACAGGTTTGCTGGCGTGCCGTCGATGGAGTAGCCGGCACGCACCTTGCGCACCTCGGCGATCTTGGCAAGGTGGCGCTTGGCCAGGTCCGGCAGCGCCATGTCCTCGAAGAAGAAATTCAGAAAGTCCTCGCGCGACAGCGTGAAGACGAATTCATCCTCGCCCTCTCCGCTGTCGCTGGCGCGCGACCCGCTCCCACCACTGCCCTGCTGCTGGCGATCGAAGCTGTCACCCTTGACGAACTTCTTGTTGCCCGGGTGAATCCACTCCCGCTTGCCGCCCTGGCCGTGATGAAAAATCGGCTCCGAGATGTCCTTGACTGGAATGGACACCTGCCCGCTCTGCTCGATGTCCATGATCTTCCGACCGGACACCGCCTTCGCTACCGCTTGCCGGATCTGCTCGCGGTAGCGCTTGATGAAGCGTTGCTGGTTGACGACACTCTTGTTGCCGCCGTTCTCGCGCCGATCGATGACCGTAGCCATATGCCGTTCGCCCGCCTGTTAAGACGCCAGAAAAAGAAAGCGCCGTGGAAAAAGACCGCGTCCGGTTTGATTACGACGATTTCCTGACGCGCAGATACCACTCCACCAGAAGCCGAACCTGCTTGGGTGTATAGCCTTTCTCAACCATGCGGTTGACGAAGTTCTCGTGCTTGTCCTGATCTTCGCGCGACGATTTCGCGTTGAACGAGATCACCGGCAGCAGATCCTCCGTAGTGGAGAACATGCGCTTTTCGATCACCATCCGCAGCTTCTCGTAGCTGGTCCAGACCGGGTTCTTGCCACCGTTGTTGGCGCGTGCCCGCAGCACGAAGTTGACGATCTCGTTGCGGAAGTCCTTCGGGTTCGAAATACCCGCGGGCTTTTCCACCTTTTCAAGTTCATCGTTCAGCGCATTGCGGTCAAGGATTTCACCGGTGTTCGGATCGCGATACTCCTGATCCTGGATCCACAGGTCGGCAAACACCACGTAGCGGTCGAAAATGTTCTGTCCGTATTCGGAATATGACTCCAGGTAGGCCGTCT
>DAIOET010000361.1:0-4648 GCA_036746135.1 Cupriavidus sp.
GACGATACGCGCCACATGCTGGCCGATCTGACGCCGGCACCGGACCAGGTGACCGTGGCCATCAACACCACGCAGATGAACATCATGGAACTGCTGTACCCCGAGTATCTGGCGGGGACATCGCTGTCCAACCCGGCGTTCATCGAGGCGTACCGCGAAATGACCGTGCCGGCCGGCCCTGGCTGGGTGGAGGAGCACCTGCGCCGCCTGTCGGCCGCCGGTATCCAGCCGCACTTCCAGCTGACCGGCATCCACGCGCTGGAGACGCTCGAACGCATGGTGCGCGCCGGCGCGTACATGGGTCCGCTGAACCTGACGTGGATCGGCATCGGTGGCGGCTTTGACGGCCCGAACCCGTTCAACTTCTTCAACTTCATCCATCGCGCGCCGGACGGCTGCACGCTGACCGCCGAATCGCTGCTCAAGAACGTGCTGCCGTTCAACATGATGGCGATGGCGATGGGCCTGCATCCGCGCTGCGGCATCGAGGACACGATCATCGATCAGCACGGCAACCGCATGACGTCGGTGCAGCAGATCGAGCAGTGCGTGCGCGTGGCGCATGAACTGGGCCGCGAGATTGCCTCGGGCAAGGAAGCGCGCGACATCTATCGCATCGGCACGTGGTACGACAGCGTCGACGAAACGCTGGCCGCCCACGGCATGCTGCCGAACCGTCAGGCCGGCCAGAAAAACCTGCCGCTGCGCCGCGCGGCCTGACCCAAGGATCCGACGGACCCGCCATGACCAGTCCCGCCACGCCCCGCCCGGCCAACCCCTGTATCAACATCTGCCGCATGGATGCCGCGCGCAGGTATTGCCAGGGATGCGGCAGAACCTCGACGGAAATCGGCCTGTGGGACGGCATGACCGACGCGCAACGCGCCTTCGTGCTGGAATCGCTGCCCGCGCGGCGCGGCCGCACGGCGGGTCCGGCCGGCACCCCCTGACGCTCCCGCATCCAGCCTGGTGACGCGCCGCACAGTGCATGCGGCGCGCGCCATCCGTTTCAACCGGGTCCGCCGATTTCAACGCAACGACACTTTCCTCTACAGCCCACTGCGGGCGGGTCCGGTCTTTTTACACCCCACAAGACCTATCATGGAGACAAATATGAAAAAACACCGTGCCCTCCTTCGCATGCGCCACGCCACCGTTGCAGCCATCCTGACGCTGCTGATGCCCGTGGCGATGGCCTGGAGCAACAAGCCCGTGCGCGTGCTGGTGCCGGCCCCCGCGGGCGGCACGATGGACGTCATGGCCCGCTTGCTGGCCGAGCAACTGGCGGCCGATCTGGGCCAGCCCGTGGTGGTCGACAACAAGCCGGGCGGTGGCGGCGCCATCGCCATCAACACGATGCTGGCGGCACCCGCCGACGGCCAGACCATCATGGTCACGGCCACCAACGTATTGACTGAAGTACCGCAGGTCCAGAAGACGCCATACGACACGATGAAGGACATCCGCCCGCTGGCGGCAGTGGGCCGCTCGCGCATGGTGCTGGTCGGCGCGCCGAACCTGCCGGCCAAGGATCTGAAGAGCCTGATCACGTACGCGAAGGCCAACCCGGGCAAGCTCAGCTTTGCGTCGTATAGCGCGGGCACGGCGTCGCACTACGCCGGCGCGATCATGAACCAGGAAGCCGGCATGGACCTGCAGCACGTTCCGTTCGCCGGTTCCGGTCCCGCGCTGGCCCAGGTCATGGGTGGCCAGATTCCGCTCATGTACGACGGCATGGTCACTTCGCTGCCGATGATTCGCGCGGGCAAGCTGCAGCCATATGCCGTGGCGTCGAAGAACCGCTCGCCGCTGCTGCCCCAGGTGCCGACATTCGCCGAGCAGGGCTACCCCGATATCGACTTCAGCAACTGGGTGGGCGTCATCGCCTCCGCCCAGGTGCCGGCCGACGTGGCGCAAAAGATCCAGAGCGCGGTCTACAAGGCCGCCGCCAATCCGAAGGTGCGCGAGCGCCTGGAGTCACTGGGCTATGAGCCGATGGCGGCGCAGTCGCTGCAGGATCTGAACCAGTCACTGCATGCCGAATTCGATCGCAACGCCGGCATCGTCAAGACGTTCCACATCAAGCCTTAATTCCCCCCGCAACGCCGCCCACGGTGCATCACCATTGCGGGCGGCAGCCTCCTGATCTATAGTTAGCTGCATGGCTAACCATTCCACCACGGTGAGCGGCGTATTCCACGCGCTCGCCGATCCCACCCGATGCGCCATCGTCTGCGCGCTGGTCAGCGGCGCGCAGACGGTGTCCGCCCTGGCCGCGCCATTCGACATGGCACTGCCGTCCTTCATGAAACACGTGACCGTGCTGGAACGCAGCGGCCTGATCCGCACCAGCAAGGTGGGACGCACGCGCACCTGCGAGCTGGTACCGGCCACGCTTTCGCAGGCCGAGCAGTGGCTGGCCGAGCAACGGGCCATATGGGAAGCCAGATCCGACCGCATGGTCGCGTTCGTCGAGCAACTACATCAGGAGGAGCAGGCTCATGCAGGAAAACGCCGCTGATTCGAACGATCTGGTCATTTCCCGTGTGCTGCGCGCACCGCGATCCGCACTGTGGCGTGCGTGGTCGGAGCCGGATCTGCTCAAGCAATGGTGGTGCCCCAAGCCGTGGACCACACAGGTGCGCGCCTTCGACCTGCAACCGGGCGGCGCCTTCCATACCTTCATGCAAGGGCCGGATGGCGGTACCAGCGATAACCCCGGATGCTTTCTCGAAGTCGTGCCGCAGTCGCGCCTGGCGTTCACGTCGATGCTGACGGGCGGCTGGCGCCCGCACAAACCGTGGCTCGGATTCACCGCGATCATCACGATGGCCGACGAAGGCGATGGCAGCCGCTACATCGCGCGCGTGATGCATCCCGACGAAGCCACGCGCGACCAGCACGAAAAGCTCGGCTTCTTCGAGGGCTGGAACACCGCCATCACGCAGCTCGAAACGTTCGCGGCCACGCTACGCTGAGCGGTCGATACGTTCAGCGGCCAGGGCACCGACGAATCGCGTGCACGCGCTGCGGGCCATCACAACGGCAGCAGTGCGGTACGCGCGGCCGCCAATACCTCGCGGCTCAACCCTTCAAGCAGACCGGATGCCGCGCGCGCATGTTGCCAGTGCAGCGGCACGTCCAGCGGCGCATCCGGCACCAGCTCGACGAGGGTGCCCGCCCGGAGATAACCTTCGATCATCGACTGCGGATGCATTCCCCAGCCCATGCCAGCCAGCGCCGCGGTGACAAACGCATACGACGATGGCAACGTGTGCCGGGGCAGCTGCACATGCCGATGGCACACCCGGCTGGCCCAGCGCGTCTGTAGCTCGTCCTTGGCGTTGAACACGAGGCTCGGAGCATTCGCCAGGCTGCCCGCACCCACACCATCGGAAAAATAGCGATCCACGAACGCCGGGCTGGCCGCCGCCACATAGCGCATGGCGCCCAGCGGCCGGCTGTTGCAACCCGTGGCTGGCCGCGCCGTGGCGGTCACGGCAGCCAGCACCGCTCCGCTGCGCAACCATTCGCTCGTGTGGTCCTGGTCGTCCACCGCCACTTCCATCAGTACCGAATGTCCGGCCGCGAACGTGGCAATCGGCTGGGCCAGCCAGGTGGCCAGGCTGTCGGCATTCACCGCCACGGGAAGCGGCACGCGGGTGTCGCCCCGAGGCGCCAGCGCGGGCAGCGCGCCCTGCAGTTCCTGCTCCAGCAGCCGCACGTGGTCGACGTGCTGGCAGAGCCGCCGGCCCGTCTCGGTGGGCCGGCACGGGTTCTCGCGGATCACCAGCGCGCAGCCCACGCGCTCTTCGAGCATGCGGATGCGCTGTGAAATGGCCGACGGTGTGACGTGGAGCATCCGGGCGGCCCGCTCGAAGCTGCCTTCGCGCACGACGGCCGCCAACGCGGCAAGCGCGGCGTAGTCCAGCATGATTAAGCTCAGCTAATGTTGGTGAAGATTGTTTAGTTTGTCTTCATACGAGCCGGCTGGCAAGCTGCGTGCCATGAACGCATTTGCCACGCTGCCCGCCAGCATGTCTCCCGGTTTCTCCGTCCTGCTCCAGGGTCTGGCCCTGAGCCTCGGCCTGATTGTCGCCATCGGCGCACAGAACGCATTCGTGCTGCGCCAGGGATTACGGCGCGAGCATGTTGGCAGCGTGGTGCTGCTGTGCGCGCTGGCCGACGCCCTGCTGATCGCCGCGGGCGTCATGGGCATGGCAAAGGCCCTTGGCGATCGTCCTGCGCTGGCCGCCGCACTGGCACTGGCCGGTGCCGGATTCCTGGCGCACTACGGCTGGCAGGCGTGGCGCCGCGCGCGGCAACAGCACGCCTTGCAGGCCACCGAAAGCCGGGCCAGCACCACGCTTGGCGCGGTACTGGCCCAGGCCGTGGCCTTTACGCTGCTCAATCCGCATGTCTACCTCGACACCGTGTTGCTGGTGGGCAGCATCGGCGCGCAGCATCCCGCCCCGATGCAACGCTGGTTCGTGGCCGGCGCAAGCTTCGGCAGCCTGCTGTGGTTTTGCATGTTGGGATTTGGGGCCAGGTGGCTGGCGCCGTGGTTCGCCAGCCCGCGCGCCTGGCAGGTGCTGGACCGCCTGATTGGCGTGACCATGCTTGTGCTTGCCGCGCTGCTGGTGCGGCA
>DAIOET010000362.1:0-1981 GCA_036746135.1 Cupriavidus sp.
CTGGCCGTAGAAATTGAACTGGCCGGCGATCGACTGGAATTGCGCCTGCGCATCGGCGGTGCGGCCATCGGCCTTGAGCGCGCGGCCGTACCAGTACGTCCAGGCCGGGTCCTTGGCGCGCAGCTCGGCGCGCATCAGTTCGATCGACTGGCGTACCTGCTTCCAGTCGCCCTGACGCAGCGCGGCGCGCACACGCCATTCCTGCGACTCATCGGACAGCCATTGGTTACCGCCGAGGTCCATCTGGCGGCGGTAATACTGCGCCGCTTCCGGCATCAGCTTCTTGGCGGCGAACTGGCCGACCACACCCCACGCGGCGCCCTGTTCGTCGCGCGAAAGCGTGCCGACGATCGTGCCAAGGTAGGTCGCGGCCTGCGCCGGGTCGTTGCGGGCCATCTTGACCACGGTAGCCAGCGAATCGCCGTCCACGCGGGAATCGGGCACGGTGGCGGCAATCTTGCCAGCCAGCGTCGTGTAGTTCTGCTCCAGGGCCTGACGCGCCTGAAACGCCACGTCGCTGCGCTGAATCTGCTGGCTCTGCGCCAGGTAGCCGACCAGGTCCACGCAGCCGTCGCCGTAGTAGCGCGGGTCCACCAGCGTGGCGCGCGCCTCGGCGGCCACGTTCTGACCCTTCAGCGCCTTCGACAGCAGCGCGTAGCACTCCACCTGCGTGTCGTCCTTGAGCACGAACTGCGGGTACTGGATGTCGAAATTGGCCCAGTCGCGCTTCTTGCCCAGCACCAGCAGCCAGTCGTTACGCATGCGGTCGGCAATGGCCTCGCCCTGGTAGCGCTGCAGGAAGGCGGCAACTTCGGCGTCGGGCGCATCGATGCGCGCCTGGCCGCCGGTATCGAACATCTGCGGCTTGATGCGGAAATACTCGACGTACGACGGAATCGGGTAGTCGACCAGCGTGGCCGAGATGGCCGCGGCGCGGTCCGCGTCGTTCTTGCGGGCCGCTTCGCGCAGGGCCACGAAGGCATCGTCCGGGTTGGACGGAATAACGGTCTGCGCGGCCGGTTGCTGCGGCGCCGGGCGCGAAGACGCCGGCTTCTTCTGGGCCAGCGCCGGCGTGGCCAGCAATGCGCCTGCGAATGCCAGCCATGCAATGCGGCCCGCGCGGCGCAGATATACTCCCTTCGGCATGCTTTGCTATCCCTTATGTGTTCGCGCGTGCCCATATCGTAGACGGGCACGCTGTGTTCGTTAGTCTTTGAATGTCTGTTCGCTGGCCATTATTGCACGCCATGCCCCCGACCCAAGCCCCGGACAACGGCCCGGACGCCCGCCAATTCCCAGCCGGCACCGACCGGCGCGCACTGCGGCGTGAACTGCTCGCGCTGCGTGCCGCCCTGCCCGACCGCGCCGCATCCGATGCATGCATCGACGACGCCCTTGGCCCATTGCTGGAGCGCCTGGGCGTGCGCCGGCTCGGGTTCTACTGGCCGATCCAGCAGGAGTTCGATGCCCGCGCCGCGGTGGCCCGGTGGCTTGCGGGCATGCCAGGCCGTGTGGCGGCCCTGCCAGTCGTCACGGCGCCGGGTACGCCGCTCGATTTCCATTTCTGGACCCCTGACACGGCGATGCGTGCCGGCCACTACGGCATTCCAGTCCCTGACGGCACAGATGCCGTAACGCCCGACGCGCTGCTCATTCCCTGTGTCGGTTTCAGCGCCGACAAGTTCCGCCTGGGTTATGGGGGCGGCTTCTATGACCGCACCCTGGCGGCCCTTGCCGGTCAGGGCGCGACGGCGGTGGCCATCGGCATCGGCTTCAGCGCCTGCCAGATTCCGCTTGTTGCGCAAATGCACGACCTGCCGATGGACTGGTTGGTGACGGAGAAAGGGGTGTTGTAAGCTCCCGGAACTGGACGGCCGGGTACGCCGGGATCACAACAACAGACGCCACACCACGGCGCAATCAAAAGAACAAAAAGCACCATGCGCAACACAACCTTCGCGGCAGCCACGGGTCTGCTCGC
>DAIOET010000362.1:2081-4638 GCA_036746135.1 Cupriavidus sp.
CAGCTACCGTGCACCGGGCAGCGACGCCAAGACGGAGCTGAACGGCCGCGTGATGGGTGAAACCTCGATCCGCGTCGGCACCAGCGAGGTCCGCGCGTTGCGTATCGCCTACGACGGCGGCATGCTGCGTTCGTTCTACGCTGCCGGCGCGACAGGCAGTCTGGTGCACGTACCGTACAAAATCACGGTCTGGTATGCGCCGGAACTGAAGCGGGTGGTTCGTTTCGATGCCACGTTCATCCATCGGTACGACCGTATGGACGAAAGCCTGGTGCTGGTCGAGCACCGCTTCAACTAGCCGTCTCGCCAGTCAGCCTGGCGCGCAGTCCGGCGACGTTTCCGGGCCGCGCGTCAGCGCATCCACCAGCTCGCGCATCCGCTTCCAGTGCGAGCCTTCCCAGAACACCCGGCGGCAATGCGGGCAGGTAACGAATCGTTCATGGCGTTCGAACACGCCATCGGGCACGCGGCCGGCCGCATCGGCCTTGTCTATCCGGTGCAGCGGCACGTTGCAGTCGAGGCATAGCGAAAATGGCCTCGCGTTTCGCGCCAGATCCAGCCGCGCAAAGATCTCGCGGGCCTGCAGCGACGATTTGAGCGCGCGCACATAGCACCCGTGCGTGATCTCGCGCCGCTTGAGCAGCTCCCGGTCGCGCGTCAGCACGATCCGATGTTCGTCAGCCGCAATGCGCGCGATCTCGCTGTCTTCGAAATGATTGTCATAGAGCGTGTCGAATCCGGTCATGCGCAGCAGATGGGCCAGGCCGCCAAGATGGGCGTCGGCGATGAACCGGATGTGTCGCAGCGGGTGCTCACGCACACGTAGCAACGGCGTGATATCGAGCGATTCGAATTTCGGATAGACGGCGACGCGGTCACCGTCTGCAACGATACGGGCGAATGGTGCTGATTCGCCATTCACGAGGATCAGTTCCACCTCGGTGTGCGGCACACCCAGCGACTCGATCATGTGCTTGACGGTGGAAGCCCGCGCGCAGGGGCACGACAGGTCCCGGCGGCGCTGCGATGGCGCCAGAAAGTCGTTCAGTTCCTCGTAGAAACGGAAGGTGGCGGTGACCATGCGGGCGAGTATGCCACCATCGCGCGCGCCAGTGAAAGGCGCCGGACCGGGCTTACTTCGCGTTGCCCAGCCGCAGCGCGGCTTCCACGGCCATGCGCGCCCACGGCGTCATCGCGCCCGGCGACTCCAGGCAGGCCGCCGGCAGACTCAGGTAGTGACGCATCGTCACTTCGCGCCGCGCGGACTGGTAGCGGAATGGCTCGCTGCCTTCGGCCGCAAACCGGGGCAAGGTGATGTCATCCGCTTTCAGGTAACACTGTCCGCCGCTGACCAGCGCGAACATCAGACCGTCATAGAACAACCCGTGCCCGCCAAACATTCGCTTGGCCGTCACCGGGCCAATGCCGGCCGCCAGCGGCCCCATCAGTTCAAGCAGATGCTCGATGAAAGGATCGGGGCGGCGCGCGGCGGGCATCGTAGCTTTACGTTCTCGTTTACAGCTTCAGGCGTTGCCAGATCGCCTTGGTGGCCGACGCCGTGTTCAGCGTGTAGAAATGCAGGCCCGGCACGCCGGCTTCGAGCAGGCGTTCGCACAGGCCGGTCACCACGTCCAGACCGAACGCGCGGATCGATTCCTTGTCGTCGCCAAACGATTCAAGCCGCTTTGCCACCCAGCGCGGCACTTCCGCCCCGCACATCTCGGAAAAGCGCATCAGCTGCGAATGGTTCGTGATCGGCATGATGCCCGGCACGATGGGCACCTCGACGCCCATCGCGCGCACGTCGTCGACAAAGCGGAAGTAAGCGTCGGCGTTGAAGAAATACTGCGTGATGGCCGAGTTTGCACCGGCCTTCACCTTGCGTACGAAGTTATCGAGATCGTGGCGTGGCGAGCGGGCCTGCGGATGGTATTCGGGGTAGGCCGCCACCTCGATATTGAACCAGTCGCCGGTTTCCGCGCGGATGAACTCCACCAGTTCATTGGCGTAGCGGAACTCGCCGATTTCCCCCATGCCCGACGGCATATCGCCGCGCAGCGCGACGATATGGCGGATGCCGTTGTCACGATACGTCTTCAGGATATTGCGAATGCTCTCGCGCGAGGATCCCACGCACGACAGGTGCGGCGCGGCCTCGATGCCTTCGCGCTGGATTTCCAGCACGGCGTCCAGCGTGCCCTGCTGCGTGGTGCCGCCGGCACCGAACGTCACCGAAATGTACTTCGGCTGCAGCGGCGCCAGCTGCGCGCGCGTGTTGCGCAGTTTCTCGGCGCCTTCCGCCGTCTTGGGCGGGAAGAATTCGAAGCTGTAGTAGCGATCAGTCATGGTTGGCACGCCGCGCGGCGGCGCCCCGTAAAAGTCATTCGCGCTTAGTTGCGCTCTCCCAGCAACACGCTGGCAAGAATCGTCGAAATCACGCTATAGAGGATGGACCCAAGCAGCGCAGCGCCAAATCCCTGCACGACGAACCCCTGCAGGAGATTGCCGACAAACAGGAACAGCAGCGCGTTGATGACGAAGATGAACAGGCCCAGCG
>DAIOET010000363.1:0-2576 GCA_036746135.1 Cupriavidus sp.
GGCGGCCTGCGCGACCTGCAGGTGATCCTGTGGATGACCAAGGCCGCGGGCCTGGGCGACAGCTGGAAAGAACTGTTCGAACGCGGCCTGCTGACCGAGCGCGAATCGCAGGAGCTGGCGCGCAACGAACGCCTGCTGCGCACGATCCGTGCACGGTTGCATCTGCTGGCCGGCCGTCGGCAGGACGTGCTGGTGTTCGACCTGCAGACCGCGCTGGCGGAATCGTTCGGCTATCGCCAGACCACGCACAAGCGTGCCAGCGAGCAGCTGATGCGCCGCTACTACTGGGCAGCCAAGGCCGTCACGCAACTGAACAGTGTGCTGCTTCTGAACATCGAGGCGATGCTGTTCCCGAGCGAGTCCAAGGTCACGCGCGTGATCAACGAGCGCTTCGTCGAGCGCCAGGGCATGCTGGAGATCACCAGCGACGACCTGTACGAGCAAAGCCCGCACGCGATCCTGGAAACGTTCCTGCTGTACGAACGCACTCCGGGCGTGAAAGGCCTGTCGCCCCGCACGCTGCGCGGCCTGTACAACGCGCGCACGGTGATGGACGCCAGCTGGCGCAACGACCCCGTGAACCGCAGGCTGTTCCTGGCCATCGTGCAGGAGCCGCAGGGCATCACGCACGCACTGCGCCTGATGAATCAGACCAGCGTGCTGGGCCGCTACCTGATCAATTTCCGCCGCATCGTCGGCCAGATGCAGCACGACCTGTTCCACGTGTACACCGTGGACCAGCACATCCTGATGGTCGTGCGCAACATGCGCCGGTTTGCCATCGTCGAGCACACGCACGAGTTTCCGTTCTGCAGCCAGTTGATGGCCGGTTTCGACCGACCCTGGGTGTTGTGGGTGGCGGCGCTATTCCACGACATTGCCAAGGGCCGTGGTGGCGATCATTCGAAGCTCGGCACGGTCGACGCGCGCCGCTTCTGCAAGCAGCATGGCATTTCGCGCGAAGACACCGATCTGATCGCATGGCTGGTCGAGCATCACCTGACCATGAGCCATGTGGCGCAAAAGCAGGATCTGACCGATCCCGAGGTGGTGAAGTCGTTCGCCGACGTCGTCGGCAACGAGCGCCACCTGACCGCGCTGTATCTGTTGACGGTGGCGGACATCCGCGGCACCAGCCCCAAGGTGTGGAACGCCTGGAAGGGCAAGCTGCTGGAAGACCTGTACCGCATCACGCTGCGCGTGCTGGGCGGCGCGAAGATCGACCAGCATTCGTTGTGGGCGCAGAAGCGTGACGACACCATCGCACAGCTGCGCCTGAAGGCGTTCGATCCCGATCTGGCCAAGCCGCTATGGAGCCGGCTCGACATGTCGTTCTTCATGCGGCACGATGCGCGCGACATCGCGTGGGTGACGCGGCACCTGTTCAACAAGGTGGACAGCGCCGACCCCGTGGTCAAGGCGCGCGTATCGCCCGCCGGCGAAGGGCTGCAGGTGGTGGTGTACGTGAAGGACCAGCCCGATCTGTTCGCACGCATCTGCGGATACTTCGAGCGCAAGGCGTTCTCGATCCAGGACGCCAAGATCGAGACCACGCGCGACGGCTACGCGCTGGACACGTTTCAGATCACCGACCCCGGCCTCGCGGGCGACTACCGTGACATCCTCGCGCTGGTCGAGCACGAACTGGCCGAGCGCGTGCGCCTGGAGTGCCCGCTGCCCGATCCGACGCAGGGCCGGTTGTCGCGCCAGTCGCGCAGCTTCCCGATCAAGCCGCGCGTGGACCTGCGCCCCGACGAGCGCGGCCAGTATTACCTGCTGTCGGTGTCCGCCAACGACCGCACCGGCCTGTTGTACGCGATTGCCCGCGTACTGGCCCAATACCGCGTGTCCGTACATTCGGCACGCATCAACACTCTCGGCGAACGCGTGGAAGACGTGTTCCTGGTCGACGGCTCGCGCCTGACTGCCGATAACCGATTGCAGATTCAAGTGGAACAGGATTTGCTCGACGCGCTGGCCATCTGATTTCACGATGGACGGCGCGCGAGCGCTTGGAAAGATATGACAGACAGCAATTCCCCCGGCCGCAAGACACTGGGCGTCAAGACCGCCACCTCGGGCGCGCCCCGCAAGGCTACCCGCCCCGTACGTGTGTCGGACCTGAACCGCAAGCGTGTGCAGGAAGTGGTCTCCGGCATCAAGCAGGCCAAGGAGCGGGCATCCGAAAAGGACAAGCGCAACGCGCCGGCCGAGGGCGCGCCACGCCAGGATCGGCAGGCACGCCCTGCCCGCCCGCGCCCCGCCGAAGGCGAACGCGCGCCGCGCCGCTTCGAAGGCGAACGCAGCGAACGTCCGCGCCGTTTTGAAGGCGAGCGCGACGAACGTCCGCGTCGTTTTGAAGGTGAGCGCACCGAGCGTCCGCGTCGTTTCGAAGGCGAGCGCGATGAGCGTCCGCGTCGCTTCGAAGGCGAGCGTACCGAACGTCCGCGCCGCTTCGAAGGCGAGCGCACTGAACGTCCGCGTCGCTTCGAAGGCGAGCGCACCGAACGCCCGCGTCGCGTCGAAGGCGAGCGCACCGAACGCCCGCGTCGCGTCGAAGGCGAGCGCACCGAACG
>DAIOET010000363.1:2676-4635 GCA_036746135.1 Cupriavidus sp.
TCGAAGGCGAGCGCACCGAACGCCCGCGTCGCGTCGAAGGCGAGCGCACCGAACGTCCGCGCCGCTTTGAAGGTGAGCGCACTGAGCGTCCACGCCGTTTCGAAGGCGAGCGCGATGAACGCCCGCGCCGTTTCGAAGGCGAGCGTACCGAGCGTCCCCGTCGTTTCGAAGGCGAGCGCACTGAACGTCCGCGCCGTTTCGAAGGCGAACGCACTGAACGTCCGCGCCGTTTCGAAGGTGAGCGCGACGAACGCCCGCGCCGTTTCGAAGGCGAGCGTACCGAGCGTCCGCGCCGTTTCGAAGGCGAGCGCACTGAACGTCCGCGCCGTTTCGAAGGCCAGCGCGACGAGCGCCCGCGCCGCGTCGAAGGCGAGCGCACCGAGCGTCCCCGTCGTTTCGAAGGCGAGCGCGACGAACGTCCGCGCCGTTTCGAAGGCGAACGTACCGAACGCCCGCGCCGCTTTGGCGACGACGAGCGTACCGAACGTCCACGTCGCTTCGAAGGTGAGCGCACTGAGCGTCCGCGTCGTGACGACGCCGCGCCGCGTCGCGGCAATGCGCCGGCCCGCCGCTTCAGCGATACGTCCGACCGCGCCCGTCCGGCGCGTGCCGAGCGCACCGAGCGCGCGGCCCCGCCGCAAGCTCCTGCCGAACCCCGCGAAGACGGCCTGGTCCGTCTGTCCAAGCGCATGTCCGAGCTGGGCCTGTGCTCGCGCCGCGAGGCCGATGAATGGATTCCTCGTGGCTGGGTGCTGGTGGACGGCGAGCCCATCACGGAGCTGGGCACCCGCGTCCGGCCCGATGCCGAGATCGAGATCCGCCAGGAAGCCCGCTCGGAACAAGGCGAGCGCGTGACCGTGCTGCTGAACAAGCCCGTCGGCTACGTCTCCGGTCAGGCTGAAGACGGCTACGAGCCGGCCGCCGTGTTGTTCACGGAAGAGAATCAGTGGGAAGAAGACCCGACCCGCAAGCGCTTTGCGCCGTGGCAGCGTAAGAACCTGGCCCCGGCAGGCCGACTCGACATCGACTCCACGGGTCTGCTGGTGCTGACGCAGGACGGTCGCGTCGCGCGCACGCTGATCGGCGACGATTCAACCGTCGAAAAGGAATATCTCGTGCGCGTGGAGTGGGAATCGCCGCAAGGCGTGGTCGATCGCAATATCAGCGCTGTCTTTCCTGAAGACCTGCTCGAGCGCCTGCGCTTTGGCCTGTCGCTGGATGGCGTGGCACTGAAGCCCGCCAAGGTGAGCTGGCAGAACGAAGAGCAGCTGCGCTTTGTGCTGCGCGAAGGCCGCAAGCGTCAGATCCGCCGGATGTGCGAACAGGTCGGCCTGAAGGTCGTGGGCCTGAAGCGCGTGCGCATGGGCCGCATCGCCCTGGGCGATCTCCCGCCGGGCAAGTGGCGCTTCCTGGGCCAGTTCGAGAAGTTCTGATCGGTTGAATCACCGGCACATACGCCCCTCTCCACCCGTTGGAGAGGGGAAAACCCACTCACACTCCCACCGGCGGCAGCTTTCGCAACGCCACCTCGGCCTGCTCATCGGCCGGCACATACACCAGCAGTCGCGCGCCATTGCGCGGCGCAGTCCAGAAATTGGTCTGGGTCAGATGAAAATCCCCGGTTTCCGGATGCGTGAAGCGTTTGGCATGGTTCTGGATGCCGCGCACCTGATACCGCTGCCAGACTATCTGAAAGGTCTCGGACACCGCCATGTAGCGCGCCAGTTGTGCCTCCCATAGCGGGTCATGCACGTGCTCCGCCATCGCCGCACGAAAGAGCGCGACCATATTGCAGACCATCCCTTCCCAATCGGGCACGGCCCTGCGCCAGGCCGGATGGGTCAACGCCAGGTAGATGCAGTTGCGGTCTTCAGGCGGCAGGCGATTGAGATCGATGCCCAGCAACCTGCAATACGCCTCGTTATACGCCGCGATATCGAAGCGGGCGTTCTGCACGAG
>DAIOET010000364.1:0-4633 GCA_036746135.1 Cupriavidus sp.
CGGCGCGCAGCGCCTGCCATGCCTTCGTGTCCGCGCCCTTGAGCCATTCGAAGGCAAAGGTGCGGCCCACGCCCGGCGCAATGCCCAGCGCCACCTGCGCCGCTTCCACCAGGAACGTGCCGCTGCCGCACATCGGGTCGAAGAACGGACGATCGGTCTGTCCAGGCGTCCAGCCAGCCAGACGCAGAATGCCCGCGGCGAGGTTTTCCTTGAGCGGTGCCTCGCCCTTCTCCATGCGCCAGCCGCGCTTGAACAGCGGCTCGCCCGTGGTATCCAGGTACAGCGTGCAATCGGTCTCGGTCAGGTGAGCGTAGATGCGGACATCGGGACTGACCGTATCGACGCTGGGGCGTGCGCCAAGCCGTTCGCGCATCGCATCGCAGACGCCATCCTTGACGCGCAGCGCGGTGAAATTGAGGCTACGCAGCTGCGACTTATGGGCGGTGATATCCACGCGCAGCGTCTCGTCGGGCGAGAACCATTGTTCCCACCGCTGCTGGCGCGTCAGCGAATAGATGTCGTCCTCGTGCCGATAGCCGCGCTGCGCCACGCGCAGCAGCACACGGCTGGCAATGCGCGAATGGAGGTTGACCGCGTAGGCCGCGGCCATCTCGCCCGAGAACGTCACGCCCCCCGGCATTTCACGATGCACCTCGAACGGCGCCGCGGCTGCCACGGCCGGATATTGCGCGATCTCGCGCAGCTCCTCGGCAAGCGCCGATTCAAGGCCACGTGGGCAAGGAGCAAAGAAGGCTTGGGTCATGGCAAGTGATTCCTGAAAACAAAAACGTCCGCGGCGGCGGACGGGCAATGCATGGGTCCGGGTTGCCGATCAGCCTGCCGCGAGTGCGCGGTCGAGGAAATCGAGCCGATCCTGGCCCCAGAACGGCTGGCCATCGTGGATGAACCACGGTGCGCCGAACACGTTGGCCGAGATCGCATCCTGCGTATTCTGCGCATAAACCGCCTGCACGGCCTGCGCTTCGCTGGCCTTCAGCAGGCTCGCGCCATCCAGATCATTCTCGTCGGCGATCTGCGCCAGCGTGGCGCCATCGGCGATATTGCGTTGCTCGGCCCAGACGCCACGCGCGATGGCCCCGGTGAGTGCGAGCGCGCGCGCCGTGCCGTGCGCCAGCTGCGCCGCGATGATGAGCCTGGCCGCGGCATCGCCCGAAACCGGAAAGTACGTCGGATGCAGGTTCAGCGGGATGTTCAGGTACTGGCTCCAACGCTCAAGTTCCACCAGCCGGTACGCCTGGCGCTGCGGCGGGCGCTGCGCCAGCGGCAGCCCACCCGACACCGAGAACACGCGGCCCAGATCGGCCGGCTTCAGCAGCACCTGTGCCTGGTGGCGATTGGCGATCTCTACAAAGCGCGCGTGGCCCAGGTAGACAAACGGCGACTGGGGAGCCAGAAAATACTCGACCTGCTTGCTCATCACGACCTCATCGAAAGACAGTAAGGATCCGACAGATTAAAACGGCTTTACGACAACCAGAATCACGATGGCCAGCAGCACCAGCACCGGCAGCTCATTGAACCAGCGATAGAACGTGTGCGAGCGCGTATTGGCGCCCCGCTCGAACTTGCGCAGCAGCACGCCGCAGCCGTGGTGATAGCCGATCAGCACCAGCACCAGCGCCAGCTTGGCGTGCATCCACCCTTGCCCCGTGCCGCGCCCGATGCCGTAGCCGAGGTAAAGCCACAGCCCGAACACCACCGCCGGCACCGCCAGGATCGTCATGAAGCGGAACAGCTTGCGCGCCATCAGCAACAGCCGCTGCACGCTGGCCGCATCGATTTCCATCGCCAGATTGACGAAGATGCGCGGAAGGTAAAACAGTCCCGCGAACCACGAGATCACGAACAGGATATGAAAAGCCTTGACCCAGAGCATCTGCGTTCTCGCCCTTCCTTTATGTGCGAATCTCGCCGTGGCCGAACACGACGTACTTGACCGAAGTCAGGCCTTCCAGCCCCACCGGTCCGCGTGCGTGCAGCTTGTCGTTCGAAATGCCGATCTCCGCGCCCAGGCCGTACTCGAAGCCATCGGCAAAGCGCGTCGACGCGTTGATCATCACGCTGGCAGAGTCCACTTCACGCAGGAACCGCATGCCCTTGGTGTAGTTCTCGGTGATGATCGAATCGGTGTGCGCCGAGCCATAAGTGTTGATGTGGGCAATCGCCGCGTCCAGGCCGTCAACGGTACGGATGGCCAGCACCGGCGCCAGGTATTCCAGGCGCCAGTCTTCCTCGGTGGCGTCGACCAGATTGCTGAAGCCGGCGGCTTCCAGCGTGGCGCGCGTATCGGCGCAAACGCGCAGCTCGACGCCCTTGTCCTGGTAGATGCGGCACAGCGGCGGCAGCACGGCAGCCGCGATCTGGCGCGATACCAGCAGCGTTTCCATCGTGTTGCACGGCGCGTAGCGTTGCGTCTTGGCGTTGTCGCAAACGCGCACAGCCTTATCCAGATCGGCGTCATCGTCCACGTACACATGGCAGATGCCGTCCAGATGCTTGATCATCGGCACGCGACCTTCTTCGATCAGGCGCGCAATCAGGCTCTTGCCACCGCGCGGCACGATCACGTCGACGTATTCGGTCATCGTGATCAGGCGGCCCACCGCGGCGCGGTCCGTGGTCTCGATAACCTGCACGGCCTCGGCCGGCAGTCCGGCGCTGGCCAGGCCCTCGGCCACCAGCGCGGCCAGTGCCGTGTTCGATTCGATGGCTTCGGAACCGCCGCGCAGGATCGTCGCATTGCCGGATTTCAGGCAGAGTGCGGCGGCGTCGATCGTCACATTCGGGCGCGACTCGTAGATGATGCCGATCACGCCCAGCGGCACGCGCATCTGGCCCACCTGAATACCGGTGGGACGGAACTTCATGTTGGTGATCTCGCCGATCGGGTCGGCCAACGCCGCGATCTGCTCCAGGCCCGCGGCCATCGTGTCGATGGCCTTGTCCGACAGCGTCAGGCGGTCGACGAAGGCGGCGTCCTGGCCGTTGGCGCGGGCGCGCTCCACATCGCGGGCGTTGATGGCCTTGAGCTTGTCCGCATCGCGGCGGATGGCCGCGGCAATCGTCAGCAGCGCACGGTTCTTGTCGGCCGTGGAGGCACGCGCCATAGCGCGCGATGCCGCGCGGGCCTGCTGGCCGACGCGGTTCATGTAAGCGTGGAGATCGAACTCGGTCATGATGGTGTCCGGGCCGTGCCCGGTTCTGCTGTGGGTGCCGCGGTGTCGAGGCGCCGGCGCGGCTGCCGGCAGTCTTCTGGTTCGGTCGCTGGTTCCGTCGGGGATGTCAGGCGGGCCGCGCGATCAACAGCGCCAGCTGCAGCAGGCCGTCCCACGGCTCGGCTGGCAGGCTGCCCGCCGCGCCGCCCGCGCCTGGCAGGTCGGACAGGCCCTTGACCTGGCGATCCAGCCGCGCCGCCAGGGCCAGCGCGGCCTCCAGCTGCGGCATCGACAGCCGTTGCGCAGCCTGTGGCACCAGGCGTTCACGCGGGCCCCAGACGCGCAATTCGCGCATCAGCACGCCCGCGGGCTTGCCCGCCGCCAGCCCTTGCCGGACCTTGGATAATACGCGAATTTCCTCGGTCAGCGCCCACAGCACCAGCACCGTGGCCTCGCCCTCGCCGCGCAGCCCTTCGAGCATGCGCGTCAGGCGCGGCACGTCGCCGCCGAGCATCGCTTCGGACAGCTTGAATACGTCATAGCGGGCCACGTTCAGCACCGCATCGTGCACCTGGTCGAAGGTCAGCACGCCGGGCGGGTACAGCAGCCCGAGTTTCTGGATTTCCTGGTGCGCGGCCAGCAGGTTGCCCTCAACCTTGTCCGCGATGAACTGAAGCGAACGCCGGCCCGGCTCGCCCGGCTCCACACGCTGCTGCTGCAGGGCCAGACGGTCGCCCACCCAGGCCGGCAGGCGCGTGCGGTCCACGGCATCGACCTTGATCGACACACCGGCCGATTCCAGCGCCTGGAACCAGGCAGACTTCGACGATGCGAAATCAAGCCGCGGCAGCGTCACCAGCATCACCACATCCGGCGACGGCTGGGCGGCCACGGCGCGCAAGGCTTCTCCGCCATCCTTGCCGGGCTTGCCCGACGGGACGCGCAGCTCCACGATCTTGCGATCGCCGAACAGCGACATCGACTGCTGGGCTTCGGTCAGCTGGCCCCAATGGAAGCCGCGCTCGGCCACCAGTACCTCGCGCTCCGTAAAGCCGGACTCGCGCGCGGCACGGCGCAGGCGGTCCACCGCCTCCAGCACCAGCAGGTGCTCGTCGCCGTGCACGACGTAAAGCGGCGCCAGGCCCTTGGCCTGGGCCTGCTTCAGGTGTGCATCGAGTCCGTCGAGCTTGAGTTGCATCCGCGCTTCAATCGCCTCAGATCGTCTTGACGGCCGCCAGCCGGCGAATCAGCTGCTGAACGATGTCCTTCTGCATGTCGCGGTACAGCTGCTGCTCTTCGTAGTCCTTGGCCAGCGTATTGGCTTCGTTGTACGTGAGGTCGCGCGTCAGGATCAGTGTCGACGGCGCGATCAGCTCCTTGCCCGAGGCATCGCGCAGGCGGTAGCTGAAACGCTGGGTCAGGCGGTATTCGCGCACCACGCCCTGGGCCGTGATCGA
>DAIOET010000365.1:0-4619 GCA_036746135.1 Cupriavidus sp.
GCACGCTGACCAAGAACGACGAGGAAATCACGCTCACCACGGGCGAGTTCTCGGTACTGAAGGTGTTTGCCCGGCATCCGCGTCAGCCGCTGTCGCGCGAAAAACTCATGGAAATGGCGCGCGGCCGCGAGTACGAGGTATTCGACCGCAGCCTGGACGTGCAGATCTCGCGCCTGCGCAAGCTGATCGAGCCCGATCCCAGCAACCCGCGCTTTATCCAGACGGTCTGGGGCCTGGGTTATGTCTTCATCCCCGATGGCGTGAAGTAATCCGGTCCGCCCGCACAGCAGCATCGTGGCGACCGCTCTCGGCCGTACCGCAACGCGGTTCTTTGGTTCGCTTTTCTGGCGAACCTTCATGCTTATCGCCCTTTTGCTGGCGATCTCGCTGGGTATCTGGTTCCAGAGCTACCGGCTCTTCGAACGCGCGCCGCGCGCCCAGCAGATCGCCATGCAGGTGGTCAGCGTGGTCAAGCTCACGCGTGCAGCCCTACTCTATTCGGACCCGGCACGACGCCGGTTCCTGCTGCTCGACCTCGTCCAGAACGAAGGCATCAAGGTCTACCCGCGCGAGAAGGACGACGACTTTGCCGCGCCCACGGCCAATCCGTTCCTGACCCAGCTGGTGCAGCAGGAGATCCGCAGCCGCCTGGGCGAAGACACGGTCCTTGCCACCACCGTCAATGACATCCCGGGCGTCTGGGTCAGTTTCGAGATCGAGGGCGACGACTACTGGGTCGCCATCAGCCCGGAACGCTTCGAACGCGTGCCGGGAATCCAGTGGCTCTGGTGGAGTATTGCCGCGCTGCTGCTGTCCATCATCGGCGCGGCGTTCATTACGGCACGCGTCAACTACCCGCTCAAACGGCTGACCAACGCGGCCAAGCTGATCGGCACGGGCGGCGATCCGCCGCCGTTGCGCGAGCAAGGCGCCAGTGAAGTCGCCCAGGCCAACCGCAGCTTCAACCAGATGGTGCGCGACCTGCGGCAACTCGACGACGATCGCGTGGTCATGCTGGCCGGCATCTCGCACGATCTGCGCACGCCGTTGACGCGCCTTCGCCTGGAAACCGAGATGTCACCCGTGGACAACACCACGCGCGACGCGATGATTGCCGACATCGAGCAGATGGACGCCATCATTGGCCAGTTCCTGAACTACGCCAGGCCGGGCCAGGAAGTGGTGGAACCGGTCGATCTGTCCGCGCTGGTGCAGGAGTCGGTCGGCGTCTACGCCGCGCATGACGATGTACGCGTGCACGTGCGCTCGAATGGACCAGTCATGGCGGTGGCCAACCGCATGGAGATCCAGCGCATTCTGGACAACCTTGTCGAAAATGCGCGCCGCTATGCCAAGGACGAGGAAAGCGGCATGGCCGACGTGGAGATTTCCACGCGCGTGGAAGACAAGGATGCCGTGCTGATCGTGGCCGACAACGGTCCCGGCGTGCCAAACGAACAACTGTCGTTGCTGACACGGCCGTTCTACCGCCTGGACAGCGCGCGCAGCGAAGCCAAGGGCGCCGGCCTTGGCATGTCGATCGTCAACCGCATCCTGCAGCGCAACGGCGGCCGGCTGATACTGGCCAATCGTCCCGCCCCGAAGACCGGCCTCGTGGTCAGCGCGATGTTCAGGCGCGCGTAGCGTCCCCGCAGCTCATCGCTCATCGCCTGCCTCACCGCCGGCCGGCTTCCTTCCCTCTCCTTTCTGGTTCCGACACAGCTCCAACACGGTCCCGGCGCCGCGCATGTATCGCATGCGCCGCACTGACAGGTTTTCTACAGGATTTGATAGGAGTTTGAAAGGTCGTTGACAGGGGAATGACAGCGCCACCACGCACACTTCAGGCCATCGACAGGCCGATGCATACAACGGCATCCGCAGTCATGGCGCCGCCTGCCGCAATACCCAATCCGCCATGGCTCGACAACGATCGACAACATGCCGCCCGGCCCCACGGGCGGCGACCGAGAGACAGCCATGTCCAGCACTCCCACTTCTCAGCACGGGTTCCGCACCGTGTTCCGCGTCGTCAGCGGCAACTTCCTGGAAATGTACGATTTCATGGTGTACGGCTTCTACGCCGCCGCCATCGCGCACACGTTCTTTCCGTCCGGCAATGAATTCGCATCGCTGATGCTGTCGCTCGCCACGTTCGGTGCGGGCTTCCTGATGCGCCCGCTAGGTGCCATCGTGCTCGGCGCATATATCGACCATCACGGCCGACGCAAGGGCCTGATCGTGACGCTGGTGCTCATGGCACTGGGCACGCTGCTGATTGCGCTGGTGCCGGGCTATGCCACGATCGGCGTGGCCGCTCCGCTGCTGGTGCTGTTCGGACGCCTGCTGCAGGGCTTCTCGGCCGGCGTGGAACTTGGCGGCGTGTCCGTGTATCTCTCGGAGATCGCCAAGCCAGGCCAGAAGGGCTTCTATGTGGCGTGGCAATCGGCCAGCCAGCAGGTAGCCGTGATCTTCGCGGGGCTGCTCGGCGTGATCCTGCACAACACGCTGGCGCCGGAGCAGATGGATAGCTGGGGCTGGCGCGTGCCGTTCCTGGTCGGCTGCCTGATCGTGCCGTTCCTGTTCCTGATTCGCCGTTCGCTCGAGGAAACCGAGGAATTCCGTACCCGCAAGCATCGTCCGTCCATCAACGAGATCTACCGTTCGATGCTCGACAACTGGCGCATCATCATTGCCGGCTGCATGATGGTGGTGATGACCACGGTGTCGTTCTACATGATCACCGCCTATACGCCGACGTTCGGCAAGACCGTGCTCAAGCTCGACGACGTGGACAACCTGATCGTCACGATGTGCGTGGGCCTGTCGAATTTCATCTGGCTGCCGCTGATGGGCGCGGTATCCGACCGGATCGGGCGTAAGCCGCTGCTGGTGTTCTTCACCATCGCCACGCTGCTGACCGCCTACCCGGCCGTGTCGTGGCTGGTTGCGGCGCCGTCGTTCGAGCGGCTGCTGATGGTGGAACTGTGGCTGTCCTTCCTGTACGGCAGCTATAACGGCGCAATGGTGGTCACGCTGACCGAGGTGATGCCGCCCGCCGTGCGTACCGCCGGCTTCTCCCTGGCATACAGCCTGGCCACGGCGCTGTTTGGCGGCTTCACGCCCGCGATCTCGACCTACCTGATTCACAGCACGGGCAACAAGGCCGCACCGGGCTTGTGGCTGATGTTCGCCGCGGCGTGCGGCCTGGTAGCCACGCTGATCATCTTCCGCGCACGCCGCGAACAGTCGGCGCTGCACCCCGCCTGACCTGAGCGTCATCCAGACTCCGGCCCGCCGGCAGCGCGCCGCCTTCATGTGCCTGACACGTTCGCGTGGCAGTTATGTGATGGCGGCGCGCATCTTTTTGTGCGGTGCGACGTGAGTGTCAGCGCATGGCATACTTGCGGCTATCCGACTCTGCGGGGTCCGGACGTTACCTATCGGCCCGGTTAAGAAAACCAATTGGCCGTGATGCGCCGAAAAACGCATACTCACAGCTTTCGTGCAATTCCGATTGACATCCCCATTGCTGCGGGACGCCAATTGCGGATTGCAAGCCTCAATCTGTTCAACCGTATCAGGAGAAGTCAATGAAGACCGTTGGTGACAAGCTCGAAGCCTTCAGCATCGTTGGTGTCAAGCCGGGTTTCAACAACCACGAAGAGAATGGCCAGTCGGCTTTCGAAGACATCACCGAAAAGTCGTTCGCAGGCAAGTGGAAGATCATTTACTTCTACCCGAAGGACTTCACCTTCGTGTGCCCGACCGAAATCGTGGCATTCGCCAAGCTGAACAACGACTTCGCCGATCGCGACGCGATCGTGCTGGGCGGCTCGACCGACAACGAATTCGTGAAGCTGGCATGGCGCCGTGAACACAAGGACCTGAACAAGCTGAACCAGTGGCAATTCGCCGACGTGACCGGCTCGCTGGTGGACCAACTGGGCGTGCGTGACCAGGCTGCAGGCGTGGCCCTGCGCGCCACGTTCATCGTGGATCCGGACAACGTGATCCAGCACGTGTCGGTGAACAACCTGAACGTTGGCCGTAACCCGGATGAAGTCCTGCGTATCCTGGACGGCCTGCAAACGGACGAGCTGTGCCCGTGCAATCGCGCGGTTGGTGGCGCCACGCTGTAATTGGCCCCGCCTGCCAGGCGCCCGTTTCGGTAGGGCGACCCGGCACCTCACATGGAAGGGCTTGCGCCCTTTCATGTCAAAACCCGCTACGTGCGGGTTTTTTGAGCCCTCGACGATAGGAGAAATGAATGGAATTCCTCAGCACGATTAAAAGTTTGGTCCCTGACTACGCCAAGGACATCCGTTTGAATGTCGATGGCACCATCGCCCGCTCGTCGCTGGAAGGCAATGATGCGGTTGGCGTCGCACTGGCTGCCGCATTCGCCGCCAAGAGCAAGGTGATCGTCGATGTCATTCGCAATGCGAACGTGCTGTCGCCAGAGGAAGTCAACGCCGCGCAAACTGCTGCGGCTTTGATGGGCATGAACAATCTCTGGTATCCGTACGTCGAGATGGCCGAGGACCCCGATCTGGCCAGCCAACCAGCCGGTCTGCGCATGAACGCCTACGCCACCCATGGTGGTGTGGACAAGCGCC
>DAIOET010000366.1:0-4618 GCA_036746135.1 Cupriavidus sp.
GACAAATGAGCGACTACATTCCGGTTATCGGCATCACGATGGGTGATGCCACGGGCATTGGGCCCGAAGTTATCGTCAAGAGCCTGGCGCACGAGAGCGTCTACGCGCAATGCCGTCCGCTGGTGATCGGCGACGCGCGCCGGCTGGAACAGGCCGCCAAACTCGTCAAGTCGACGCTGAAGGTGCGCGCGATTGCATCGCCTGACGAAGCCCGCTTCGAGCTGGGCACGATCGACTGCATCGACCTTGGCCTGATCCCGGAAGACCTGCCGTTCGGCAAGCTGTCGGCCGTGGCCGGCGACGCCGCGTTCCGCTACATCGAGCGTGCCGTGCAACTGACGCAGCAAGACAAGATCGATGCAATCTGCACGGCACCGCTGAACAAGGAAGCGCTGCATGCCGGCGGCCACAAGTTCCCCGGCCACACCGAAATGCTGGCGCACCTGACCGGTACGCCGGAAGTGTCGATGATGCTCGTGGCGCCCAAGCTGCGCGTGATCCACGTGACCACGCACATCGGCCTGATGGATGCCATCCGCAAGATCGAACCGGGCCTGGTGCAACGCACGATCGACCGTGGCAACACCACGCTCAAGCGCGCCGGTATTGCCGCCCCGCGTATCGGCGTCTGCGGCATCAATCCGCACGCCGGTGAAAACGGCCTGTTCGGCCAGGGCGAGGAAGAGCAGAAGATCATCCCGGCCGTGGAAGCGCTGCGCGCACAGGGCGTGGACGTGGAAGGCCCGCTGCCGGCCGATACGCTGTTCTATCGCGCTGGCCGTGGCGACTTCGACCTCGTCGTTGCGATGTACCACGACCAGGGCCACGGCCCGGTCAAGGTGCTGGGGCTGGAAGCCGGCGTGAACATCACGGTCGGCCTGCCGGTCATCCGCACGTCGGTGGACCACGGTACCGCCTTCGACATCGCCGGCAAGGGCATCGCCGACGAGCGCAGCCTGCTGGAGGCACTGCGCCAGGGCGCGGAACTCGCAACCCGCCGCGCATAACCGGCCGCGTGCTGCTGTAAGATCGGGGATCGTTTTCGATCCCCTTTTTCATTTCTATCCGCTCATGAAAGCCGCCGACCGCCGCCGCGCCATCCTGGAACTCGTCCTTGCGGGCGAAGAGGCCAACGTCGAACGCCTGACCGCAAGCCTTGGCGTGTCCGAGGCCACCGTGCGCCGGGACCTGACCGCACTGGCGCGCGAAGGCCGCATCGTGCGCACCTATGGCGGCGCCGCCGCGCTGATGCAGGTGGGCGGCCACGAACCCGAAGCGCCGCTCGAAGAACGCAAGGCGCTGCAGCGCGAACAGAAGGAAGCGATTGCCCGCCTGGCGGCAAGCTTCGTGCAGGACGGCGACGCCGTGCTGCTCGACAGCGGCACCACCGCTGCCGCGCTGGCCCGGCTGCTGGCCGCGCGCGAAGACCTGCACGTCTACACGACCAACCTGCTGGCCGTGACGGCTTTGGCAGGCCTGCCGAAGATTCGCGTGACGCTGATCGGCGGCGACGTGCGCCCCTCCAGCATGGGTACGTTCGGGCCGCTGGCCCAGGTGGCGCTATCGCGCATCAGCGTCGACAAGGCGTTTCTGGGTGCCGACGGCGTGGTGGCTGGCGTGGGACTATGCGAGGCCAGCGCGGAACAGGCCTATCTCAAGGAATGCATCATCCGCCAGGCCGCGGACATCTTCGTGCTGGTCGACTCCACCAAACTCGGCCGCGCACGCCAGCAGCACTGGACGCCACTGGAGCGCGCCTGGACGCTGGTGACCGACGGCGAGGCAACGACAGCGCAGCTCGAACCGTTTCATGCGCTGAAGCAGGTAAAGGTGGTCGTGGCGGAATAGCCGTCGAGTCGCCCTTCGCACCTACGCGCCAAGACGCGTGCGCATGCCGGCGGACATCCAGCGCTGGCCGGACGCATCGACCATCAACGCCTCCACGCCAGGCATGCCGCCGAGCCAGCGACGGCCGGACGTCTGCCCCGCCACCATCATCGCCGGCCCCATGCCATTGACGGCGTCGACATCGCGTGCCACCAGCACCACGCCGCGCGTGCGCTGCTCCGGCATGCCGGTATCGGGATCGAGGATGTGGTGATAGCGCCGGCCCGCCACGGTGAACATACGTTCGTAGTCGCCTGACGCGGCCACCACGGCATCGCGCACGCGCAGCACGCCGATCAAGCGCGCCGGCGCCATCGGATCGCGCACGCCAACACGCCAGTCCTGCCCGCGCAGTTGACCGCTGACCAGCACATCGCCGCCACCATTGATCATGGCCGACGACACGCCGTTGGCCTTCAACACCGTCATCCCGGCCTGCAGAATCGGCAGCTTGGCAATGCCGCCAAGATCGACGCGCATGCCGCGACGACGCAGGAATGCCGTCTGCCGTTCGGCATCGAGTGAAAGGTCGTGATGATTCACCAGCGGTAGCTCGCGCGCGATCTCTTCCGCAGCGGGCAACACCGGCTGGGCCGCGTCGAAGCGCCAGCCAGTGAGCGCACCCACCGTCATGTCGAACGCACCCTCGCTACGCAACGACACGGCCTGCCCTGCCGTCAGCACACGCATCATCTCGGGCGGCACCGGTACCGGCTGCAGTCCAGCCGCCAATTGCATTGCATGCACAGGATTGCCAACGCGGTAGCGGCTCATCATGTCCGCCAGGCGGGTCATCTCCGCCCACGCCGCCTGCATGGCCGTGTCAGCGGTACGGGCGTCCACGCCATCCACGGTCAGATCGACGCGCGTTCCCATGAGCGTGCGCGATGACCGCGCGGTGCCGCCGTCCGCCAGCGCCGGACGCAGCCACAGCCCGGTGGCCAGCAATGGCACGGCCTTGATCCACTTGCGGCGTGTAGCACCGCGCGCCGACATCCCCGTGTTGGCTTGTTGCATGTTCGTGATCCCTCATGACCCAAACCAGCATTCTAGGAACACTGCAAGCGGCCTGCGATGGAGAAAATCAAACTGTTGTAAGGAATAGCAATTTCCTTGAATCGTTGACCGCCATCAATCCCCTGATTCGAAAGTGCCGGGAATATCTCGCCAATTGCTGAGTGGTTTCATTTCCGGCCGGGTGTAACGGCCACAACTATCCCGAGGTCTCGATGAGCAAGCAGAACGAGAACAATAACGCTGCAGGCGGATTTGGTCGCCGCCAATTCCTGGGCACGGCCGCAATGGCCGGCCTGGCAGGCATTGCAGCATGTTCCGACAAGAGCGTGGCCGGCGCGAACGCCAGCGCCGAAGGCAAGGCAGCACCGGCGGCACCGCACGGCGGCAGCGCGGCCAACGTGCACCTGAAACCGGGCGAACTCGACACCTACTACGGCCTTTGGAGCGGCGGACACACTGGTGACATGCGCGTACTGGGCCTGCCGTCGGGCCGCGAGCTGCTGCGCATTCCGTGCTTCGTGCCCGATGCGCTGGTGGGCTGGGGCATTACCAACGAGTCGAAGAAGGTCATGGGCACCAAGCCCGACGGCTCGCTGCGCTACACCGTTGGCGACACGCACCACACGCATGCGTCGTACAAGGACGGCAACTACGATGGCCGCTATGCGTGGATCAACGACAAGATCAATTCGCGCATTGCCCGTATCCGGCTCGACTATTTCATCTGCGACAAGATCACCGAACTGCCCAATGTGCAGGGCTTCCACGGCATCTTCCCGGACAAGCGCGACCCGGTCGATCAGGCCATCAACTACACCACTCGCGTGTTCTGCGGCGCCGAATTCGCAATTCCGCTGCCTAACGTCGGCACGGACGATGACAAGAAGTATCGCAGCCTCTTTTCGTGCGTGGACGCCGAGACGATGGCGGTGCGCTGGCAGGTGCTGATCGACGGCAACTGCGACCTCGTGGCCACGTCCTATGACGGCAAGCTGGCCGCCACCAACCAGTACAACACCGAGAACGGCGCGCACTTCGAGGACATGATGTCCGCCGAGCGCGACGCCTGCCTGTTCTTCAACATTGCCCGGATCGAAGCCGCGGTCAAGGCCGGCAAGTTCAAGACTTATGGCGACTCGAAGGTGCCCGTGGTGGATGGCACTCACGCCGCCAACCAGGACCCGAAGACCGCGCTGACCTGCTACGTGTCGGTGCCGAAGAACCCGCACGGCGTGAACGCCAGCCCGGACCAGAAGTACTTCATCTGCGCCGGCAAGCTGTCGCCCACCTGCACGGTCATCGAACTGTCGAAGGTGCTCGACTGGTTCGACGGCAAGGCCGAAAAGGCGGACGATGCCATCGTCGCCGAGGTGGAGCTGGGCCTTGGGCCGCTGCATACGGCGTTCGATGGTCGCGGCAATGCCTATACGACCCTGTTCCTGGACAGCCAGCTCGTGAAGTGGAATGTCGACGCCGCCATTCGTTTCCACCAGGGCGACAAGAACGCCAAGTACGTGGTGGACCGGCTCGACGTGCAATACCAGCCGGGCCACGTCAACGCATCGCAATCGGAAACGATTGCCGCCGATGGCAAGTACCTGGCCGTGGGTTGCAAGTTCTCGAAGGACCGCTTCCTGCCGGTTGGGCCGCTGCACGCCGAGAACGAGCAACTGGTGGATATCTCCGGGGACAAGATGGTGCTGCTGGCCGACCA
>DAIOET010000367.1:0-4613 GCA_036746135.1 Cupriavidus sp.
CGCGAAGGCGGTCGTACGGTCGGCGCCGGCGTCGTTGCCAAGATCACCAAGTAATATCATTGGCGGGACTCGAGACCGGAACTCGGGTCGGAAAGGCAGGTCCTTTCCGAGCCGGGTTCTCAGTATCGAGTCCCGTAAGTTTTAACTCCGTACGCCAGTAGCTCAATTGGCAGAGCAGCGGTCTCCAAAACCGCAGGTTGGGGGTTCGAGTCCCTCCTGGCGTGCCATCTTCTTAAGGAATGATGGCGGATGCGTCGCAATGGCCGTATGGCTTGGTTCGGGGCAGCCGCATAAAGCGCATGAATACCAAGGCTGAACAGTCCAAAGGCACGAGCGGTGCCGATATCGGCAAGCTGGTGCTGGCCGTGCTGGTGCTGGCGGCCGGTATCGTCGGTTATACCTATCTCGGCAACATCGGTGCCGCCTCGCCGTTGCGCTTGGTCACCATACTCGCTGCGGTGATCATCGCCCTGGCGATCGCTGCATTCACGGGGCCAGGTCGTCGTACGCGCCATTTCCTTGCCGAATCGCAATTTGAAATGCGCAAGGTGGTCTGGCCTACGCGGGACGAGACCATCAAAACCACGGGCATCATTATCCTTGTGGTTATCGTGCTCTCCCTGTTGCTGGGGCTGATTGATCTAATCCTGAAGTCGGTCGTGCTCGACTGGCTGTTGAAGCTGGGCTCGTGAGGAGACCGCAATGAGCAAACGTTGGTACGTCGTCCATGCTTATTCCGGGTTCGAGAACCAGGTTAAGAAATCGCTGATTGAGCGCATTCATCGCGCCGGCATGGAAGAGAAGTTCGGTGAAGTGCTGGTGCCCACCGAGGAAGTCGTGGAAATGCGCAGTGGCCAGAAGCGCCGCAGCGAACGTAAATTCTTCCCCGGTTACGTGCTGGTGCAGATCGAGACCGATACCGAGGGCAAGGCGCCACGTATCGATGATGAATGCTGGCACTTGGTGAAGGAAACACCCAAGGTGATGGGTTTCATTGGGGGCACCGCCGATCGTCCGATGCCCATTCGTGACAGCGAAGCCGACACCATTCTCAGTCGTGTCCGCGAGGGTGTGGACAAACCGAAGCCCAAAGTGCTGTTCGAGCCGGGCGAAATGGTTCGCGTGATCGATGGTCCGTTCAACGACTTCAATGGCGTGGTCGAAGAAGTCAACTACGAGAAGAGCCGGCTTCGCGTGGCGGTTCTGATTTTCGGGCGCTCCACGCCAGTCGAACTGGAATTCGGTCAGGTCGAGAAGGCCTGATTCATCCATTCGGCACAGGGCTTGCTTAAAGCCCCAGTCATCTCTAAACTATTCGGTTCACGCCGGAGTCTTTTGACTCGGCGTGTCCGTATTTCTGGAGCTTGCGGGATCGCGGGCTTCCCTCCCACCAGGGATTGTGTACAGCGAGGAGCCGCAAGGCGCTAGGACTCGCGAGGAAACCTCCAATGGCAAAGAAAGTTGTCGGTTATATCAAGCTGCAGGTCAAGGCCGGCCAGGCCAACCCGTCGCCGCCCGTGGGTCCGGCCCTCGGTCAGCGCGGCCTTAACATCATGGAATTCTGCAAGGCGTTCAATGCCGCTACGCAGAAGATAGAGCCAGGGCTGCCGATCCCCGTGATCATCACGGCCTACTCGGACCGCACGTTCACCTTTATCACCAAGACCCCGCCGGCTACCGTACTGATCAAGAAGGTCACGGGCGTCGCCAAGGGTTCGTCCAAGCCGAACACCGACAAGGTCGGTAAGGTTACCCGCAAGCAGCTGGAAGAAGTGGCCAAGCAGAAGGAGCCGGATCTCACGGCCGCTGATCTGGACGCCGCAGTGCGCACCATTGCCGGTAGCGCGCGCAGCATGGGCCTGGTGGTGGAGGGTTAAGACATGGCAAAGCTCACAAAACGTATGAAGGCGGCCCAGGCCGCGGTGCAGCCGGGCAAGATCTACGCCCTGGATGACGCCCTCAATATCATCAAGAACAACGCCAAGGCGAAGTTCGTCGAATCCGTCGACGTGGCCGTCCGTCTCGGTATCGATGCCAAGAAGTCCGACCAGGGCGTGCGCGGCTCCTCGCTGTTGCCGCATGGCACCGGCAAGACCATCAAGGTTGCGGTGTTCTGCCCGGCCGGTGAAAAGGCTGAGGCTGCCAAGGCGGCCGGTGCCGACGCGGTCGGCATGGACGATCTGGCCGAACGCATGCAGGCCGGCGACCTCGACTTCGGTCGCGTGATCGCTACGCCGGACGCAATGCGTGTGGTAGGTAAGCTGGGTCAATTGCTCGGCCCTCGCGGCCTGATGCCGAATCCGAAGGATGGCTCCGTCACTGCCGACGTCGTTACTGCCGTGAAGAACGCCAAGGCCGGCCAGGTGAAGTTCCGTAATGACAAGGCGGGCATCATTCACGCCACCATTGGCAAAGCCAACTTCGAAGCCGCACAGCTGGCCGATAACTTGAATGCGCTGATCGCCGACCTCATGAAGGCGAAGCCGGCCACCGCCAAGGGCCAGTACCTGCAGAAGGTTGCGCTGTCCAGCACGATGGGCGCGGGCGTGCCGGTCGATACCTCGACCTTGAGCGCGGCCTCCGCCAAGTAAGACATTCAAGTCCTGCGCGGAATCTATTCCGCGCAGGCAAGTTTTTGAGGGCAGCCCTGGCAATAGCTGGAGCCGCCGTCAAAGACCGCAGGCGTGATCAGCGCGCGACGACGACGGGCAGGGAGCTCGCATTGGCAAAGGAATCGCCGTCGCCGCCAGCGAGGTCACTTAAACCGGCTTCGGCCTGGCCTGCGTAGATGGTGCAGCCCCTTCTGGAATCTCTCTGGAAAGGCCACTACCCGGGACTCTCAAGTCCCCGATGTCACGGAAGGCATCGCTCAGGACCGCAAGCGGCAGGAGCCGTAAGCGGATTTAATTTGGAGGAGTGATATGGCTCTGAATCTCTCTCAGAAGCAAGAAGTAGTCGCCGAACTGGCCGCCGTGGCCGCGAAGGCTCACTCCTTGGTCGCTGCCGAGTATGCGGGCACCACGGTCGAACAAATGACCGCGATGCGCAAGAAGGCGCGTGAATCCGGTGTGTTCTTGAAAGTCGTCAAGAATACGCTCGCTTCCCGCGCCGTGGTTGGTACCGAGTTCGAGGTCGTCAAAGACGCCCTGACCGGTCCGCTGCTGTACGCATTCTCGACGGAAGAACCCGGCGCTGCCGGTCGTCTGATCAAGGAATTCGCCAAGAGCAACGACAAGCTGAAGGCAAAGGTCGTCTCGGTGGAAGGCAAGCTGCTGCCGGCTGCGCACGTCGATGTGCTGGCCTCGCTGCCGACCCGCGAAGAAGCCCTCGCCATGCTGGCTCGTGTGCTGGCCGAACCCGCTGCGATGTTTGCGCGCGCCGTCAAGGCCGTGGCCGACAAGCAGAGTGGTGGCGAAGCTCCGGCCGAAGCCGCGTCGGCCTAAGTTCGACGCGATTCAACTGAAACCAATTTCCAGAGGAAACAACAATGTCCCTTACCAACGAACAGATCGTTGAAGCCGTAGCCGCCAAGTCGCTCATGGAAGTGATGGAGCTGGTGAAGGCCATCGAAGAGAAGTTTGGCGTGTCTGCCGCTGCTCCGGTTGTGATGGCCGGCGGTGCTGGCCCGGCCGCTGCTGCCGTCGAAGAGAAGACCGAATTCGACGTCGTTCTCGTGAACGCAGGCGACAAGAAGGTCGACGTGATCAAGGCTGTCCGCGCGATTACCGGCCTGGGCCTGAAGGAAGCCAAGGACCTGACCGAGTCGGGTGGCGTGCTGAAGGAAGCCGTGTCGAAGGAAGACGCCGAGAAGTTCAAGAAGGATCTCGAAGCCGCCGGCGCCAAGGTCGAACTGAAGTAATTGGCGCCCTTGCGCGCCGTCAGTTTGATCCAGCGTCACGCAAGCCTGGGGGCGTAAGTCCCCGGGCTTTGCCCGCTTCGGCGAAATGCTTCGCTTGAGGCGGTCTATGCAGGCCAGGGAGGCCTGCTGCGATGAGCCAGACACCCGGGTGTCTGGCTCTTCTAAAAGCTGAAGCAGGCATGGGCCTTTTTCAGCACGGCGAAGGAAACGCCGGAGCCGGGGCATGGAGGATGAGCGGGTTGCGACTCTTCATCCTCGATTCCCCCTCCAAAGTTTTTTTCATTTTGCCGGTGTGTGCACCACCGGCGCCACAGCGAACCGAGGCGTCACCGACCATGACCTACTCGTTTACCGAGAAGAAGCGTATCCGCAAGGATTTCGGCAAGCGTCCGCCCGTACTGGGCGTGCCCAACCTGCTGACAATCCAGACCGATTCCTACCGTGAATTCCTGCAAGAGGACATCGCTCCCAAGCAGCGCGAAGACAAAGGTCTGCACGCCGCCTTGAAGTCCGTGTTCCCGATCGTCAGCTATTCGGGCAACGCGGCCCTTGAATACGTTGATTACCGCCTGGGTGAACCGCCGTTCGACGAGCGCGAATGCCGCAACCGCGGCATGACCTTCGGTGCGCCGCTGCGCGTGACCGTGCGCCTGGTGATCTACGACAAGGACAGCCCGGCCTCGAAGAAGGCCGTCAAGTACGTGAAGGAGCAGGAAGTCTACATGGGCGAAATCCCGCTCATGACCGACACCGG
>DAIOET010000368.1:0-4599 GCA_036746135.1 Cupriavidus sp.
TGTGGCGCCGCGAATGGGTGCAGGACGTGCAGATCACCATCGCCGAGGAACTGGGCGTGGAAACGCGCGGCGACTTCTACGACCGCACCGGCGCGTTGCGCGACATGGTGCAGAACCACCTGCTGCAATTGCTGTGCATGGTGGCGATGGAGCCGCCCGCCAGCCTCAGCGAAGACGCGATCCGCGACGAGAAGATCAAGATCCTCAAGGCGCTCAAGCCGATCCAGCCCCAGGACGTTGCCGAGAAAACGGTACGCGGCCAGTACCGCTCGGGCGCCATCGCGGGCAAGCCCGTGGTGGGCTACCTGGAAGAGCAGGGCATCGCGGCGGATAGCCGCACCGAGACCTTCGTCGCCATCAAGGCCGAGATTGCCAACTGGCGATGGGAAGGCGTGCCGTTCTACCTGCGCACCGGCAAGCGGATGCAGTCGCGCGTGGCGGAGATCGTCGTGCATTTCCGAGACGTGCCGCATGCCATCTTTCCCAAGCCATTGGGTTTGTCGCCGCAGAACCGGCTGGTGATCCGGCTGCAGCCAGAGGAAAGTATCCGCCTGTACTTCCTGGTCAAGCAGGCGGGCGACACGCTCGAACTCACGCCAACGTCGCTCGATCTCGACTTTGCCAACTCGTTCAAGTCCCGCCGCGCCGGCGCCTACGAGCGCCTGCTGCTCGACGTGATCCGTGGGCGCCTGGGTCTGTTCGTGCGACGTGACGAGCAGGTGCAGGCCTGGCGCTGGGTGGAGCCGATCATCGACACCTGGGACGCCAGCACCGTGCCGCCCAAGTCATACACGGCAGGCACCTGGGGCCCGGCCGCTTCGACGGCGCTGATGTCGCGCGATGGGGCACTCTGGCACGAGGAAGTCTGATATCCATCCATCCCTGACAGGAGCCCGAGCCATGCGCCAGTTCGAACACGCCACGTTGATGGACCAGGCCGAGTCGCTGGCGATTTCGGTAAGCCATGCGCTCGATCTCGTGATCAAGGCCCGTGGCTGGGCCGTGCTGGCGGTGTCCGGCGGCAAGTCGCCGGTGCCGATGTTCGAGCGGCTGCGCTATCGCCCGATCCGCTGGGATGCCGTGACCGTGACGCTGGTGGACGAGCGGGCGGTGCCGCCCGATCATCCCGACAGCAATGGCGCGATGGTGCGCAGTCATCTGCTGCGCGAAGGCGCGGGCGTGGCTGGCTGGGCGCCGCTGATCCGCGATGAAGCTGAAGCCGCCGCACCGCTGCAGGCCGTGCAGCGGCTCAATGCATCGTTCCAGCAGCCGGATGTGGTGGTGCTTGGCATGGGCGAGGATGGGCATACGGCTTCGCTGTTTCCAGACGCGCCCGAGCTGCAGACGGCGTTGTCCGAACCGAAGCCGGGCTATATCGTCACCCATCCGTCGATGGCGCCCCATGCGCGCGTGACGCTGAACCTGGCCGCGCTGCTGGCCGCCGAACGGACCTTTCTGGCGATTACCGGCGAGAAAAAGAACGCGGTGCTGGAGCGCGCGCTGGAAGCGCCCACGCCCGCGCTGCCGGTCAGCGTCGTGCTGGCGCGATACCGGCGCGGCGTGGATATCTTCCGCACCGAAGGTCTATAACCCGCAACGCTGCGACTGCCATGTCCTATCCACGCTTGCTGGCCGATGTCGGCGGCACCAATGTCCGTTTTGCACTGGAAACCGCGCCGATGCGCATCGGCGAGGTCACGGCCTACAAGGTGGCCGACCATGCGACGCTCGAAGCCGCGATGCGCCGGTACATCTCGACGCTGGCCGACGATGCCCAGCCGCACCACGCGGCAATCGGCCTGGCCAATCCGGTGACTGGCGACCACGTCAAACTGACCAATCACAACTGGGCATTCTCGATCGAGGAGATGCGCCAGTCGCTGGGTCTGTGGACGCTCGTGGCCATCAATGACTTCACGTCGCTGGCGCTGGCGCTGCCGCATCTGCCCGACGCCGACCTGACGAAGGTGCGTCCGGGCAATGCCATTTCCACCTCGCCGCGTGCACTGATCGGTCCCGGTACCGGCCTTGGTGTGTCCGGGCTGATTCCGGCTCCGGGCGGTGGCGCCGTGGCGCTGGCCGGCGAGGGCGGCCATATCGAGGTCATGCCGGTCACCGACGATGAATGGATTGCCTGGCGCGCCGCGCGCGATCAGCTCGGCCGCGTATCGGCGGAGCGCCTGTTGTCGGGCATGGGCCTGTCCCAGATCCATGCCGCGCTGTCCGCAGAAACGGGTACGCCCCTGGCCACGCCGCTGACGCCGGCACAGGTCACGGAAGGCGCGCTGAAACGGAACGACGCGCTTTGCCGCCGTGCCTTCGATGCCTTCTGCGGCCTGCTGGGATCGGTCGCCGGCGATGTCGCGCTGGTGCTTGGCGCGCGTGGCGGCGTCTATATCGGCGGCGGCATCGTGCCGCGCTTCGTGCAGGCGTTTCAGGCGTCGCCGTTCAACGCGCGCTTTACCGATAAGGGCCGTATGGGCAAGTACCTGGCCGACATCCCGGTCTTTGTCATTACGGCCGACTTCCCCGCACTGCCGGGCCTGGCGCACGCGCTGGCGGACCGGCTCGAAGGCGACATGCGCCGCTCCAATACCTGAATCCCGACGAACATGCGCGTACTGCTGGTGGAAGACGACGCCATGATTGGCGAAAGCGTAAAGGTGGCGCTGCGCCAGGAAGGCTTTACCGTGGACTGGGTCACCGATGGCGACGCGGGGCTGGATGCCGCGTCCGACCAGCACGGCCCCCGTGCCGATGGCGGCTATGACCTGGTGCTGCTGGACCTGGGCCTGCCGCGTCGCTCGGGCCTCGATGTCCTCAAGGCGCTGCGCGCGCGCAACGTCCGCACGCCGGTGCTGATCGTCACCGCCCGCGATGCCGTGGCGGATCGCGTGGCCGGGCTGAACGCGGGCGCCGACGACTACGTGATCAAGCCGTTCGACCTGCAGGAACTGGTGGCGCGCATGCATGCGATGGCGCGCCGTGCGGAAGGCCGCGCGGAGCCGGAACTGCGCTATGGCGACATCGTGCTCAATCCGTCCACGCGCGAAGCCACGCAGGCGGGTGCGCCGGTGCGGCTGTCGGCACGCGAATATGCGCTGCTGTCGGCGCTGATGGCCCGGCCCGGCAAGGTGTGGTCGGTGCCGCAGTTGCAGGAGCGGCTCTACGGCTGGGACGACGAGGTGGGCAGCAACACGGTGGAGGTCTATATCCACGCGCTGCGGCGCAAGTTTGGCGCGGCGCTGATTCGCAATATCCGGGGCGTCGGCTACCTGATGCCGCAACTGGACGACATCGCGGGCAACCGCGCGGAAGGAACGCCCGACTGATGCGCTCGATTCAACGTACGCTGCTGTGGTGGCTGGCGGCGGGCCTGGCCGCGGGAATCGCCGTGGCCACGGGCCTGATCTACGGACAGGCGCGGCAGGAAGCCAACGCGCTGTTCGACTACCAGATGAAGCAGTTGGCCGCCGCGCTGCCGAGCCAGTTCTCGGCACCAATGGCACCGGCGTTCGATCCGGGCGGGGCCACCGGCGCAGACCTGTTGCGCGCCGACGAAGACGTGGTGATTCACATCTGGGACGGCTCCGGCCGCAGTCTTTATCTCTCGCATTCGCGTCCGTCCCTGCCGCCGCGCGCGGAGCTGGGCTTTACCAATGCGCAGACCGAATCGGGCGAATGGCGCATCTATAGCGTGCAGCTTGGACCGGCCGTGGTACAGATCGCCCAGCCGCTCAGTGCGCGCCGTACGCTGGCCGCCCATATGGCCTTGCGCACGGTGGCGCCGTTGCTGTTGCTGTTGCCGCTGCTGGCGTGGCTGGTCTGGATGGCGGTGGGGCGTGGCTTGCGGCCATTGCGCGAGATAGCCACCGAGGTGCGCGCGCGCGATGCCAATACGCTGGCACCGCTGGCCGTGCGCGACATGCCCGATGAAATCGCGCCGCTGTCCGACGCGCTGAACCAGTTGCTCGGGCGGCTGGCCCACGCCATCGACACGCAGCGCGCATTCGTGGCCGACGCCGCGCATGCGTTGCGCACGCCGCTGACTGCATTGCAGCTACAGGCCCAACTCGTGGAGCGGGCGGAGAGCGCCGACGCGCGGCAGGCGGCGATGGGACAGTTGCGGCAGGGTCTGGAACGGCTGACCCACCTGGTGGCCCAGCTTCTGACGCTGGCGCGGCAGGAACCAGGCGCGGCGCCCCCGCCGCACGAACCGGTGAACCTGCGCGCGCTGGCGGGCGAGGTGGTGGCGGAGATGTCGCAGGCGGCGATCGATCGTGACATCGATCTTGGGCTGGAGGGCAGCAGCGCGCAGGGACCGGTCACGATTCGCGGCGATGCCGATGCGTTGCGCATTCTGCTGACCAACCTCGTCGACAACGCGCTGCACTACATTCCTCGCGGAGGTCGCATCGACGTGGACGTCGGGCATACCGGGCAGGGTATCGAGCTTGCGGTGACCGACAACGGACCGGGAATTCCGGCCGCCGAGCGCGGGCGTGTATTCGACCGCTTTTATCGCGTACCCGATGCGCCGACCGGCGGCAGCGGCCTGGGACTGGCCATCGTCGACGAAGTGGCGCAGTCCCACGGCGC
>DAIOET010000369.1:0-4597 GCA_036746135.1 Cupriavidus sp.
CCAGCAGCGAGATGATGAAAGCGCCGGCCAGGAACGGCCAGCCTTCACGGGCGATCAGCGGATGAGGATAGTTCATGCAAGCGTTGTTTTGTTGGTCGCACGGATCTACACACCCCACTGGCAAACCCGCGCGGATGGCTTCACGCGCAAGGTTTCGGGGGCTGTCGATGCGAAATATAAGAAAAATTCAGGCCTGCGCCCGAAAAAGTCCGACAAGGATAACAAAAAGCCGCCCAGTGTCCGCCGAAATGTCTTGTGCAAGCGCAAAGACCGGCGGCCGACTGGGCGGCCGTGGCATCGCAGGGTGTCCGGCCGGATCGGCCAGAGCACCCTGCTATTGCCCGTACTGCTTAGTTCTTCGACTGGTCGACCAGCTTGTTCTTGGCGATCCACGGCATCATCGCGCGCAGCTTCGCACCCACTTCCTCGATCTGGTGCTCGGCCGTCAGGCGGCGGCGCGAGATCAGCGTCGGGGCGCCGGCCTTGTTTTCCAGCAGGAAGCTCTTGGCGTACTCACCCGTCTGGATGTCCGTCAGGCACTGCTTCATGGCCTTCTTGGTCTCTTCGGTCACAACGCGCGGACCGGTGACGTACTCACCATATTCAGCGTTGTTCGAGATCGAGTAGTTCATGTTGGCGATGCCGCCTTCGTAGATCAGGTCGACGATCAGCTTCAGTTCGTGCAGGCACTCGAAGTACGCCATTTCCGGAGCATAGCCGGCTTCCACCAGCGTCTCGAAGCCAGCCTTGATCAGCTCGACGGTACCGCCGCACAGCACGGCCTGCTCGCCGAACAGGTCGGTTTCGGTTTCTTCGCGGAAGTTGGTCTCGATGATGCCGGCACGGCCGCCGCCGTTGGCGGTGGCGTACGACAGCGCGATGTCACGGGCAGCGCCGGACTTGTTCTGATGCACGGCGATCAGGTGCGGCACGCCGCCACCTTGCGAGTACGTCGAGCGAACGGTGTGGCCCGGAGCCTTCGGGGCGATCATGATCACGTCCAGGTCGGCACGCGGAATCACGGCGCCGTAGTGCACGTTGAAGCCGTGCGCGAAGGCCAGCGCAGCGCCTTCCTTGATGTTGGCGTGCACTTCGTTCTTGTACACGTCGGCGATCTGCTCGTCCGGCAGCAGGATCATGACCACATCGGCGCCCTTCACGGCTTCGGCCACTTCCTTGACCTGCAGGCCAGCGTTGACGGCCTTGTTCCACGACGCGCCGCTCTTACGCAGGCCGACCGTCACGTTCACGCCCGATTCCTTCAGGTTCAGCGCGTGGGCGTGGCCTTGCGAGCCATAACCGATGATGGTGACGTTCTTGCCTTTGATGAGGGAGAGGTCGGCGTCCTTGTCGTAAAACACTTTCATGATGGTTCCTTCAATTTCTCAAATCTTCGTATTGGGGTGGCGGCGCAACGTCTACTGATCAGTGGATGCGTCGCGCCGCTTCGGGATACTGCTGTCGGCTTGTGGCCGTGCTCTGTTGCCGGGGGCGCCGGTCAGACCTTCAGGATGCGCTCGCCCCGACCGATGCCGGAACCGCCAGTGCGGACGGTTTCCAGAATCGCGGTACGGTCGATAGCATCGAGGAACGCATCCAGCTTGCCGCCGTTGCCGGTCAGCTCGATGGTGTACGTCTTTTCGGTCACGTCGATGATGCGGCCACGGAAGATGTCGGCGGTGCGCTTCATTTCCTCGCGCTCCTTGCCCACGGCACGCACCTTCACGAGCATCAGCTCGCGCTCGATATGCGCGCCTTCGGTCAGGTCCACCACCTTGACCACTTCCACCAGACGGTTCAGATGCTTCGTGATCTGCTCGATCACGTCATCCGAGCCGGTGGTGACGATGGTCATCCGCGACAGCGACGCATCTTCGGTGGGAGCCACCGTCAGCGTCTCGATGTTATATCCACGTGCCGAGAACAGGCCCACCACGCGCGACAGCGCACCGGGTTCGTTTTCCAGCAGGACCGAGATGATGTGTCGCATTACAGGTCCTCCGCGCCAAGCAGCATTTCGGAGATACCCTTGCCGGCCTGCACCATCGGCCACACGTTTTCCGTGGGGTCGGTCTGGAAGTCCAGGAACACGGTACGGTCCTTCAGGCGGAACGCCTCGCGCAGCGCGGGCTCAACGTCGGCGGTCTTTTCGACACGCAGGCCAACGTGGCCATACGACTCGGCCAGCTTCACAAAGTCGGGCAGCGCCTGCATGTAGGAATGCGAGTAGCGGTTGTCGTACTCGATTTCCTGCCACTGACGCACCATGCCCAGGTAGCCGTTGTTCAGCGAACAGATCTTGACCGGGGTGTCGTACTGCAGGCAGGTCGACAGTTCCTGGATGCACATCTGGATCGAGCCTTCACCCGTGATGGTGACGACTTCCTTGTCCGGGAACGCCTTCTTGATGCCCATCGCGTACGGCAGGCCCACGCCCATCGTGCCCAGGCCACCGGAGTTGATCCAGCGGCGCGGCTCGTTGAACTTGTAGAACTGCGCGGCCCACATCTGGTGCTGACCGACGTCGGAGCAGATGAACGCATCGCCTTTCGTCAGTTCCCAGATCTTTTCCACCACATACTGCGGCTTGATGATCTCGGAATTGCGGTCGTACTTGAGGCAGTCCACCGAACGCCATTGCTCGATCTGATCCCACCACTTCGCCAGTGACTCGCGCTTGGGCTTGACGTCGCTGGCCTTGATCTGGGCGATCAGTTCCTGCAGCACATCCTTGACGTTGCCGACGATGGGAATGTCCACCTTGACGCGCTTCGAGATCGACGAGGGATCGATATCGATGTGGATGATCTTGCGGGCCTGCGCGGTGAAGTGCGACGGGTTGCCGATCACGCGGTCGTCAAAGCGGGCGCCGATGGCGATCAGCACGTCACAGTTCTGCATGGCCATATTGGCTTCATACGTGCCGTGCATGCCGAGCATGCCGACGAACTGCTTGTGCGTGCCCGGGAACGCGCCCAGGCCCATCAGCGTGTTGGTGACAGGGTGACCGGTCAGTGCGGCCAGCTCGCGCAGCTCGTCGCTGGCGTTCGCCAGCACGACGCCGCCGCCCGAATAGATATACGGACGCTCGGCGGCCTGCAGCAGTGCCACGGCCTTGCGGATCTGGCCAGCATGGCCCTTGTTCACCGGGTTGTACGAACGCATGTCCACCGTCTTCGGATACTCGAAGCGGCAGGCGTTACGCGACACGTCCTTCGGAATATCGACCACCACGGGGCCGGGACGGCCGGTAGCGGCGATGAAGAACGCCTTCTTGATCGTCGCGGCCAGATCGCGCACGTCCTTCACGAGGAAGTTGTGCTTGACGATCGGACGCGTGATGCCGACGGTGTCGCATTCCTGGAACGCATCCTGGCCAATGGCGTGGGTCGGCACGTTGCCGGTGATCACCACCATCGGGATCGAATCCAGGTAGGCGGTGGCGATGCCGGTCACGGCGTTGGTCACGCCCGGGCCCGAAGTCACCAGTGCCACGCCCACCTTGCCGGTCGCACGGGCATAGCCGTCAGCGGCATGCACGGCGGCCTGCTCGTGGCGCACCAGGATGTGTTCGAATTTCTTTTGCTTGTGGAGCTCGTCGTAGATATAGAGCACTGCGCCGCCGGGGTAGCCCCAGACGTACTCGACGCCTTCTTCGGCAAGTGCGTGAACGAGAATTTCCGCCCCGATCATTTCGGGTGCGGCGGATGAATTGCTGTCTGCGTGGGAGAATTCCGCGCTGGGCATGTTCATTTCAGTCCTTTGCAATTTTCGGCAAAAAATTGTTTGGATGCTCTCTGCCGGGCTTGTGGCTCGGGTTCAAGCGGTGCGCGTCTGCATGAAGAGACCGCCTTATAAGCGGTCTGATGAGACAACCACTGATGTCGTGAACCGTCGATGATACTGCAATGCACCAGTGCGGTAAATGCATCGAAGGAACTTTTTGCATGACCGGCCCGCCAGGCATTGATGACGCGACAGCGGCGCCATAGCGCAACCGGGGGATCATGTCTGCTCTTGCATACAGCAGTGGCAGAGGGCGACTGTTTTTTGCTAGGATCGCAGACATTTCCGGGATGCCGCAGGACTTTCGCGGCACATTTGGCCTGGCCCTCTTCCGCCCAATCGCTGTTTTCGCCTGCATGGCCACCGATAAGGAACTCTCAGACTTTCTCGCCAGTGTCGAACGGCGCGCCTTTAAACAGGCCGTTTTCGCCGTGCGTGACGATGAAGCGGCGCTGGACATCGTGCAGGACGCCATGATCAAGCTGGCGGAAAAGTACGGTGACAAGAGCGCCACCGAGCTGCCGCCGCTGTTTCAGCGGATTCTGCAGAACACCATCCACGACTGGTTCCGGCGCCAGAAGGTACGCAATACATGGGTAACGCTGTTCTCGAACCTGCGTGACGAGCGCGATGGCGACGACAGCGACCTGCTGGACACATTGGAAGCCCAAGCCGGAACGGAGTCGGCCGAAAGCAGCGCCGACAAGGTCGAGCGGGCGCAGGTCATGGCGATCATCGAACAGGAAATCCAGCGATTGCCAACGCGTCAACGCGAGGCTTTCCTGATGCGTTACTGGGAGGATATGGACGT
>DAIOET010000370.1:0-4595 GCA_036746135.1 Cupriavidus sp.
CGTTCTTGATCATGTCCACGATGTGCGGACGGCCGTCCTTGACCTTGTTGACCACCCGGACCGGGATGCCGGCTGCCTCGATGGCCGACGCCGTGCCGCGCGTGGCGACGATCGGGTAGCCCATGTCGTGCAGCATGCGTGCCACGGTCACGGCGCGCGGCTTGTCGCTATCCTTGACCGTGATCAGCACGGTGCCCTTCTCGGGCAGACGCGAACCGGCGGCCAGCTGGCTCTTGAACAGCGCTTCGCCGAACACCTTGCCCACGCCCATCACTTCACCGGTGGAACGCATTTCAGGTCCGAGGACCGGATCCACGCCCGGGAACTTGTTGAACGGGAACACGGCTTCCTTGACGCTGAAGTAAGGCGGCACGACTTCCGCGCCAATCCCTTGCGAATCCAGCGACTGGCCGGCCATGCAGCGCGCGGCGATCTTGGCCAGCGACAGGCCGGTAGCCTTCGACACGTACGGCACGGTACGCGACGCGCGCGGGTTCACTTCCAGCACGTAGACGATATCCTCGCCGCCCTTCTGCTGGATGGCGAACTGCACGTTCATCAGGCCGACCACGTTCAGCGCCTTGGCCATCGCGGCGGTCTGGCGCTTCAGTTCGTCGACGGTGGCTTGCGCCAGCGAGTACGGCGGCAGCGAGCACGCCGAGTCGCCCGAGTGCACGCCAGCCTGCTCGATGTGTTCCATCACGCCGCCGATGAACACGCGCTGGCCGTCGCACAGGGCGTCCACGTCGCATTCGATCGCATCGTTCAGGAAGCGGTCCAGCAGCACCGGCGAGTCGTTCGATACCTTCACGGCCTCGCGCATGTAGCGCTCCAGGTCGCGCGGCTCGTGCACGATTTCCATCGCGCGGCCACCCAGCACGTACGACGGACGCACCACCAGCGGATAGCCGATTTCCTCGGCCAGACGCAGGGCTTCGTCCTCGGCACGCGCGGTGCGGTTCGGCGGCTGGCGCAGGCCCAGCTCCTGCAGCAGCTTCTGGAAGCGCTCGCGATCTTCCGCGGCGTCGATCATGTCCGGGCTCGTGCCGATGATGGGCACGCCGTTGGCTTCCAGGTCCAGCGCCAGCTTCAGCGGCGTCTGGCCGCCGTACTGGACGATCACGCCAACCGGCTTTTCCTTGTCGACGATTTCCAGCACGTCTTCCAGCGTCAGCGGCTCGAAGTACAGGCGGTCGGACGTGTCATAGTCGGTCGACACGGTTTCCGGGTTGCAGTTGACCATGATGGTCTCGTACCCGTCTTCGCGCAGTGCCAGCGCGGCATGCACGCAGCAGTAGTCGAACTCGATACCCTGGCCGATCCGGTTCGGGCCACCGCCCAGCACCATGATCTTCTTGTTGTTGGTCGGGTCCGCCTCGCACTCGCCATGCTCGGCTTCGTACGTGCCGTACATGTACGCGGTGTTGGTGGCGAACTCGGCCGCGCAGGTGTCCACGCGCTTGTACACCGGGCGCACGTTCTGCGCCAGGCGCGCCTCGCGCACGCTCTTGGCATCGGTCTTCAGCAGACGAGCCAGGCGGCGGTCCGAGAAGCCCTTCTGCTTCAGGAAGCGCAGTTCAACCGCCGACAGGGTGTCCAGCGTGCGGTTACGCACCAGGCCTTCGGTCTTGACGATGTCCTCGATCTGGGCCAGGAACCACGGATCGATATCGGTCTCGGCGTAGACCTCTTCCAGCGACATGCCCAGGCGGAATGCATCGCCCACGTACCAGATACGGTCCGGGCCGGCTTCACCGATTTCCTCGATCACTTCGTCGCGGTCGGTCGACTTTTCGTCCAGACCGTCCACGCCCACTTCCAGGCCGCGCAGCGCCTTCTGGAACGATTCCTGGAACGTACGGCCCATCGCCATCACCTCGCCCACCGACTTCATCTGCGTGGTCAGGTGGCTATCGGCTGCCGGGAACTTCTCGAACGCGAAACGCGGCACCTTGGTGACCACGTAGTCGATCGACGGCTCGAACGACGCCGGGGTCTGGCCGCCGGTGATTTCGTTCTTGAGCTCGTCCAGCGTGTAGCCCACGGCCAGCTTGGCCGCGACCTTGGCGATCGGGAAGCCCGTGGCCTTCGAGGCCAGTGCCGACGAACGCGACACACGCGGGTTCATTTCGATCACGATCATCCGGCCGTCCTTCGGATTGATCGAGAACTGCACGTTCGAACCGCCGGTATCGACGCCGATCTCGCGCAGCACGGCCAGCGACGCGTTACGCAGGATCTGGTATTCCTTGTCGGTCAGCGTCTGGGCCGGGGCCACGGTGATCGAGTCACCGGTGTGGATACCCATCGGGTCCAGGTTTTCGATCGAGCAGATGATGATGCAGTTGTCCGCCTTGTCGCGGACGACTTCCATCTCGTATTCCTTCCAGCCGAGCAGCGATTCTTCGATCAGCAGCTCGCGCGTGGGCGACAGGTCCAGGCCGCGCTTGCAGATCTCTTCGAACTCTTCGCGGTTGTAGGCAATGCCGCCGCCGGTGCCGCCCAGCGTGAACGACGGGCGGATCACGATCGGGTAGCCGGCGGTGCCGGTATCCTGCGCGATGCGCGACTGCACGGCCACGGCTTCGTCCATCGAATGGGCGATGCCCGACTTGGCCGAACCGAGACCGATCTTGGTCATCGCGTCCTTGAACTTCTGACGGTCCTCGGCCTTGTCGATGGCTTCCGGCGATGCGCCGATCAGCTCAACCTTGTACTTGTCCAGCACGCCGTGGCGATGCAGGTCCAGCGCGCAGTTCAGCGCGGTCTGGCCGCCCATCGTCGGCAGGATCGCGTCAGGACGTTCCTTGTCGATGATGCGCTCGACCACTTCCCACGTGATGGGCTCGATGTAGGTCACGTCGGCCGTGTTCGGGTCCGTCATGATGGTCGCCGGGTTCGAGTTGACCAGGATGACCTTGAAGCCCTCTTCGCGCAGCGCCTTGCAGGCCTGTGCGCCGGAGTAGTCGAACTCGCACGCCTGGCCGATGATGATCGGGCCCGCGCCGATGATTAGGATGCTTTTGATGTCTGTGCGCTTTGGCATTGCACGCTCTCTTTATTGGCCGGCCCGCAGTTCTGCGCGAGCCGTGCCGGATATCAGGTTTTGACCGTCAGCCCAGGGTGGCAGTAGCCAGCTTGGCACCGAAGCCGATGAACATTGCGCCGACTCCGCTCGACATGCCTGCGGACAGGCGCCGACGGCGGCGGAACGCATCGGCCAGCTTCGCGCCCACGAAAATGATCGTGGTCAGGTACGCAAAGCTGCAGACCTGGCAGACCAGGCCCAGCGCCACGAACGACAGCGCGGGATACGCGAACTGCGGATCCACGAACTGGATGAAGAACGAGATGAAGAACAGGATGGCCTTCGGGTTCAGCAGGCTGATCACGAGCGCCTTCGTGAACGGGTTCGTCGCGCGATCCACGGACACCGCCGCCGGGGCGGTGTCGGCGCCGTCAGCACCATCGGCACCATCGGCACGCTTCGACCAGTTGCGCAGCGCGCCGCGCAGCATCTGGAAGCCGATCCACGCCAGGTAGGCGGCGCCGACGTACTTGACCACATGGAACAACCCCGGGCTGGCCTTCAGCAGCGATGCGACGCCCGCGGCCGACAGCACCATCAGGATCGCGTCGCCCAGGAACACGCCGCACGCACCCTTGTAGCCGGCGCGCACACCGCGCTGCGCGGCTACCGACAGCACATACATCGAGTTCGGTCCCGGCAGCAACACGATGAAGATCGTACCGAGCACAAAGGTCCAGAAATCGGTGACGCCGAGGCTGGCGTGCATGAAGGCGTTCATGGGCGAATCCTGTTCAGGTTTCTCGTTCTCAGGCAGCTGCCTTGGCGCGGGCGTCCTGCATCAGCTTGGTGAAGCGGTCGAACAGGTACGCGATGTCGTGCGGACCTGGCGACGCTTCCGGGTGACCCTGGAAGCAGAAAGCCGGCTTGTCGGTCAGCGCGAAGCCCTGCAGCGTGCCATCGAACAGCGACGTGTGCGTAACGCGCGCATTGGCCGGCAGCGTCGACGCATCGACCGCAAATCCGTGGTTCTGCGACGTGATCACCACGCGGCCGTCATCGTGGTCCTTGACCGGATGGTTGGCGCCATGGTGGCCCGTGCTCATCTTGAGCGTCTTCGCACCCACGGCCAGGGCCATGATCTGGTGACCCAGGCAGATGCCGAACGTGGGAATACCGCGGGCGATGAACTCGCGCGTGGCGGCAATCGCGTAGTCGCACGGCTCGGGGTCGCCGGGGCCGTTCGACAGGAAGATGCCATCCGGATTCAGCGCCAGGGCGTCGGCAGCAGTGGCTTGCGCCGGCAGCACGGTCACCTTGCAGCCGCGCTCGGCCAGCATGCGCAGGATGTTGAACTTGACGCCGTAGTCATAGGCAACCACGTGGAACTGCGGCTTGTCCTGGCGGCCGTAGCCTTCGCCAAGCTTCCACTCGGTCTGGGTCCACTCGTACGGTTCCTTGACCGACACGACCTTGGCCAGGTCCATGCCCGACAGGCCCGGGAACGAGCGCGCCAGGTCGATGGCCTTCTGGACGTTGTCCTCGCCAGCCAGGATGCAGCCGTTCT
>DAIOET010000371.1:0-4562 GCA_036746135.1 Cupriavidus sp.
GCGGCCGCAGGTCTTGTGCGAATCGACGAGCTCGCTGCCGTCGAGCATCGCACGCACCGCGCCAGCCACCGCGATCTGGCCAGCCTGGCCACGCGCCTCATGAATGCGCGCATCGAACGGCTTGACCGAACCCTTGATCGCTTCCAGCGACAACGCGCCGGCCACCAGCCCTGCGGCAAATGCGTCTTCGGCGGCGAACAGGCCGGCCAGCGCAAGCGCCGTGGAAACCTGCGTGCCGTTCAGCAGCGCCAGCCCTTCCTTCGGTCCCAGCGTGAAGGCGTCGAGCCCGGCATGGGCCAGGCCTTGCGCGGCCGGCACGCGCTGGCCGTCGATCATCACATCGCCCACGCCAATCAGTGTGCACGACATATGGGCCAGCGGCGCGAGGTCGCCCGAGGCACCGACCGATCCCTTGGCCGGGATGCACGGCGACACGCCGTGGTTGGCCAGCGCCAGCAGCGCCTCGATCAAGGCGGGGCGCACACCGGAATGGCCGCGCGCCAGGCTTACCGCCTTGATCGCCAGGATCAGCCGCACGGTGTCGGCCGGCAGATCCGCGCCGGTGCCCACGCTGTGTGATAGCACCAGATTGCGCTGCAGCAAGGCCAGCTTGTCGTGCGCGATCCGCGACTGGGCCAGCTTGCCGAAACCCGTGTTGATGCCGTAGACCACGGCGTCGGCGTCGATGATGTCCTGCACAGTGGCCTGTGCGGCACGCACGCCAGCCCACGCCGAGTCAGCCATCGCCAGGCGCACTTCGCCACGATAGATGCGGCGCAGGTCATCCAGCGAGACATGGCCTGGGTCCAGGGTCAGGAGAGAGCGGGAATCTTGAGTCATCGTTATGTTGTATGAGCCTGTCTATACAGGTTAGTCGAAAATAAAACCTGATGGCCAGCTTTTGACTGGCCTCAGGTACCAGTTCTAGCCGAAGGCGGGGTTGCCGTCGGCGCGAAAACGGCTGCCCAGCCGGTACCGGTTGCCCGGATGCAGGCAGCGCACGAACGTTACGGGCACGCCGTTGGTCCAGGTGCGGCGTGTCAGCAGCAGGCAGGGTTGCGTCGGCGGCATCTCCAGCTGCACGGCCTGCTCGGCCGTCGCGGCGATGGCATCGACAACATGCTCCACCTGGTCATAAGGCACGTTGCGCAGCAGGTACTCGCCCGGCTGCGTATCGGCAAAATCCTGCGTGATGAAATCGGGCGCCACGCGCGGGTTCACATAGCGATCCTCAAGCTGTACCGGCACGCCGTCCTCGCGGTGGATGCAGATCGAGTGGAACACCGATTCGCCCGTACGCAGCTCCAGCGCGGCCGCCACTTCGATCGATGCGGAAACCCGCTCCACCAGGATCACGTCGCACGCATAGTCGTGGCCGCGCATGCGAATCTCGTCCTGCAGGTTGACCACGGACAGCAACGTCGACTGCGGCTTGTGCTCGGCCACGAACGTGCCCACACCGGCCACGCGCACCACCCGGCCCTGCTCCGACAGCTCGCGCAATGCACGGTTGACCGTCATGCGCGACACCGAGAAGCGGTTCACCAGTTCCTGCTCGGACGGCACGCGGTCGCCGGGCTGCCACGCGCCGCTCTGGATCTGGCGCGCGATGTATTCCTTGACCTGCTGGTACAGCGCAGCCGGTGCGTTGGATGAGGAAGGTGCCGGGTTGGCGGACTGATTCATGGCCTGTTGCGGGTCGCCCGTTCAATGCTCGGCCGAAGCCAGGGCCTCGGCGCGAATCTCCTCGGTGAGCCGGGCCTTGAGCGCGGAGAACTCAGGCGATGTCTTGATCGTGTAGTGGCGCGGATGGGCAAAGTCCACCGCGATTTCGCTCTTGATCCGACCGGGCCGCGCGGAAAACACCGCCACGCGGTTGGCCATGAAAATGGCCTCGTCGATATCGTGCGTCACGAATAATACCGTCTTGCGGTGCGACTCCCAGATCCCGAGCAGCAGCTCCTGCATCAGCACGCGCGTCTGGTTGTCCAGCGCGCCGAACGGCTCGTCGAGCAGCAGGATCTTCGGATCGTTGGCCAGCGCGCGCGCAATCGCCGTGCGCTGCTGCATGCCGCCGGAAAGCTGCTTCGGATAGTGCTGCTCGAAGCCCCGCAAACCCACGCGGGCGATAAAGAAGTCGCTGCGCTCCTTCTGTTCCGCCACGCTCATGCCGCGCTCGCGCAGGCCAAAGCGCACGTTCTGCTCGATCGTCAGCCACGGGAACAACGTGTAGGACTGGAACACCATGCCGCGATCGGCGCCCGGCCCGGCCACGGGCTGGCCATCGAGCAGCACGCGGCCGCCGCTGGGCGTATCCAGCCCGGCCACGATGCGCAGCAGCGTGGATTTGCCACAGCCCGACGGCCCGAGGATCGTCACGAAATCGTTGTCGCGCACTTCGAAATCGACCGGCAGCAACGCTTGCGTGCTGCCGCCGCGCGGATTCTCGAACGTACGGGAGACCTGCTGGATCGACAGCGCGCTCATTTGATCGAACTCCACGGAAACAGGCGCTGGTTGGCCAGCTTGAAGACCAGATCGGACACCAGCCCGATGCAGCCGATGACGATGATGCCGAAGATGATCTGCCCGGTGTTCAGCAGCGCCTGGCTGTCGGTGATCATGTGCCCGATGCCCGACGACGAACCGATCAGCTCGGCCACGATCACGTAGGTCCAGGCCCAGCCCAATACCAGACGCAGTGTCTCGGCAATCTCGGGCGCGGCACCCGGAATCAGCACGCGGCGCACGATGCCGCGCGGCGTGGCACCCAGCGTGTAGGCGGCCTCGACCAGGTCCTTGCGTGCGCCGCCCACCGTCACCGCCACCATCAGCACGATCTGGAAGAACGAGCCGATGAAGATCACCAGCAGCTTCTGCGTCTCGCCGATGCCGGCCCACAGGATCAGCAGCGGAATGAACGCCGACGCGGGCAGGTAGCGGCAGAACGACACGAACGGCTCGAAGAACGCCTCCGCCGCCTTGTACGCGCCCATGAAGATGCCCAGCGGCACTGCCAGCACCGCGGCCAGCACGAAGCCACCGACCACGCGCCACACGGTCATGCCGATATCGCCAATGAAGCCGTACTGCGTGAACAGCAGCCAGCCTTCGTTGGCCATCGTCAGCGGATCGGCCAGGAACGTGCGCGGCACGAACCCGCCCAGCGTGGCAATGGCCCAGATGCCGAAGAACAAGGCAAAGAACGACAGGCCCAGCATCCAGCGGATTTGCGAAGACACCGGCACCAGTGGCGAGAGCCACGGATGGCGGGCACGCGGCGCACGATCCGCCGCCGCGGCGACGATCGGCGCGGGCGCGCGCGTGGTGGTAGAGGCTTGCGACATGGATGCCTCCCGCTTACTTGAGGTATCGGGCGTCATAGATCGCCGTCACGTCTGGCACCTGGCGGATCACGCCGATCTCCTTGAGCACGTCGGCCGCCTCCTTGCTGAAGCTGGCCAGCTCGCCCGAGAAGAATTTCTGGTTTGCCGACTTGTCCTGCCAGCGCAGGTACGCCGACGACTTGGCAAACTGCTCGCCGGTCTGCTTGACCGCCGACCCCATCAGCTCGTTGGACTTCTCGGGTTCCTTGCGGATCATCTCAAGCGCCTCGAAGTAGCTGTCGACCAGCGCCTGCGCGGCCTTGGGGTTGTCCTTGAGCCATTTCGGCGCGCAGCCGAGCGTATCGGTCACCATCGGGTAATCGAGCGTGGTGGCCAGGATCTTGCCCTTGTCCGGATTCGCGCGCACCGTCGACAGGTACGGCTCGTAGGTCATGGCGCCGTCGTTCTGACCGGCCACAAAGGCCTGCGCCGCCGCTTGCGGCGACAGCGTGGTCAGCTTGACGTCCTTCAGGGTCATGCCGTTTTTCTTCAGCATCCAGGCCAGCCCGAAGTACGGCGCGGTGCCTGGTGCATCGACGCCGATGGTCTTGCCCTTCAGGTCGGCAAAGGTTTTTACGTCACCGCGCACGGCCAGGCCGTCCGCGCCGTAGGACTTGTCGAGCTGCACGATCTGCGTGATCGGCACGCCGTTGGCATTCCATGCCACATGGGTTTCCACCGTCGTGGCCGCGCACTGGATGGCGCCCGAAGCCAGCGCGAGGTGCCGGTCCTTCTGCGGAATCATCTTGATTTCCACGTCCACACCATGCTTCTTGAAGATGCCGGCCTTGTCGGCCAGCGAAAGCGGCGCGAAGCCGGTCCAGCCGCTCATGCCAATGGCGACCGGCGTGTTCTGGGCGTGGGCCGTGGTGGCGGCCACCGTGGCAAGGGCAAAAGCGGAAAAGGTCAATGCGGCGCGGCGGTGCAGCTTCATGCTGTCGGCTCCCGATGGGGTCGTTCTTGGATGTCGGTCCCGTCTCCTGGACCAGGGCGGCGCTGTACCGCGCTCGGCCTGACGGGCAATCTAGCAATCCTGTATATACAAGTCAAATCCGGGGTTTACCTGAGGGATCGTACATGTGCGGCATCCGGAATCCCCCGCATGGCGCGCATTTTTAGTGCAGCGCGATACCACGATGCACTAAAGCGCATTTACCGGTCGACGCCGGTGATGCC
>DAIOET010000372.1:0-4557 GCA_036746135.1 Cupriavidus sp.
TCGTCGACGTGCGATGCACGGTCTGGCCGCGCGCGGTCAGCTTGCCGCGCCCCGGGGCCATGAAACTGGTCTTCATTTCGATGGTGACCACGCCGCGGCCTTCGGCATCGGACGATCGGCCGGCGATGGCCATCGCCACGTCGAGCAGCGTCATGATGACGCCGCCGTGGGCCATGTCCCAACTGTTCTGGTGACGCTGCTGCAGATCGAGCTCGATCTCGCTGCGGCCGCCTTCCATGTAGTTGCACAGCACGCCGAGGTCGGCGAGAAACGGTATCGTGAGTTGGCGTTGGGTCATGTTGGGGGCAATAGGAAAAACCTTCGGCCTGGATTATGCGCCTGGTCCGCTCCCTTCCGTCTCCGCGGGCGACGGGAGCAAACCTGGCGCGACTTACACCGACCTAAGCCGACTTAAACCGCGCTGACACCCCCGTCCACCGCCAGCACCTGGCCGGTGATGTGCTTGCCGGCATCCGACGCGAACAACAGCGCGGCGCCCTTCAGATCCTCGTCGTCGCCCAGACGGTGCAACGGCACGCCCTCGCACATCTTGTCCACGCCCAGGCGGTCGAGCGAACCCTTGGTCATCTTCGACGGGAAGAAACCCGGGGCCAGCGCGTTGACGGTAATGTTGTGTTCGCCCCATTCGCCAGCCAGCGTGCGCGTGAAGTTGATCACCGCACCCTTCGACGTGTTGTAGGCAATCGTTTCCATCGATCCCGGCGGGTTGCCGCCCAGGCCGGCGATCGAGGCCACGTTAATGATGCGGCCGTAGCGGCGCGGGATCATCGACAACTTGCCGATCTTCTGCGACAGCAGAAACAGCCCACGGATATTGAGGTTCATCACCTTGTCCCACGCTTCGATGGGATGATCCTCGGCCGGCGCGCCCCACGTGGCACCTGCGTTGTTGACCAGGATGTCGACATGGCCGAGCTTGGCAAGCGCTTCGTCGGCCAGTCGGGCAATCTCGTCATCGCGCGAGCCGTCGGCGGCAATCCAGTCGGCGTCGATGCCGCGCGCCTTCAGGTGGGCCTGCGCCGATTGCAATTCGTCGGCCTTGCGTGCCGACAGCACGATTCGCGCGCCCTGCTCACCCAGTGCCTCGGCAATCTGCAGACCCAGCCCACGGGAGCCGCCCGTAATCAGTGCCGTGCGGCCCTTGAGGTCGAACAATTGCTGGATGGTTTTCATGTTTGTCTCCGTTTCTCTATTCTGTATTTCCGCAACCCGCCAAGAACGAAGCAAAGCGCTTCGGGCCTGGCTCGTTCATGGCGGGTTGTGGATTAGAACCAGGCGTCCTGCATATCCAGCGTCGTCCGGTCCAGCGACGCAAGCAGGTCGAGCTGCGGATACACCTTCGGCAACTCGAAGCGGAAGAAGTACGCCGCCGCCGCGAGCTTGCCGCGATAGAAATCGGCATCCTCGCCCGCCGCGCCGGCCAGCGCGGCTTGCGCCACCAGGGCCTGCTCCAGCCAGATCCACGAGACGACGACATGGCCGAACGCTTCGAGATAGATCGATGCATTGGCCAGCGTCACGTTCGGATCGCCCGCCGACCACAGCTTGCGCGTGACTTCAGCCAGTCGGGCGACTGCGGCGCCGAGCGCACCGGCCTGCTCCGCCAGCGCCTTGTCATCGTTGGCGGCAGCCCGCTCGCACGTGGCCTGCACGCGCTTGCCGAGCAGCTGGAAGGCGGCGCCGTCCTGCATCACGACCTTGCGGCCCAGCAGGTCCAGCCCCTGGATGCCGTGCGTGCCTTCGTGGATCGGGTTCAGGCGGTTGTCGCGGTAGAACTGCTCCACGTTGTACTCGCGCGTGTAGCCGTAGCCGCCATGCACCTGAATGGCCAGGTTGTTGGCTTCCAGGCACCATTGCGATGGCCAGCTCTTGGCGATCGGCGTGAGGATGTCGAGCAGTAGCGACAGCTCGCGCTGCTTTTCCGTCTCGCCAGCACTCTTGGCGGCGTGTTCGTCGTCGACCAGCCGGGCGCAGTACAGATTCAGCGCCAGACCGCCTTCGACATAGCTCTTCTGCGCCAGCAGCATGCGACGCACATCGGCATGTTCCACCAGCTTGACCTGCGGGCTGGCCGGGTCCTTGCCCTGCGGCCCGACCGGGCGCCCCTGCGGACGATTGCGCGCGTAGTCGAGCGCGTGCAGGTATCCCGTGTAGCCAAGCGCCACGGCGCCCAGCCCCACACCAATACGCGCTTCGTTCATCATGTGGAACATGCAGGCCAGGCCCTTGTGCGGCTCGCCAACCAGATAGCCGATGGCGCCAGCCTTGCCGCGCGGCTTGTGCTTCATGCCTTCGCCGAAATTCAGCAGGCAGTTGGTGGTGCCGCGATAGCCCATCTTGTGATTCAGGCCGGCCAGCACCACGTCGTTGTGCTCGCCACGCGAACCGTCGTCGTTCACCAGGTACTTCGGAACGATAAACAGCGAGATACCCTTGACGCCCGGAATCAGTTTTCCATCGGGCCCCGGAATCTTGGCGAGCACCAGGTGGACGATGTTCTCCGACAGCTCGTGCTCGCCGGCCGAAATCCACATCTTGTTGCCGCGCAACCGGTATTGCTGGCCCAGTGGCGATTCGCCCTCGTAGTCGGCGCGCGTGGTGATGTCGGACAGCGACGATCCGGCCTGCGGCTCCGACAGGCACATCGTGCCGAAGAATCGTCCCTCCAGTTCGGGACGTACGAAGGTGTCGATCTGCGCCGGCGTGCCGTGCGTCATCAGCAGGTTCGAATTGCCGATCGTCAGGAACGGATAGGAACTCGTCCCGACGTTGGCAGCCTTGAAATAGGCGAATGCGGCTTTTTCGAGCGTGACCGGCAACTGCATGCCGCCGTACTCGTAGTCCTGCCCGGCGGCCATCAGGCCGGCTTCACAGAACGCCTTGAGCGCGGCCTTGACCTCCGGGATGATCGTGACGGTCTCGCCATCGAAATGCGGCTCGTTGGCATCGCTCTTCTTGTTGTGCGGTGCGAACAGGTCCGTGGCAATTTTTTCGCAGGTATCGAGCGCGGCGTCGAAGGTTTCGCGCGAGTGGTCTGCAAAACGGGGAATCTGCGTCAGCGTCTCGGCCTTGAGCCATTCGTACAGGACGAAGTTGAGATCACGACGGGAAAGAATCAGCGACATGGAATACGAGGCTCCGGGCTGAAACGAAGGGCACGCGTGGCCTTCGATATGCGATGGAAAGCTCCCCTCTCGCGCGAACGGGAGAGGGGGTTGGAGGGGAGGGATGCAACGCCAGCAGCGACTTCGCAACGTGACGCGCCGCCCTCTCCGCCGCCCCTATCCCGTTACATGGGAGAGGGGAAACAACATGCGCCCAAGACGCCTTACAGCACCTCGAACAGGCCGGCGGCACCCTGGCCGCCGCCGATGCACATCGTCACGACGACGTACTTCACGCCACGGCGCTTGCCTTCGATCAGCGCATGGCCGACCAGGCGGGCACCGGACACGCCGTACGGGTGACCCACGGCGATGGCGCCACCGTTGACGTTCAGGCGATCCATCGGGATGCCGAGCTTGTCGGCGCAGTACAGCACCTGTACCGCGAACGCCTCGTTCAGCTCCCACAGGCCGATATCCTCGACCTTCAGGCCCGTCTTCTTCAACAGCTTCGGCACCGCGAACACCGGGCCGATGCCCATTTCATCGGGCTCGCAACCGGCCACGGCAAAGCCACGGAACACGCCCAGCGGCTGCAGGCCCTTGGCGGCCGCCACGCGGGCATTCATCACCACGGCTGCCGATGCGCCGTCCGAGAACTGCGACGCATTGCCGGCCGTAATCACGCCACCCGGCATGGCCGTGCGGATCTTCGACACGCCTTCCAGCGTCGTGTCGGCGCGGATGCCTTCGTCGGCATCGATCGTGACTTCCTTGGTCATCAGCTGACCCGTGGCCTTGTCGGCCACGCCGGCGAGCACCGTGATCGGCACGATCTCGTCCTTGAACTTGCCGGCTTCCAGCGCGGCGGCGGCACGCAACTGGCTCTGCACGCCGTATTCGTCCTGGCGCTCCTTCGAGATGTTGTAGCGCTTGGCCACGTTCTCGGCGGTCTGCAGCATGCTCCAGTAGATTTCCGGCTTGTTCTTGTTCAGCCAGCTTTCCTGGATCATGTGGCGGTTCATCTCCTGCTGCACGCACGAGATCGATTCCACGCCGCCGGCCACGAAGATATCGCCTTCGTCGGCGATCACGCGCTGCGCGGCCATGGCGATGGTCTGCAGGCCCGACGAGCAGAAGCGGTTCACGGTGGCGCCGGGCACGGTCACCGGGCAGCCGGCGCGCAGGGCGATCTGGCGCGCGATATTGGCACCGGTGGCGCCTTCGGGGTTGGCACAGCCCATCAGCACGTCTTCCACTTCACCGGCCTCGATCTTGGCGCGGGCAATGGCGTGCTGGACGGCGTGACCACCCAGCGTGGCGCCGTGGGTCATGTTGAAAGCGCCCTTCCAGCTCTTGGCCAGCCCGGTGCGGGCCGTGGATACGATGACTGCCTCGTTCATGTGTTGCTCCTCGGTATCTTGGTGTCTCT
>DAIOET010000373.1:0-4530 GCA_036746135.1 Cupriavidus sp.
TGGGTGCCCTTGGCTGCCCAGTCGCGCGACGAGCCGGTGCCGTACTCTTCGCCGCCAAACACCACGGTGGGCGTGCCTTCGGCGATGTACTTCATGGCGGCGTCGTAGATCGACATCTCGTCGCCGGTCGGCTGGTGCAGCGTGATGCCGCCTTCCACGCGGGAGCCGTCGGCCTTCGGAGGAATCATCAGGTTCTTGATGCGCACGTTGGCGAACGTGCCGCGCATCATCACCTCATGGTTGCCGCGGCGCGAGCCATAGCTGTTGAAGTCGGCCTTGAGCACGCCGTGCGACAGCAGGTACTTGCCTGCCGGCGACGTGTCCTTGATCGAACCGGCCGGCGAGATGTGGTCGGTCGTCACGGAGTCGCCAAACACACCCAGCGCGCGGGCGCCACGGACCGTCACGGCCTCGGTGCTCGGCTCGATCGTGAAGTCCTGGAAGAACGGCGGCTCGGCGATGTAGGTCGACGTCGGCCAGTCGTACACCTGGCCCTTGGTGCCCTTGATGTTCGCCCAGAGCTTGCTTGGCTTCTTCACCTGCTCGTAGTTGCCCTTGAACGTCTTGGCGTCCATCGCGAACTTCAGCAGCGCATGGATTTCTTCCGAGGTCGGCCAGATGTCGCCCAGCCAGATGTCGCGGCCACCCTTGCCCTTGCCAACCGGCTCGGTCATCAGGTCGCGCGTGACGGTGCCGGCGATGGCATAGGCCACCACCAGCGGCGGCGAGGCCAGGAAGTTGGCGCGGATGTTCGGATGGATACGCGCTTCGAAGTTGCGGTTGCCCGACAGCACCGCGGCGGCCACGACGTCGTTTTGCACGATGGTGTCGTTCAGCGCCGGGGTCAGGTCACCGGCGTTGCCGATGCAGGTCGTGCAGCCATAGGCGGTTACGCCGAAGCCCAGCTTTTCCAGGTAGGGCAGCAGGCCGGTGGCGGTCAGGTACTCGGTCACCACGCGGCTACCGGGGGCCAGCGACGTCTTGATGTGCGGCGCCACGTTCAGGCCGGCTTCCACGGCCTTCTTGGCCAGCAGGCCGGCGGCCAGCAGCACGCTCGGGTTCGACGTGTTGGTGCACGACGTGATGGCCGCGATCAGCACGTCGCCGCTCTTGACCTTGACGCCGTCGGCGTTGACGAATTCCTTGTCCAGGTCGGCCGCATCCTTGTTGAAGCCATTCTCGGCCACCGGCTTGGAGAACAGCGACGCGAACGTGCTCTTCACATGGCCGATCTCGATACGGTCCTGCGGGCGCTTCGGGCCGGCCAGGGACGGGGCAACCGTGCCCAGATCCAGCGTCAGCGTCTTGGTGTAGTCGATGTCGCCCGCCTGCGGCACGCCGAACATGCCCTGCGCGCGGAAGTAGCCTTCGAATGCGGCGATTTCCTCTTCCGTCCGGGCGGTGCCGCGGAAGTAGTCGATCGTCTTCTCGTCGACCGGGAAAAAGCCCATCGTGGCGCCGTATTCCGGGGCCATGTTGCCGATGGTGGCGCGGTCCGGCGTGGTCAGGCTCGCGGTGCCTTCGCCAAAGAACTCGACGAACTTGCCCACCACTTTTTCGCGGCGCAGCATTTCGGTGATCGTCAGGACCAGGTCGGTGGCGGTCACGCCTTCGCGCAGGCGGCCCTTCAGTTCCACGCCGACCACGTCAGGGGTCAGGAAGTACACGGGCTGGCCCAGCATGCCGGCCTCGGCCTCGATGCCGCCCACACCCCAGCCCACCACGCCGATGCCGTTGATCATCGTCGTGTGCGAATCGGTGCCGACGAGCGTGTCCGGATAGTAGACGCCGTCCTTCTTGTGCACGCCGCGCGCCAGGTATTCGAGGTTCACCTGGTGCACGATGCCGAAGCCCGGTTGCACCACGCCGAACGTGTCGAACGCCTGCATGCCCCACTTCATGAACTGGTAGCGCTCGTTATTGCGCTGGAATTCCAGTTGCATGTTCAGGTCGAGCGCCTTTTTCTCGCGGAAATGGTCGATCTGCACCGAGTGGTCGACCACCAGATCCACCGGGACCAGCGGCTCGATCTTCTTCGGGTTCTTGCCCATCTTCTCGGCCACGTTGCGCATGGCGGCCAGGTCGGCCAGCAGCGGCACGCCCGTGAAGTCCTGCAGCACCACGCGTGCCACCACGAACGGAATTTCGTCGACGCGGTCAGCAGTGGGCTTCCAGTTGGCAAGTTGCCGGACGTGTTCTTCGGTGACTTTCTTGCCGTCGCAGTTGCGCAGCACCGATTCCAGAACCAGCCGGATCGATACCGGCAGGCGTTCGATTTTCACGCCGAGCGCTTTCCCCAGTTGGGGCAGGGAGTAGTACTGGCCGCTGCCGCCTGTGGCGAGCTTGAATTCTTTAAGGGTGTTATTGAGATTGTGGGGCATTGCCTGACTCCAATCGAGGGATGACGCGGGACTCTGCTTCTGGAAGTTTGTTTTTCAGACCCCGGTGCGCGAAAGGGTTCCGCCGCAATGCTTCGCGGCGCGGCCGGCAGACCCCGGACGCGCACCGTTACAACGATTCGGTGCAGCCAGTATCCGCGCGGCGAGCGACCATCATGCCGCGCGGATGTTTAGGCAAGGTGAAACTTTACTGCTTCGGCGCGGCTTGTGCAGCAGGCTGGGCGGCATCGGCCGGTTGCGACGGTGCCATCAGCAGCGGCGTGGCCACCGGTGCGCGCAGCGCGCCGGCCTGCGTCGGGGCCGAACCGCCAGCTTGCATGTCGGCGTTCTGGCATTCGTCGGCCAGGCGCTGACCCAGGTTCTTGTTGAACAGCATCGCCTTGCTCGGGATCACAACCAGGTCCAGGCCGGAGCTCTGGTCGAAGTAGCGATCGGCGCCGGTAACGGTGCTCTGGCGCGGCAGGCGGTAGTTCCTGCCATCCCAATGCACGGTAATCACTTCATCGCGCAGCATGTTGCCGTTGATCCAGATGGCGTGGCCCAGTTCACACTGCCACTTCACACCCGACGGCTCCACGGGAGCGGGCGCGGCGGCGGCGGTCTTCTTGGTGGACTTCTTGGCAGGCGCCTTCTTGGTGGCGGCCGGCTTCGTAGCGGGTTCCTGGGCCTGCACGGCACCGGCGGTGGTCAGGGTCAGGGCGCCAAAGCAGGCAGCCAGCACGAGATGTTTCATGTGGTTTCCTTCCGGATTGCTTGGGTAGTCAAAGGGGGCTTGTTGTGGTGAACAGTCCGGGAAACCGTTCCGTGCACGTGTCACGGGACGTCCCGGCAACTTTCCGCCGCTATTCTCTACGATTTGCCGAAGCGGGCGAAGCACGTCAGATATTGGTTACACAATCCCGCACGGCTGGTTTGTCATCGGCCACTTGGTGGAAAAAATGAGCCGCCCATGTGCGCGATGACATTCTGTTGCGTTCAGTCAAAAAACAGATCGGCCACCGGCGTGGGTAAGCGGGTGCCCGTGGCATTTGCGCGCTGCAGCAAAGACCAGTAATAGCGATAGCTGGCGCGGTCATGCAGCTGACCGTCGTGGCGGATCGGAGCCCAGTTGTTCTCGTGGGCCGCGAGCAGGATCTGGCTGGCGGCGCCGATTTCGGCGTCACTCGGCCGAAATGCGGCCACGATCGGCTCGATCTGGCCCGGATGGATGCTCCACTTGCGCAGGTAGCCGAATTCGGCGCGGGCGCGCAGGGCATCGTCGCCGGCCCGGTCCGGGTGCTGCACGTCGGTACTCACATTGTGTGAAGGCACCTTGCCGTGGCGGTGGCAGGCCGCCGAAATCTCCAGCATGGCGCGGCGGACGAGCGGATGCTCGAACTGCTCCGGCGAGCGCATCGCATCGCCGGGAATGGCGCCGTGGTGTGCCGAGACAAAGTCCATCAGCCCGAAGCTCAGGCATTCCACCTGGACCAGCGACGCGATGTCGAAGACTTGCTCGAGGGCCGAGTGTGTCTCAATAAGCACATGAATCGGAATGTGCCGGGCGATGCCGGCCGCCCGCGCCACCTGGTTCACGTGATCGGTCACGCGCGCCACTTCGACCACGTCGGTGACCTTGGGCACCACAACGTAGGCCAGCCGGGTTCCGGCGGAGGACACCAGGATATCCACATCGTCGCGCCAGCTGACATGCGCGGGATCGTGGATGCGGACGCCCACGCGGTTGTGCGCGTTGTCGGCGCTGTTGATCAGTTGTGCGCAAAGTGCGGCATGCTCGCGTTCGAGGCCGACGGCAGCGCCGTCCTCGCAGTCGAAAGTAATGTCGAACACGGGCCCAAGCGCTTGCTGCAGGGCAAGCGACTTGCGCATGAGCTTTTCGCTGCCGGCATAGTGGTCACAGACCGGCAGTTGTACCGGAATGGCTTCGCCCTGGAACAAGACCTCGGATGGATGCACGTTGATTTACGTATGGAGCAGGGGGTTATTGTGAAGACAACGCGGCGGCCCAATGAAAAACCGGGGTCCGCGCCGATTTTCGATCGATGCGGACCCCGGTTTCATGAGCGGAAGGCTCTAAAGATCAGCCCAGCAGGTGTTGCACGCCGGCACGCTCTTCTTCCAGTTCCTTGAG
>DAIOET010000374.1:0-4525 GCA_036746135.1 Cupriavidus sp.
CTCAATCCGCGGATATCGCACCTTGAGACGGCTTAACCCACTCCCCACCCGTCCCCGCAGTAAGACGAGGGAAGAAAACACCACAACCCACCCCACGTCATCAGACAACTGAGCACAAACCCTCACATCACACGACTTCTTCCTCGCGCTCCGCACCGCCGCGCCCCACCCTGACGGCCGCATTGTCGCTACATTTAGCGCCAGCTTCCTACGTGTTTTCCCGATAGACCCAATCGAAAAGCGGGCCTACACTCCCATCCAATCGTTGTACGACGACTGATGATAAGTGTTGACTGGAGACACAGCATGACCTCTTCTCGCCGCCAATTTCTTGGCCAGCTTCCGGGCCTTGCGGCTCTCGGTGCCGTTGGCACGTCGGGCATTCTGGCGCCGGCGTCCGCCTGGGCACAGGATAAGTGGCCGACCAAGCCGATTCGCCTGGTGGTGCCCTACCCCGCCGGCGGTTCCTCCGACATCATTGCGCGTCTGATCAGCAAGCAGCTCGGTGAAGCGCTGGGTCAGCCGATCGTGGTCGACAACCGCCCTGGCGCCAATGGCAACATCGGCGCCGCTATGGTGGCGCAGGCCGGCACAGAAAATCACACGCTGCTCCTTTGCGATGTGGGCGCGCTGGCGATTACCCCGTCGGTCTATACCAAGCTCACGTTCAACCCTGAGAAAGATCTCAAGGGCGTGGCCATGCTGGCTTATTCGCCGCACCTGCTGGTCGTGCACCCGTCGGTACCGGCCAACAACCTCAAGGAACTGGTCGAGCTGTCGCACAAGCAATCGCTGAACTTCGCCGTGACCGCCATCGGCAGCGCACCGCACCTGGCTGGCGTGGCCGTGCAGCAGGCCACCAAGGCCGGCTGGCAATACGTGCCCTACAAGGGCGGCGCCCAAGCGATCGCGGACACGGTCGGCGGTACCGCACAGGTGCTGATGAACGGCATGCTGGCCACCTATCCGCACGTGCAATCGGGCAAGCTCAAGTTGCTGGCGGTGTCCAAGCGCACCCGCATGGCTCTGGTTGGCCAGACGCCGACGATCGCCGAGAGCGGCGTGCCGAATTTCGAATCCGGTACCTGGCAAGGCGTGATGGCGCCGGCCGGCATGCCCGATGCACTGGTCCAGCGTATCAACGCCGAGCTGGTAAAGATCATCCGCACGCCGGAGATCCGCGCCAACCTGGCGGGTCAGGGTGCCGAAGTCGTGACGATGTCCCCGGCCGAAACCAGCAAGTGGTTCCAGACCGAGGAAAAGCGCTGGGCACAAGTCGTGAAGGCAGCAGGGGTCAAGCTGGACGCATAAGTCCGGTTGCAGCAACAACATGAAGAACTGAAACGGGCGCGAATTTCGCGCCCGTTTTTTTATTGCCGCCCGGCCATCTCCGGCCGGATCAGTCGCCGCGCGGCTCAGTCGCCGAGCGCCACGCCCTCACGACGCGGATCGGCACCGCCCGCCCACACCGGCTTGCCATTGACCGTCTTGCGCATGATGGCCTGCGTGCCACTGGTCATCTCGATCTCGGCCACCTGATGCCCCTGCTGCTTCAATGCCTGCACCAGTTGCGGCGTGACCAGGCCTCGCTCCACCTCGGTCGGGCCGTTGCGGCTGCCGAAGTTGGCCATGCCCACTGCCTGCTGCACATCCATGTCCCAGTCGAGCAGACCCACGAGCGTCTTCGACACATACTCGATGATCTGCGAGCCGCCCGGCGAACCCAACGCGGCTACAAGCTTGCCGCTCTGGCGATCGAACACCAGCGTCGGCGCCATCGACGAACGGGGCCGCTTGCCAGGCTCCACGCGATTTGCCACGGGCTTGCCATTCTCGGACGGCGCGAACGAAAAGTCGGTCAGCTCGTTGTTGAGCATGAAGCCGCGCACCATGATGTGCGATCCGAAATACGACTCGATCGTCGTCGTCATCGACAGCGCCCCGCCACGGTTGTCGACGGCCACGATCTGTGACGTGGAAATGCGCGGCGGCGAGCGGTCCGGCGCGAACGCCACCTTCACCCCAGGCGGCGTGCCGGGCTGGGCCTTGCCCATGCTCTTGTCACCGATCAGCTGCGCGCGCTCGGCCAGGTAGTTCGGATTGACCATCGCGGCCACGTCCACCGGCACGAAGTCGGCATCGGCCACGTAGAGGCCCCGGTCCGCGTAAGCCAGGCGGTCTGCTTCAGCTATCGCGTGGACGGCCAGCGGATTCGGCTCCATCAACGACGGAAGGTCGACCTTGGTCGGCTTCAGGCTGGCCAGCGCATAGCGCGGGTCACGCTTCTCCAGCGCCTCAAGCGTGCCGAGGATCTGCGCAATCGCAATGCCGCCCGACGACGGCGGCGGCATGCCGCAGACCTTCCACTGCCGGTAGTCCGTACAGACCGGCACGCGCACCTTGGCCTTGTAGCCCTTCAGGTCCGCCTCCGACAGGCTCCCGGCATTCGGATGCCCGTTGACCTTCGCAGCGATATCGCGCGCGATCGGGCCGTTGTAGAACACGCTCGGGCCGCTCTTCGCAATCTCGCGCAGCGTCTGCGCCAGTTGCGGGTTCTTGATGATCGTGCCGACCGGCTTGGCCTTGCCCTGCGCATCCAGGAAGTACGCGGTCATTTCGGGCGAGCCGCCCATGAACTTGTCCGCGGCGACCTGCGTATAGAGCCGCTGCGACATCGGAAAGCCCTTTTCGGCCTGCCGGATGGCAGGCTGGAACAGCCGCGCCCAGGGCAGGCGTCCATGATCCCGATGCGCCATTTCCAGTGCACGCAGCACGCCGGGCACGCCAACCGAACGTCCGCCGATCTGGCCTTCCGAGAACTCCATCGGCTTGCCGTCGGGGCGCATGAACAGGTTTTCGGTGGCACCGGCCGGCGCGGTCTCGCGGCCGTCGTAGGCCTGCACGCGCTTGCCATCCCAATACATGATGAACGCGCCGCCGCCAATGCCGGTGGCCTGCGGTTCCACCAGCGTCAGCATGGCCTGCATGGCCACGGCGGCGTCGATGGCCGACCCGCCGGCGCGGAGGATTTCGCGCCCGGCCTCGGTGGCCAGCGGATTCGCCGCAGCCGCCATGTGCTTCTGCGCGAAGGTCGTGGTCATGTCGGGCCGGTAGCCCGAAGACACTTCCGGTGCGGCCGGCAGGCTCGCCGGTGCAGGCTGTGCCGCTGGCGTCGTTGCCGCCGGCTTGCCGGCGTCCTTGTCGGTCGTACCGCATGCGGCCAGCAACGCGGTGAGCGCAACGGCCAGTGTGGCGCGCCAGCGGGCGGGATGGGAACCGAAAACCTGGGAAGTTGCTGCGACGTCGTCAGTCATGCCGTGTCTCCTGGGGGGAAGCTTCGGCGATTGTAGCGGCGAATCACGCGAACGGACGTGCGAATAGTCTGAAAGCGGCACTTCCGCCAGGAAATGATCCGGCGCCCGGTCAACCCCGGATCGGCCTCTGCTCCGTTCCATGCAAGCCAGCCGAATGGAATGCATGCCAACAAGGAGAACAACATGCGTCAGAGGTACTTGTCACCCGCCTTGCTGCCGCCGGTCGCGCGGTCATGCCGATCGGTTTTCGCCGCCGTCATGCTGACGGCGGTTGCCGCCTGCACCGGGTCGGGTCCTGGCGGCACGGCACAGCCATCGCCGCCGCCCGCACCCAAGCCAACGCCGCCCTACGTCCTCCAGCCGCCAGCGGAGAATGCCGGCAAGCCGGCGACGGCTCAGGATGCGGCACGCCTGCGGGAGCCGGTCGCGTCGGCGCAAGCCCAGTCCCGCAAGGAAATGGGCAGCAAGGAAATGGGCGGCAGGGAAACGGGCAGCAAGGAAATTCGCGCACTGGCGCCATCGGCACCCGCGCTGATGATCATGCCCGTGCCTGCATACGCGCCTGATCCGCAGGACCGCGAGCAATACGGCGCCATCGAGGAAAACGGCGTCAGGCAAGTGGCGCAAGCACCGGTCTCCACATTCAGCATCGATGTCGACACCGGCAGCTACAGCAATGTGCGCCGCATGCTCAATGCGGGACGCATGCCCCCGTCCGACGCCGTCCGCGTCGAAGAGCTAGTCAACTACTTCCCCTACGACTACACCGCGCCGACCGACGGCAAGCCGTTTGCCGTGCACACCAGCCTGGCACCCTCCCCCTGGCAGCCTCGCAACGTGCTGATGCGTATCGGTATCAAGGGGCAGGACGTGGCACGCGCGCAATTGCCACCCGCCAATCTCGTGTTCCTGGTCGATGTGTCCGGCTCGATGCAGTCGGCGGACAAGCTGCCGCTGCTGAAATCCTCGCTGAAGCTGCTCGTCGGCGCGCTGCGGCCGCAAGACCGCATCACGCTGGTCACCTATGCAGGCACCACACGCGTGGCCCTGCCGCCCACGCCCGGCAGCGAGAAGACGGCCATCGCCGCCGCCATCGACCAGCTCGTGGCGGGCGGCAGCACCGCTGGCGCCAGCGGCATCGCGCTGGCCTATCAGGCGGCGCAGCAGAGCTATATCGCGGGCGGCATCAATCGCGTGCTGCTGGCCACCGA
>DAIOET010000375.1:0-4522 GCA_036746135.1 Cupriavidus sp.
ACCATGTAGTCGGGCAGCGCCTGCGCCAGCCACTGGCGCAGCGTGTCGGCATCGGTAGTGACGCCAGGGGCGTGCACCACGTAAGCCACCAGCCGGGGCGGGCCATCCAGGGTGTGCGCAAGCACGACGGCTTCCCGCACGCTTTCGTGTGCCAGCAGGCGTGCTTCGATTTCGCCGAGTTCGATCCGCAGCCCGCGAATTTTCACCTGATGATCGAGCCGGCCAAGGTATTCGATCTGCCCGTCGGCGCGCCGGCGCGCCAGGTCTCCGGTGCGGTAGAGCCGTTCACCGTGGGCGCTGTGCGGGTCCGCTACAAAACGCTCTGCGGTCAGCGCGGGCCGCGCCAGATAGCCGCGTGCGAGTCCGGCGCCGCCCAGATACAGCTCGCCAGCTACGCCTTCCGGTACCGGCTGCAGCGCGGCGTCCAGCACATGGGCGCTGACATTGGCAATCGGGCGGCCAATCGGCACGGAGTGGCCGTCGTCGTCGCGGCAGGTCCAGTGCGTGACGTCGATGGCCGCTTCGGTCGGACCATAGAGGTTGTGCAGCCCGGCGTGCGGCAGCAGACCGGTCGTGCGGCGCGCCAGATCGGCGGGCAGGGCTTCGCCGCTGCAGACGATGTGGCGCAGGCTCGCGCACGACGCGGCAACGCTGTCATCGGCCACGAACGCTTGCAGCATCGACGGCACGAAATGCAGAGTGGTTACATGGTGGCGTGCAATCAGCGCCGCAATGCGCTGCGGATCGCGATGGTCGCCAGGCGCGGCCAGCGCGAGCCGCGCGCCGGTCATCAGCGGCCAGAAGAATTCCCAGACCGATACGTCGAAGCTGAACGGCGTCTTCTGCAGCACGGTGTCGGTACTGCCCAGGCGATATTGCTGCTGCATCCACCAGAGACGGTTGAACAGCGCGCCGTGCCGGTTGGCCGCGCCCTTCGGGCGGCCCGTGGAACCGGAGGTGTAGATCACATAGGCGAGGTTTTCCGGCGACAGTGCCGGCGCCGGGTTGTCGTCCATCCCGGCGGCCTCGTGCGATGCCGTGCTCAGATCGATCTGCGACACGGCGCGCGACAGCGCGGGCATGGCATCGGGCCGCTGCACCAGGACCAGCGCCACGCCGCTGTCCTCGATCATGTAGCGCAGCCGGTCGGCCGGGTAGTCGGGGTCGAACGGCACATAGGCGCCGCCGGCCTTCAGGATCGCCAGCAGCGCCACGACCATCTCCACCGATCGCTCGGCCAGCACGCCCACCGGCACGTCCGGGGCCACGCCGCTGGCGATCAGCCGATGCGCCAGCGCATTGGCGCGGCGATTCAGCGTCGAATAGGTCAGCGCCACATCGCCCAGGCACAACGCAATGGCATCGGGCTGTTCGGCGGCGCGCGCCTCGAACAGACGATGCACGGGTTCGCTGGCGGGATAGGGTTGCGGCGCCGTGCCAAGCGCGAGCGCGGCGCGTGCTTCCACTGGCTCCAGCAGACCGATCCCCGCAAGCGGACGGCCGGCATCGGCCGCCATCTGGCGCAATACGGCAAACAGGCTGCCCGCCAGCTGGTGCGCCTGTGCTTCGGCCAGCATGGCACGATCGAAGCGGCAGGTCAGGTGCAACGTATCGGTCTGCGCGAACAGCAGCGTCAACGGATAGTTCGTTTCCGCAAGATTGCGCACATCGGAGAATCGGAGGCCACCGGGCGTGCGACGCAGCGCGGCGTCGACCGGATAGTTCTCGAATACGACGATGGAATCGAACAGCGCCTGGCCTCCCTGGCCAGCCCAGCGCTGGATGTCATACAGGGGCGTGTGCTCATGTTCGCGCAGCGCCAGGTTCCGGGCCTGCACTTCGCGCATCCAGTCACCCACGGTCTGCCGCGGCCCCGGCGCGGCAACCACCGGCAGCGTGTTGATAAACAGGCCGAGCATCTGCTGTGCGGCGGGCAGGTCCACGGGGCGGCCGGCCACGGTGGCGCCGAACGCTACGCAGTCCTGATTGGTGCACCGTTGCAGCACAAGCAGCCAGGCGGCCTGCACCAGCGTGTTCAGCGTCACCTTCTGTGCACGGGCGAAGTTTGCCAATGCGCTGGTTTCGTCGGCATCGAGCCAGTGGTGATGCTCGCCTTGTCCTTCTCCGCTTTCGCCGCTTTCCCCGCTTTCCGGGGCCGGCAGCGCGGCGAGCAGGCGGCTGGGCGCGTCCAGCGGCTTGAGCTGTGCCTGCCAGAACGTCTGGCTGGCGGATGCGTCGCGCAACTGCAGCCATCCGATGTAGTCGGCAAAGCGGCCAGCGATGGGCGGCAGCGCTTCGCCGGCATAGTGGCGCAGCACTTCGCCAAGCAATTGGGCGGTGCTCCAGCCGTCGAGCAGCAGGTGATGCACGGTCCAGATCAAGTGATGGCGGTCCGCGCCGGTGCGCAGCAGCGCCACGCGCATCAGCGGCGGCTGTTCGAGGTTGAAGCCCTGCGCGCGCTGGCTGGCGGCAAAAGCGTCGACTTCGCCTGCATCGCGCTTAGTCCAGTCCTCGATCAGGACTGGCAGCACCACGTCCCTGGCCACCCACTGTAGCGGCTGGCCGGCGCGATGGAGAAAGCCGCAGCGCAGGCCGTCGTGGCGCGCCAGCACGGCCCGCCATGCGGCGGTGAAGCGCGCCGGATCGACGCCTTCGACGTCAACGCGCAATTGGTTCGTATAGGCGCTGCCGTGGTCGGAAAACACGCTGTGGAACAGCATGCCCGTCTGCATCGGCGAAAGCGGGTACAGGTCCTGCGTCGCGGCCGGATCGAGCCTGAGTGCGTCGAGTTCGGCCTGCGACACGCGCGCAAGCGGAAAATCCGATGGCGTGAGACCGCTGGCGCCCGATGTGCAATGGACGACAACGTCTTCCAGGGCGGCGCGGAACGAGGTGGCAAGCGCCTCGATTGCCGCAGCGCGATAGCGGCCCCGTGCATACGCCAGCGACAACCTTAACTGGCCGTCCTGGACCTGGCCGCTAATCGAAAGCGGATGCGACAGCGGGGTGGCCGGGTCCTGGTTGGCGCCCGTGGCATCGGTCGAGAGTTGCCACGGCGCGTCTGCCGCCAGACTCGCGTCGATCTGGCCCAGGTAGTTGAAGACGACCTCGGGCTTTGGCACGGCTGCCAGGCGTTGTTGCTGCTCCGCCGTGCCAAAGCGGCGCAGCAGTCCAAAGCCAATCCCGTCGGCGGGTATGGCCCGCAGTTGTTCCTTGACGGCGCGGATTGCCGTGCCAATCTCGCCCGTGGCGTCGAGTGCGACGGGGAACATCGTCGTAAACCAGCCCACGGTACGGCTCAGATCGATCGTGTCGTCGACGCCGGGCGTGCGGCCGTGGCTTTCGAGGTCGATCAGCACTTGCGCGCGGCCGGTCCAGGCCGACAGGGCACGGCCTAGCGCGGTCAGCAACAGATCGTTGATCCGTGTGCGATAAGCCGCCGGTGAGCGCTGCAGCAGCGCCTGCGTCAGTTCGCCCGGCAGCGTGAGCGAAATACTGGCGCGGTCGGCAATGGTCAGAGAAGCGGCCGGGTCATCCGCCGGAAGCGTGGCATCGATGCCGCACAGCGCCTGCCAGTGCGGCAGTTCCGCCGCACGCGCCACGGCGTTGTCGCGCAGTGCGAGAGACCAGCGCTGGTACGACGCGGTACGTGCCGGCAAGATCGCCGGTGTGCCTTGCAGCCGTTGCTGATAGGCCGAGAACAGGTCTTCAACCAGCACACGCCAGGACACACCATCGACCACAAGATGGTGAACCACCAGCAGCAGTTTCGAGCCATCGTCCGATTGCAGTGCCACGGCGCGCAGCAGCGGACCCTGGGTGAGGTCCAGGCTGCGTTGCGCGGCTTCGCAATGCTTAAGGTGGCTCGCTTCGGACGAGACGCGACGGACCCACAGCAGATCGGCGTGGGTCTCGGCGTCGGCATGGTACTGCTGCCACGTGCCGTGCGCTTTGGTAAAGCGCAGACGTAGCGCATCGTGATGCGCCACCACGTCGGCAACGGCCAGTCGCAGGGCATCGACATCGAGGCCGTCGTGGCAATCGAGCAGCAGCGACTGATTCCAGTGATGACGCCGCGCCATTGGCGTGGCGAAGAAGTCCGCCTGGATCGGCAGCAGCGGTACTTCGCCGGAAGCCACGGCGGCCTCGTCAGACTTGCTCTGATCAGCGGCTACCGCCACGGCTGCGAGTTCGCACAGGGTCTGACGCTCGAAAAGCTGGCGCGGTGTCAGGAGCCAGCCGGCCGCCCGGGCGCGAGCGACGATTTGCAGGCTAAGGATCGAATCGCCGCCGAGTTCAAAGAAGTTGTCAGCACGACCTACGCGAGGCAGGCCGAGTATCTCGGCCCAGATGGCTGCCAGGGCGATTTCGGCATCGCCTTCTGGCTGGACGAACGCCTGCGCGCTATCGAAAACTGGCGCGGGCAAAGCGCGGCGATCGAGCTTGCCATTGGGCGTGAGCGGCAGCGCATCGATCACGACGAAGGCGGCCGGGACCATGTAGTCGGGCAGTTCAGCCGCCA
>DAIOET010000376.1:0-4513 GCA_036746135.1 Cupriavidus sp.
CCGCGCCGGTGCGCGATCCACGCCACGGTGGCCATCATGAACAGCGTCAGCACCAGCCCCGGAACGATGCCCGCCAGGAACAGCGAACCGATCGACACGTTGGCCATCATGCCGTAGATCACGAACGGTAGTGACGGCGGAATGATCGGCCCCAGCGTGGCCGAAGCCGCCGTCACGCCGACGGCGAACTCGGTCTCGTAGCCGTGATCCTTCATGGCCTTGATTTCGATGGTGCCAAGGCCGGCCGCGTCGGCAATGGCCGTGCCGCTCATGCCCGAGAAAATCACCGAGCCGATGATATTGACGTGGCCCAGGCCGCCGCGCATCCAGCCGACCAGCGCCACCGCGAAGTTGTAGATGCGGCCGGTGATGCCGGCCACGTTCATCAGGTTGCCGGCCAGGATGAAGAACGGCACGGCCAGCAGCGGAAAGCTCTCCACGCCCGCGATCATGCGCTGGGCCAGAATCACGTCGGGCACGGTGCCGCTTGCCCAGATATAGAACAGCGACGCCAGGGCCATCGACACGGCGACCGGCATGCCAACCAGCATCAGCAGCAGGAACGATGCAATCAGGATCCACATGCTGGTGCTCCCTCAGTTGTCGAACGACTCGAACGCTTCAGGGCGTTCCAGGATCGAATATCCGTTGCGCCAGTTCTGCCATGTGACCTGGATCGACCGCCCCAGCATCAGCACGAAGCCGGCCAGCGTGAGCCAGTACACATGGCCCTTGTTCCAGTCGATGGTGGTCATCGGTTCGTCGCCGACGATGCCGATGTACTTCCAGATCAGGTAGGCGGCATAGGCCAGGAAGGCGGTGCGCAGCAGGTCGACCAGCGTCGACAGCACACGTGCCGGGCCGTGCGGCAGGTAGCGATAGATCAGATCCACCTGGATATGGCGGCTCTTGCGCACACACATCGATGCGCCGATGAAGACCACGCCGATCAGGCAGTAGGTAGCCAGTTCCTCGGTCCACGCCAGGGAATCGTTCATCACGTAGCGCGTGAAGAACTGCAGAAAGACCAGGATTGTCATGACCCAGAACAGGCCCACCGTGATCCAGTCCTCGGTGGCGTAGCCGGAGAGGTCCACCGGCTGCGCATCGGCTTCCTCGAAACTGTGGACGATCTCCTCGACGGAGGTCATGTGCGGGCCGCCCTCGGGGGGCGGGGTGTCGTTGTCTGGCGGTATCGCTCGGGATCGCATTTCCATGTCTGCAACTCCGTTGTATTGCTGAGGGTGTGCTTGGCTCCCCTCGACCGCATGCGGGAGAGGGGAGTCAGACAGGCGAGCCGATTACTTCACCGCCTGGATCTTTTCCCAGTCGGCCTTGCGATAGCCCTGCGATTCGATGCTCACGTTCTTGAGCACCGCGTCCCGGTATTCGGGAATGTTGACCTCGGTCACCGTGATGCCTTTCTGCTTGAACACGGCCACGAGTTCCTTCTCGCGCGCGACCACATCGGCCGTGGCCTTGGTGGCGGCTTCCTGCGCGACGTCCGAGAACATCTTGCGTTCCGGTTCGGACAGCTTCTTCCAGAGCGTGCCGGAGATGATCGTGTTCAGGTGATCGACGATATGACCCGTCAGCACGATGTACTTCTGCACTTCATAGAACTTCTTGGCCTCGATCGTGGTGAGCGGGTTTTCCTGTGCTTCCACGGTGCCGTTCTGCAGCGCCAGGTAGACCTCGGCGAACGCGATCGGCGACGTATTCACGCCGCAGGCGCGCGGCATGGCCAGGTATGCCGGCACATCGGGCACGCGCATCTTGAGGCCCTTCATCTCGGTGCAATGTGAGAACGGCTTGTTCGATGTGGACTGCCGCGTGCCGTAGTACGTGGTGGCCACGATGTGGTTGCCGGTCTTCTGCTCGTAGCCGGCCGTCAGTTCCTTGTAGATGTCGCTGCGGGTATAGGCCAGCAGGTGATCGGGGCCGCGGAAGATGTACGGGTAGTAAGTCACGCCAATGCGCGGGAACGACTTGGCCGCGAAGCTGGAGCCGGAGATGATCATGTCCACGGTGCCCATTGCCAGGCCCTGGTTGATATCGTTCTCCTTGCCCAGTTGCGATGCCGGGTAGACGTCGATCTGGTACTTGCCGTTACTGCGCTTCTTGATCTCGTCGGCCGCCCACACCGACCACTTGTGAAACGGCTCGGACGTTTCATAGACGTGTGCCCACTTGAGCTTGATCGGGGCCGCCTGCTGCGCAAGCGCGGGGGTGGCCAGGGTGGCGGCGAACAGCAGGGCCGCACCGAGCATGGACGAGAACTGCCGGCGACGAAGCATCATGGGTGTCTCCTTTTTTCGGTGGAAGTGCCGCCGGCCTTATTGTGGTGGCCGGTCGGCGTGCGAGGGCAAACCTCACCCGGTCAACTGCACCTTCGTACTGCGGGATTTGTCGGCCGCCAGCTGGAACGCCTCCACGGCCTGGGCCAACGGCAATTGCGCTGACAGCAACGGGCGCACGTCCAGCCGCCGGGCGGTCAGGTACTGCACGGACCAGTCGAACTCGCGGCCAAAGCGGAATGCGCCCACGTAATCGAGTTCGCGCGCCATGATGCTGTTGGCCGGAAAATGCAGGCCCTCGGCCGGCAAGGTGCCGACCTGGACGATGCGGCCGCCACGGCGCGTGGCGGTCAGGCACGTGCCCAGCGCCGCCGCGCTGCCGGCGGCTTCCAGGCTTACGTCCGCGATGTCCTGCAATTCGCTGGCCGGTACCTGCGTGGTCAGGATCGTCTGGTCGGCGCCCACTGTCGCCGCCACGTCCAGCGGCCGCTGCGCGATATCGCACACGATGATCCGTGCCGCGCCTGCCAGCCGCGCGGCCATCACGGTCAGGCTGCCGATGGTGCCGCCACCGGTCACCAGCACGGTCTTGCCAAGCAGTTCGCCCGCGCGGTTCACGCCATGCAGTGCTACGGACAGCGGCTCGGCGAATGCCAGCTCGCCCAGTGAGATATCGGCCTCCACCGGTGTCAGCTGCTGCTCGTGCATCAGGAAGTGCTGGCGAAACATGCCTTGCACGTGCGGGAACACGCTGGCGCTGCCCAGGAACCGCATATTGCGGCAGAGGTTGTCGCGCCCGGCGCGACAGTAATCGCACTGTCCGCATGCGTGAGACGGATTGATGGCTACCTTCATGCCAGGCGCCACGCGCGTGACCGCGCTGCCTACCGCTTCCACGACGCCCGACGCTTCGTGCCCCGGCGTCAGCGGTTCCTTGATGACAAAGGCGCCGACCTTCCCGTGGAAGTAGTAGTGCAGATCCGAGCCGCAGATACCGGCGGCGCCCAGCCGCACCAGCACGTCATGCGCGCCGGGTGTCAACGGTTCGACGTCGGTAAAGCGCAGGTCTTCACTGGCATGGATATGACAGGTCAGGGACATCAGGACTCCTCGCTGAATGCTTTCGCGTCTTTGGCATGGCCTGGCCATGCCGCATAGAAGCGGTTGTGCGATTGCTCCAGGTGGTCGCACATGGCGGCGCGTGCCTCGTCGGGCGCGCCGGAAGCAATGGCGTTGATCACGACACGGTGTTCCGCGATGGCGGCGGCCCAGCTTTCGGCATTCTCGAAGTGGTTGCCGAACTGGGCGAACAGCGGGTTGTGGCGTTCGTCGAAGAGTTCGGCCACCAGGCGCAGCAGCACCGCGTTTTCCGAAACCTCGGCAATGCGCAGATGGAACATGCGGTCGCCCCGCACCGGGATGTTGCCGCCGCCGGCTTCTTCTTCCATCAGCGCGATCGATTCAGCCAGCGCTTCGAGCAGTGGAGGCGTGCAATGGCGCGCGGCCCCCGCGGCCAGTTCCCCTTCAATGATCTGCCGTGCACGAATCACGTCGAGTGGTGGTGCCGCCTCGATACTGCCCGCGTGCGCCGGGAGCACGGCATCGGCGGCGCAGGCATAGATGCCAGACCCCATGCGGACTTCCACCAGGCCTTCCACTTCCAGCGCAATCAGAGCCTCGCGCACCGACGGCCGCGATACGCCGAGCTGCACCGCAAGGTCACGCTCGGGCGGCAGACGCGACCCCACGGGGAATTCGCCGCTTTCGATCAGCCGGCGCAACTGGTCGGCAATCTGGCGGTACAGGCGACGCGGTTCGATCTGCTGAAGCGGCATGGGTTTTTCCCCGAGGCAGGCAGCGGACAAATGGTCAAGCGGTCAGACCAATTTCTAGGAGACTTTGCGCGCGCCTTCAAGAAAAAGTTGTGGCGCGCCGCAGCATGCCGTCCGCTGCAATTTGGGAATACCCTGCGTGCCAAAACTACCTGTCCGCACCGCCCGACAGCGCAATATTTCAATGCAACCCGTGATGAACCTGTGGAAGGCAAATCATTGAATTCATTGAAAAAGCGCGGATCGACCCGGTGCTTTCAAAGGCCGCGCGTTCATGCGGGTCCCGCATTTGCTACTAAGCTTTGTTGGGACTGTCCGGTTCGCGGGCAGTCTGACGTGTTCCATCTGTGAGGAGATCACGATGAAAACGAAGACGTTAATACC
>DAIOET010000377.1:0-1087 GCA_036746135.1 Cupriavidus sp.
TTGGCTTCAGTTCGTTCGAACTCGACGTGTTCGGCCGCATCCGCAGCCTCAAGCATGAGTCGCTGGAACAATATCTGGCCATCGAGGAAGTGCGACGCAGCGCGCAGATCAGCCTGATCGGCGAAATCGCCAGCGCCTACCTGACGTGGCAGGCCGATCAGCAACTGCTGAAGCTGTCGCAGGACACGCTCAAGGTGCAGGAAGACGCCTCCGAGATGGTGCGCAAGAGCAAGCAGGCCGGCGGCATGGCCGCGATCGACCAGCATCGCACGCAGACGCAGGTGGAAACGGCGCGCGTGGACGTCGAGCAGTTCACGCGCCAGGTGGCGCAGGATGAAAACGCGCTGTCACTGCTGATCGGTGGCCCATTGCCGGCCGATCTGCCGCCCGCGCAACCGTTCGATGGCAACTCGTTCGTTGCCGAGCTGCCGGCGGGGCTGCCGTCGGCCCTGCTTGAACAGCGGCCGGACATCATGGCGGCCGAGCATCGGCTCAAAGCCGCCAACGCCAATATCGGCGCGGCGCGTGCGGCGTTCTTCCCGCGTATTTCGCTGACGGCCGGCATCGGCCTGGCCAGCACCACGCTGGCGGGGCTGTTCACCGGCGGCGCCGCCTGGGCCTTCGCGCCACAGGTCACGCTGCCGATCTTCAATGCCGGCGCCAACCAGGCAAACCTCGACGCGTCGAAGGTGCGCAAGGAAATCAACGTTGCCCAGTACGAGCGCACCATCCAGGGCGCGTTCCGCGAGGTGTCCGACGGGCTGGCCGCGCGCGGCACCTATGATCGGCAAACCGCCGCGCAACAGTCGCTGCAGAAGGAAGTTGCCGAGACCCGGCGACTGGCCGAAATGCGCTTCAAGAACGGCGTGGATGACTACTTCGCGGTCTTCGACGCGCAGCGCCAGCAGTACGAGGCCCAGAAGAAGCTGGTCACGATCCAGCTTGCGCGGCTGACCAGCCGGGCGCAGTTGTACAAGGCGCTTGGCGGCGGGTGGTCGCAACAGACCGTCACCGACCAGGCACCGGTGGCGGGCAAGGCTGCGCCAGCGCGTGGTGCGGCACCGCAAGCGGCGGCAGCTCCGGCACC
>DAIOET010000377.1:1187-4504 GCA_036746135.1 Cupriavidus sp.
CCGAACCGGCAATCCCCGCCGCGCTGCGGGGGGCGCCGGACGTCACCGCGACGCCATCGGCGCCAGGTCCGGCAGCGTCGGTTGCGGGAGCCGGGTCATAACAAGTGAGTAAGGCCCGCGTGCAAGGTGGGTTGTCTCCCCTCTCCCGCGACGCGGGCCAGGGGGAGACAACACCCGTCCGCCTACCCTACGAACGCCCCCGGCACCGGATCTTCGCCAAGCGCCTGCAATAGCACGGCCCAGTGCATCGCCTCGTCACCGAGGATGCTGCCGGCCGCCTTGCTCAGCTCGCGGTTGTAAAAACTCGGCAGCACGCCCAGATACGCGGCGGTGGCGCCCTTTTCCAGCCCGGCGGCAAAGCGCAGCACATCGGCCTGGGATTTCAGTTGCTCGGCCGGAAAGCTGTATTCCTTGGTTGCCCGCGCCTTCACGGGCTTGCCACCGAGCTTTTCCACGGTGCCGGCCAGCACCTGCGCATGCGCCTTGTGATGGGTCTGGAATTTCACCGCGGTGTCGAGCACGGGCTTCTGCAGCAGGCCGCTTTCGGCGCCCACCTGATAGGCCGCGATTGCCTGGTATTCCAGCCCCAGCGCGGTGTTCAGGATATCGATGTCGTCATGCGTGCTGCCGGATTTTGTCTGCCCCCAGGCGGGCATGGCCTCGCCCAGCGCCACCGCCGCCAGCGTGCCCAGCGCAAACGCGCCGGGGGCCATCAGCCAGCCACGGCGCATCAGATTTGGCGCCACCCGGGCATCCGTGTCAGACAGGCTGCCGGACAGATCATGACGCGGCACCGACACGTCAGGTTTCGTTTCCATGAGAGTCCTCCTTTGATGGGACGATGGATCCACGCGGCCCGACGAGCCGCGTTACCGGCTTATACGCACGCATCGGGCGTGTGGATGCACCCCGCGTGCCTATAATCGGATCACCCCTCCGCCCGGAGCCGCACGTGGCCCTGCCCTCACCGCTGCCCGACGACCCAGACCCGCTCGAAGCGCTGCTCGCACGTGTGGCCATTGGCGACCGTCTGGCGCTGCGGGCGATCTACGACCAGTCGGCATCGAAACTGTTTGGCCTCGCGCTGCGTATCACTGGTAAGCGAGACCTGGCGGAGGACGTGGTGCAGGAGAGTTTTGTCAGCATCTGGCATCACGCGGCCGACTATCGGCCGCAGTTGGCCGCGCCGATGACGTGGATGACCACCATCGTCCGCAACCGCGCCCTCGATGCGCTGCGGCGCACGGCCGCCGCGCGCCTGGCCACGGCGACGCCGCTCGACGATGCGCCGGAAGCCGATCTTGCCGATGAAGCGGCCGGCCCCGCCGAGCTGGCGCAGGCCAGCCAGCAGGCCCGGGCGCTGAACCGTTGCTTGCAGCGGCTGGACCAAGGCCAGCGCCAGGCCATCGTGCTGGCCTATCTGCAGGACCTGAGCCATTCCGAGCTGTCCGAACGGATGCACGCGCCACTGGGCACCATCAAATCCTGGATTCGCCGTGGACTTGAGCGTCTGCGCGCCTGTCTGGAGTCCGCACCATGAACCTTGCCCGCAATCCGGACCTGCTCGATCGCATGGCGGCGCAATATGCGTTGGGCGTGCTACGAGGCGGCGCGCGCCGCCGCATGGAGCAGCTGGCGCGGCAGGAGCCAGCGGTGCACGCCGCCATCGCCCATTGGCAACGCAGGCTGGCGGGCGTGGCGGAACTTCACGCGCCGGCCGTGCCGGTGGAAGCGGTCTGGTGCGGCATCGAAAGCCGCCTGGGCTGGAAAATGGAGGACGCCCGGCCGTCGGTTCCGGCGGCCGCACCGCGCGCCAGGCCAGGCGGCTGGGCCGGATGGTGGCAGATGCCCGCCTTCTGGCGCATGACGACAGCCGCCTTCGCGGTCACTGCCGTGGTGGCGCTGGTGGGCACGCTGGGCCGCTGGGAATCGGCGCCCTCGTCCCAAGGCGTGGTGGTGGCCGTGCTGCAGTCGCAGCAAGCGCAGCCGGCCATGCTGGTGAGCTGGGATGCCAGGGGGCGTGCGCTGGTGGTGCGCCGCGTCGACGATCTGCCGCTCAGCGCGCAGCAGGCCCTGCAACTGTGGGCGCTGCCGGATGGTGGCAAGCCGAAGTCGCTTGGCGTGATCGGCCATGCGCGCGAAGCACGCCTGCCGCTGGATGCGCTGCCGGCCAATGTGTCCGCGCTGGCCGTCAGCGTCGAACCGCCCGGCGGATCGCCCAATCCCGACGGGCCGAGCGGCCCGGTGGTGTTCCAGGGGGCGATGCTCAAGACGCCAGCCTGAGCCGCCGCTCTCCGCTAAAATCCACGCCAGAAACTTATCCCCCAAGGCTTGCAGCGTGGCACTTCAGCAGGGTTTCATCCTGACCCGACATTGGCGCGACACCCCCGCCGGCACGGAAGTCGAATTCTGGCTGGCGACCGACGATGGCCCGCGCCGCCTGCGTCTGCCCTATCAGCCGTCCACCGCGTTCATCCCCGAGCTGCAGCGCGGCGCGGCGGAAGCATTGCTGCAGGGCGAACGCGACGTGGTGCTGCGCCCGCTGCAGTTGCAGGACTTCCAGCATCGTCCGGTGCTGGGGCTGTACTGCCAGCAGCATCGGCAACTGATCAAGATCGACAAATCGCTGCGCGAAGCCGGTGTCGATGTCTATGAGGCCGACGTCCGGCCGCCGGAGCGCTACCTGATGGAGCGTTTCATCACCGCGCCGGTCTGGTTCGATGGCGATGCCGGCGCCGATGGGGTGCTGCGCAACGCCCAGATGAAGCCCGCGGCCGATTACCGCCCCGCCCTTCGGCTGGCATCGCTAGACATCGAGACCAATGCGTTCGGCGACCTCTATTCGATTGCGCTGGAAGGCTGCGGCCAGCGGCAGGTCTATATGCTTGGCGCGGCGCCGCAGCAAACGCCGCCCGATATCGACTTCGCGCTCGAATACTGCGCCACGCGCCAGCAGTTGATCGAACGGCTCAACGACTGGCTCGCCCGCCACGACCCCGATGCCATCATTGGCTGGAACCTCGTGCAGTTCGACCTGCGCGTGCTGCGCGAGCATGCCCGGCAGTTTCAGATGCCGCTGCGCCTGGGGCGTGGCGGTGCCGAGATGGAATGGCGCGAACACAACCAGCAGCAGCACTACTTTGCGGGTGCCGCCGGCCGGCTGGTGATCGACGGCATCGAGGCGCTGCGCTCGGCCACGTGGAGCTTTCCGTCGTTCAGTCTCGAAGCCGTGGCGCAGACGCTGCTGGGCGAAGGCAAGTCGATCGACAATCCGTACGACCGCATGGACGAGATCGACCGGATGTTCGCCGAGGACA
>DAIOET010000378.1:0-3201 GCA_036746135.1 Cupriavidus sp.
CAGGTCGAGCAGGGCGACATCTGGCGCATGTGCCAGGTCAAGGACGCACCGATCCGCGACTGGGTGAAGCTGGCCGTCACGCGCGCCCGCAACTCGGGCATGCCGGCCGTGTTCTGGCTGGACCCGTACCGTCCGCACGAAGCCGAGCTGATCAAGAAGGTGGAAACCTACCTGAAGGATTACGACACCAAGGGCCTGGACATCCAGATCATGTCGCAGGTGCGCGCCATGCGCTACACGCTGGAGCGCGTGATCCGCGGCCTGGACACCATCTCGGTGACCGGCAACATCCTGCGCGACTACCTGACCGACCTGTTCCCGATCATGGAACTGGGCACCAGCGCCAAGATGCTGTCGATCGTGCCGCTGATGGCCGGTGGCGGCATGTACGAAACGGGTGCTGGCGGTTCGGCACCGAAGCACGTGCAGCAGCTGGTGGAAGAGAACCACCTGCGCTGGGATTCGCTGGGCGAGTTCCTGGCCCTGGCCGTGTCGCTGGAAGAGCTGGGCATCAAGTCGGGCAACAACCGCGCCAAGGTACTGGCCAAGACGCTGGACGCCGCAACCGGCAAGCTGCTGGACAACGCCAAGAGCCCGTCGCCGAAGACCGGCCAGCTCGACAACCGTGGCAGCCAGTTCTACCTGGCCATGTACTGGGCACAGGAACTGGCCGCGCAAACGGAAGACGCCGACCTGGCAAAGACGTTTGCACCGCTGGCCAAGACGCTGACGGCAAACGAGAAGACCATCATCGGCGAACTGGGCGACGTGCAGGGCAAGCCGGTGGAGATCGGCGGCTACTACATGCCGGACGCCGCCAAGCTGGAAGCCGTGATGCGCCCCAGCAAGACGCTGAACGCCGCGCTGGAAGCCGTGAAGGGCTAAGTCCCGACGTCACGCATGCGGGCGGCCACGGCGGCCCGCACGTGTGGTACGGACAAAAGGAAACGCCCCGGAGCAGTAATGCTCCGGGGCGTTTTTTTCGTCCTGCCGTTTTATATCCGGCCCGTCAGCTCATCCTCTCGTGCACGTGCCAGGCGCTACATACGTCCAGGCCCGCGGCGTGGGCACCCCATCGACCAGAGTTTCCGCAACCCCTTTCACCTCGGCAAAATAGGCCATCGTGTTCGCGCCGACCGGCATGAACACCTGCGCGCGAACACCCGCCGGCAGCGGTGGCTCGACGAGCCAGTTGGTGGACATCGCGCCGGGCATGGCGGTCGGCATCGGCGCCGACCCCAGCAGGTTGCCGGCAACGTTCGATGCCAGCAGGGCCGGCAGGCCCGACTTGCTGCCGAGGATCATGCCATCGGCGGAAATCGTCAGTGTCTCGGTCTGGATCGTGCCGTCGAGCGCAATCGGCATGCCGATACCGGACACCTGCGCGGATGCCACGCCCGGCTGCGAGCACGTCCATGTGCCAGCCACCTGCCCGGCCGTGAGCGTCTGCACGGGACGGAACACCCCGGCCCCGGTTATCTGGTTGCCAACGCCATCGCGCTGGTTGTGGTCGAAATACAGCGTCTGCACGCCGTCGGCCAGCAGAGGAAACACGCGGCCCCACCGCTTGCCGGCCATCGTCAGATCATAGGCACCGGGATAGCGCGTCTGGTCGGCCAATGAGAGCGTACCCGTCAGCATCCCGCCGCATGTATCGCTGTAGGTGCTGAACTGGCACATGCGCACGGACCCATTGGCGTCGACGAGCGTCTGCCCAACCATGCCGTACTGCGCCTGGAGATTTCCTGAACTGGTGACGTATGTGGACTGCGTTCGCATGAACGAGTACATGCCGGCCAGGCTGGCGACGGCGGGCGCCGTCGATGCGATGCTGGCCGTGACGTGGCCCGACAGCTTGCCGCCCCCAAGCTGCCTGGGCAGCCCCGCGATCTCTCCTGTCAGCGTCGTGCCGGACACCGAGAACGTCGCCGTGATCGATCCCAACACAGCGGAGACGAACGCGGGCGGCGGATCGGCGCCATCTTCCACCAGGTTGCTGACGGTATAGATCGCACCGGCCTTCGCATAGTCCCCGACCAGTGTGCCGGCAAGCCCGAATGTGGAATCCGCAAAGCGGATCTTCAACTTGCCGGATGCGGGCGCATCGAGCGTGACGGCGATCGTGTCCCCGAAGCTGATCACGCCCATATAGGTGACGGCAGTCGGCGTGACCGTTCCCCCGCCACTGCCGCCGCCGTTGCCTCCGCTACCCCCGCCCCCGCCGCTGCCGCCCGTGGATCCATTGCCCGTGGACCCATTGCCCGTGCTGCTGTCGGCCACACTGCCAGCGCCGTCACCGCCGCCACACGCTGCCAGGACCACGCTGATGGCCAAAGCACCCAACACCCGTTGCGTTGTCGCAATCTTCATGTTGCACCCCTTCCCCGTCTGTTGTTTTGCTGCATGCACGTTTTGCGCCGTGGTTTCGCATCCGCGCAACGCGTGCAACAATTCGGGCGGATCGTAGCTTGATCCTCGCGGCGTGTATGTCCCTCGAATACGTGACATGAAGCCGCCCCCCCCTCTTGCGTGGGGACCACGCGGTTGCACGGGCCGCTGCCTGTATCGTGCACAGCCCCGACGATTTCGCAGCCGACGCCCCGTGACGACAGCCCCTTCTCATTCGCCCGCAGTCATCCGTGTTGCCCTGATCGACGACGATCCGCGCTTCAGTGCCGCATTCATGCAGGCGCTGGCCGGTGCGACCGACATGCGCACGGCCGGTACGGCCGCCACGCTCCAAACCGGCCTGGCGATGCTGCGCGACGCGGCGCCAGCGGACATCCTGGTGGTGGACCTCGGCCTGCCCGACGGCTCCGGCATCGATGCCATCCACGCCGCCCGCGCCGCGTGGCCGCGCTGCGAGATCATGGTTGCCACGGTGTTCGGAGACGAATCCCACGTCATGCGATCGATTGCCGCGGGCGCTACCGGCTATCTGCTCAAGGACAGCAGCGCCGCCGACATCGTGCGCGAACTGCGGTCGCTGCACCTTGGTGGCAGTCCGATGAGTCCGCTGATTGCGCGACAGGTGCTGATGCGCATGCGTGCGCCGGTATCGGAAGCGCCAGTGCCACCGCAGCCGTCGCCGCAATCCGCCATACCCACCGCCGCGCTGTCACCGCGCGAATACCAGGTGCTGACGGATATCACGCGCGGTTTCTCGCATGACGAGATCGCTCAGCGACTGGGCGTATCGCG
>DAIOET010000378.1:3301-4490 GCA_036746135.1 Cupriavidus sp.
CGGCCAATGCCGGGACCGCGCTCCATCTCTACGCGCCACGCTGGCAGACGGTCGGCCGCCTTGCGGTCTACGCCGACGGCAAGTTGCTCTGGCACTCGCGGGCAGGACCAGTCTGGAACAGCTACAACTATCCGCTCTGGATTCCGCTGGGGCATGCGCCGCATGAGATCGTCGTGCGCATGGACGTGTCCGGTCAGGTTGGCGGTGCGCTGTCGTCGATATGGATTGGCACCAACGGGCAATTGCTATGGCGCTATGCATTGCGCAGTTTCCTGCAGACGCAGTTCCCGTACTTATCCAGCGGCGCGCTGCTGGCCATCGGCATCTTCTCGCTGATGATCTGGCACAGGCGGCGCACGGAATCCCGCTATCTGCTGTGTTTCCTGGCGGCGGCCAGTTACTTCCTGCATACGCTTCAGTACCTCGTGGGAGAGGACCCGCTACCGATTCCCGAGGCATGGTTCAGCTGGCTGGCATTCAACAGCATCGCGTGGCTTATCCTGACGTGCTACGTCTTCATCTTCCGTTACCTCGATGTCCGCTACCGCCGGCTTGAAGCGGGCCTGATCTGCGTGGTGGTCTTCCTGGCCACCAGCACCTTGCCGCTGTCATGGCTGACGCACGCGGTGTTCCTTTTCCCGCTCTCGCAGCTGCTGCTGGTCTGCCTGAACCTCACCGCTTCGATCGCCGCGCTGCAAGCCGCATGGCGCGCGCGCTCGCGCGAGGCGTTGATGTTTTCGATCTGGAACGCAATGAGCACGCCCATCGCCGTGCACGATGTGCTGCTGCAGAACTACCGCATCAGCATCGAAGGCATCTACCTGCTCTCGTATCTGGGCTGCGTGCAGCTGCTGTTGTTCATGTATCTGATGTACCGCCGCTATATCGGCGCGCTGGATCAGGTAGCGCAGCTCAACGCCGGCCTGTCGATCCGGCTGGCACAACGCGAAGCCGAACTCAACGAAAGCCATCGGCAGCTGCGCGAGATCGAGCGCCGCGAAACGCTCGCCCACGAGCGCCAACGCCTGCTGGAAGACATGCACGACGGGCTTGGTTCTTCTCTGATGAGCGCGCTTCGCGTGGTGGAACAACGCAATGCATCGGTCGACGTCGCGCAGTTGCTGCGCGAGTGCATCGACGACCTGAAGCTCACCATCGATTCGCTGGAGCCGGATTCCGCGGACCTGCT
>DAIOET010000379.1:0-4481 GCA_036746135.1 Cupriavidus sp.
GCCTTTGGTGGTCAGTCTCATGATGCTCGGGGAGAGGGAATACTTGAGAATTTCGGTCGAGTTTAAGATATCCCGACTAAATCAGTCAAGTTCCCTGTCCGACAACGCACTATTCCGCCAGCGATAACGATGAATCGGCCGAGCTTAGGACATCGGCCACGAGAAGTGCGCTACGTTGATCTTTCGCATGGCAGCGCACGCGGTGCGCGTCACTCCAGCTCACGCCTGAGCATCGCCACGACGCCGTCGCAGGCATCTTCCACGTAATCCAGCACCTGCTCGAAGCCATCGCCTTCACCGTAATACGGATCGGGCACCTCCTCGGCGCGATGACGGGTGGCAAAGCTCATCAGCAGCCGCAGCTTGTCGGGGCTGACCTCGGGATGCAGCCGGCGCAGCGCGGCCATGTTATCGAGGTCCATCGCCAGCACGAGGTCGAACCGATCGAAATCCGCCACACCCACCTGGCGTGCGCGCAGCGCGGAGAGGTCGTAACCGCGCCGCAGCGCATGGCGCTGGCTGCGTGCATCGGGAGCACGGCCCACGTGATAGTCATGGGTGCCCGCGGAATCGAGCTCGATCCTGTCGGCCAGTCCGGCGGACTGGAGTTTGGCGCGCAGCACGCCCTCCGCCGTGGGGGAACGGCAGATATTGCCCATGCAACACATCAGGATGGCGTATTTTTTCATCGGCGCGATTTTACCGCCTCGCCTCCGAACGCCGCGCGCGAATTTTCGCTAGAGCCGTTCCGCCAGCTGCTTGCCACGCGCAAAACCGGCAGCCTCGGCGGTTTCAGGCGTCTTGTAGTGTTCCGTCGGCGGGGACGTCTCCACCAGCGTGTCGGCGGCGCGGATATTCGTGCCCTTGCGGCACACCCGCACCGTGTAGTCCCATTCGATTGGCGACCGGGGTTTCACCAGCACCTGGATCTCGTGCGTCTCGAAAACCCTCTTCTTCCATTCACTGCTGTAGGACATCAGTGTGTCTCCTGCCGTGCCGGCTGTTTTGGGAGTTCAGCTTACCTCGCCGGCATCAATTGTCCGCATGGCTTCGGCTTCTGCCAAGGCAAGCGCTGCCTCTGGCGTTTCCGCCGAGCCGGTTTCCGTTTCAAATGTCGGCCCGCCGGGCTCGCCGAAGGCATCCGCAATGGTCAGCACCCCGGCAAACCCACCGCCCGCTCGCGGAATCGCGCGGGCCACCACCGCATAACCACCATATTCGAACTGTGTCACCACGGCACACTCCTCTGGTTCGTGATCCGGCGCACCGCCGCCCGCGGCGGACTGCCTAACCACTATAGGATGCCGTGGCGCACCGTGCCCATTCGGGCCTGCCCGGCTTGCCAGCGCTCAAAGGTGATCGCCTTCCGCGCCCGCGCCGAACACCTGCGCCCGCAGCTTGGCCAGCTGGTCGCGCACCTGCGCGGCCTTTTCGAACTCCAGATTCTTGGCGTGATCGAGCATCTGCTTTTCCAGACGCTTGATCTCCTTGGCCACCTGCTTTTCGCTCATGTCCTCGTATTTGGCGCGCTCGGCCTGCGCGCTCAGCTCCGCCTTGACCTCGTCCGCATCGTAGACGCCATCGATGATGTCCTTGATCCGCTTCACCACGCCACGCGGCACGATGCCATTGGCCTCGTTGAACTCCATCTGCCTGGTGCGGCGGCGCTCGGTTTCGCTGATGGCCACCTTCATCGAATCGGTCATCCGGTCCGCGTACAGGATGGCCGTGCCATTGACGTTACGCGCCGCGCGCCCGATGGTCTGGATCAGCGACCGCTCCGCGCGCAGGAAGCCTTCCTTGTCGGCGTCGAGGATTGCAACCAGCGCCACCTCGGGAATATCCAGACCCTCGCGCAGCAGGTTGATCCCGACCAGCACATCGAACGTGCCCAGACGCAGGTCGCGGATGATTTCCACCCGCTCGACCGTATCGATATCCGAATGCAGGTATCGCACCTTGACGCCATTCTCGGACAGGAACTCGGTCAACTGCTCCGCCATGCGCTTGGTCAGCGTGGTCACCAGCACCCGCTCGTTGACCTGCACGCGCGAATGAATCTCGCTGAGCAGGTCATCCACCTGCGTGGTGGCGGGCCGCACATGGATCACCGGATCGACCAGCCCGGTCGGCCGGACCACCTGCTCCACCACCTGCCCCGCGTGGTCCCGCTCGTACGCGGCGGGGGTAGCCGTCACAAACACCGCCTGACGCATCTTGCGCTCGTATTCGTCGAACTTGAGCGGCCGGTTGTCCAGCGCCGAGGGCAGGCGAAAACCGTATTCCACCAGCGTGGTCTTGCGCGCGCGGTCACCGTTGTACATGCCGTTCAGCTGGCCGATCAGAACGTGCGATTCATCGAGGAACATCAGCGCATCGGGCGGCAGGTAGTCGACCAGCGTCGGCGGCGGCTCGCCCGGCTTCGCGCCCGACAGGTGCCGCGAATAGTTTTCGATGCCCTTGCAGAAACCAAGCTCCGAGAGCATTTCCAGGTCAAAGCGCGTGCGCTGCTCCAGCCGCTGCGCTTCCACGAGCCGGTTTTCCTTGTAGAAGAAGTCCAGCCGCTCGCGCAGTTCGACCTTGATGTCCTCGATCGCGCGCAGCACGGTTTCACGCGGCGTCACGTAGTGGCTCGACGGATAGACGGTAAAGCGCGGAATCTTCTGGCGCACGCGGCCGGTCAGCGGATCGAAGAACTGCAGCGAATCCACCTCGTCGTCGAACAGCTCCACGCGCACGGCCATTTCGGCGTGCTCCGCCGGAAAGATATCGAGGGTGTCGCCACGCACGCGGAAGGAGCCGCGCTGGAAGTCGGTCTCGTTGCGCGTGTACTGCATCGCGATCAGCCGCGCGATGATGTCCCGCTGGCTAAGCTTGTCGCCGGTGCGCAACGTGAGAATCATCTGATGGTATTCGCTCGGATTGCCAATACCGTAGATCGCCGACACCGTCGCCACGATGATCGTGTCCCTGCGCTCCAGCAGGCTCTTGGTGGCCGACAGCCGCATCTGCTCGATATGCTCGTTGATCGACGAGTCTTTTTCGATGAACAGGTCGCGCTGCGGTACGTACGCCTCGGGCTGGTAGTAGTCGTAGTAGCTGACGAAGTACTCGACCGCATTGCGCGGAAAGAACTCGCGGAACTCCGAATACAGCTGTGCCGCCAGGGTCTTGTTCGGCGCGAAGACGATTGCCGGCCGTCCCATGCGGGCGATCACATTGGCCATCGTGAACGTCTTGCCTGACCCGGTCACGCCCAGTAGCGTCTGGAATGACAGGCCGTCCTCGACCCCCTCCACAAGTTGGCGGATGGCTTCAGGCTGGTCGCCCGCGGGCGGAAACGGCTGGTAAAGCTGGAACGGCGACCCCGGGAAAGTGACGAATTTATCTTCATCCAGGGGCGGGGCGACTTCAGCGAGATTCGTCATAAACGTAGGGAAAAACCTGAGGAATACTGGCGGGATACGCTAGAATCTTGGGGTTGCGCGGATCGGTTCAAGCCCAGTTTGCCTGAGGCATGCTGTCAGGTTCTGTCAGTAGTGTCAGGAGCCAGCCGCCGCAGCCGCAGCGCAGTTCGAAGCATTCTACGCCCTCCGTTTTGTTACACAGCTGACCACGAGATCCCAAATGAGTTTGTTTTCTGCCGTCGAGATGGCCCCGCGCGACCCGATCCTGGGCCTGAATGAAGCATTCAATGCCGATACCCGTGCCACCAAGGTGAATCTGGGCGTTGGCGTGTACTTCACCGACGAAGGGAAAATTCCGCTGCTGCGCGCTGTGCAGGAAGCCGAAAAGGCCCGCCTGGCCACCGCCACGCCGCGTGGCTACCTGCCCATCGAAGGCATCGCCGCCTACGACCAGGCCGTCCAGACGCTGCTGTTCGGCAAGGATTCGTCGCTGATCGCCGAAGGCCGCGTGGTGACGGCACAGGCACTTGGCGGCACCGGCGCCCTGAAGATCGGTGCCGACTTCCTGAAGCGCCTGTACCCGAACGCATCGGTCGCCATCAGCGATCCGAGCTGGGAAAACCACCGCGCGCTGTTCGAATCCGCCGGCTTCCCGGTGGTCAACTACGCCTACTACGACGCGCCTTCGCACGGCCTGAACTTCGCCGGCATGGTGGAATCGCTGAAGTCGTACCCGGCCAACACGATCGTCGTGCTGCACGCCTGCTGCCACAACCCGACCGGCGTGGACCTGAACGACGCCCAGTGGAAGCAGGTGGTGGAACTGGTCAAGGAACGTAACCTGATCCCGTTCCTGGACATGGCATACCAGGGTTTTGCCGACGGCATCGAGCCGGATGGCGCCGCCGTACGCCTGTTCGCCGAATCGGGCCTGCCGTTCTTCGTGTCCAGCTCGTTCTCGAAGAGCTTCTCGCTGTATGGCGAGCGCGTGGGCGCCCTGTCGATCGTCACCACGGGCAAGGAAGAAGCCCAGCGCGTGATGTCGCAGATCAAGCGTGTCATCCGCACGAACTA
>DAIOET010000380.1:0-4479 GCA_036746135.1 Cupriavidus sp.
GGTGCGCGACACCGACGCCGTGCGCCTGATTTTCGGCGAAGCGGACCGCCTGCCGGGCCTGGTGGTGGACTACTACGGCCAGGGCGAAACCGGCCAGCTGGTGTGCCAGTTCAACTCCGCGGGCGTGGAACAGTGGAAGGATGCACTGGTCCAGGCACTGGTCAAGGAAACCGGCTGCCCGAACGTCTACGAGCGTTCAGACGCCGCGGTACGCCAGCGCGAGGGCCTGCCGCTCGTGACCGGCGTGCTGGCCGGCGCGGAGCCCGACCCCGAACTGTCGGTGACCGAGCATGGCGTGCGTTACTACGTGGACGTGCGCACCGGGCACAAGACCGGTTTCTATGTGGACCAGCGCGACAACCGCAAGCTCGTGGGCGACCTGGCACAAGGCCGCGAGGTACTGAACTGCTTCTGCTACACCGGCGGTTTCTCGCTGGCTGCGCTACGCGGCGGTGCCACCTGGGTGACGTCGATCGACTCGTCAGGCGAGGCGCTCAAGATCGCGGCCCGCAATGTGTCGCTGAACGGCTTCGATGCGGATCGCGCCACATGGCTCGACGCCGACGTGTTCAAGATGCTGCGCGAATTCCGCGCCGAAGGCCGCCAGTTCGACCTGATCGTGCTGGACCCACCCAAGTTCGCGCCGTCGGCCCAGCATATCGACCGTGCCGCGCGTGCCTACAAGGAAATCAACCTGGTCGGCATGCAGTTGCTGCGACCGGGCGGCCTGCTGTTCACGTACTCGTGTTCGGGTGCCATCGGCATGGAACTGTTCCACAAGATCGTGGCCGGTGCCGTCACCGATGCGCGCGCCGATGCCCGCATCCTGCGTCGGCTGTCTGCAGGAACCGATCACCCGATGTCCGCGGCGTTCCCCGAAGGGGAATACCTGAAGGGACTGCTGCTGGAAAAGGTCTGATCAGGGTTTTCCGGAATTGTTTGGGACTGTCTTCTGGTGGTCACAAACGCCGACTAAGATTCATCTCACGGTAAGGCATTGGCAGGTGTCTGACCGTCTCTTCTTATCAGTCTTCGTGGTAATCGCCCCGCTACCCAGCGGGGCTTTTTTTTGGTTCAAGCAATTGCAGCGGCGTCGTAGACTGCATCCTCTACCCACCGTCATCCAAACCGAAACTCCCTATAATCGAACGATCGTGCATTTTGATCGTTCCATCATAAGGATTCGAGGAGACACTCCCATGCCTGCCGCCAAACATATTCCACCGGCCCTGCAGAACCTGGCCCTGCCCGTCATTGCATCGCCGATGTTCATCGTCAGCTACCCGGAACTGGTGTTGGCGCAGTGCAAGGCCGGCATCGTCGGTTCGTTCCCGGCGCTCAACGCGCGTCCCGCCGAGCTGCTCGACGAGTGGCTGACGCGGATTCAGGAAGATCTGGCGGCGTTCCAGGCGGCCAATCCGGGCAAGCCCGTCGGGCCGGTTGCCGTGAACCAGATCGTGCATGCATCGAACGCGCGCCTGGAGCACGACGTACGGGTCTGCGTGGAACACAAGGTGCCGATCTTCATCACGTCGCTGCGCGCGCCGGTCAAGGAAATGATCGACGCCGTGCACAGCTATGGCGGCATCGTGCTGCACGACGTCATCAGCATCCGTCACGCGGAAAAGGCCATCGAGGCCGGCGTCGACGGCCTGATCCTGGTGGCGGCCGGCGCGGGCGGCCACGCGGGCACGCTCTCGCCGTTTGCACTGGTGGGCGAAGTACGCAAGATCTTCGACGGCCCCATCGCGCTGTCGGGCTCCATCGCCACCGGCGACGCGGTACTGGCCGCGCAGGCTATGGGCGCCGACTTTGCCTACGTGGGCACCCGCTTCATCGCATCGCAGGAAGGCCATGCAAGCGAGGAGTACAAGCAGTCGATCACAAGCTCGGCCGCGTCGGACATCATCTACACGAACCTGTTCACGGGCGTGCACGGCAACTACATCCGCGAGAGCATCGTCAACTCGGGCCTGGACCCCGAGGACCTGCCCGTGGCGGACAAGAGCAAGATGGATTTTTCGAGCGGCAGCTCGAAGACCAAGGCATGGAAGGACATCTGGGGTGCAGGCCAGGGTGTGGGCCAGATCCATGACATTCCGAGCGCCGGCGAGATCGTGGCGCGCATGAAGGCCGAGTACGATGCGGCGCGCGCCCGGCTGGGACTGGTAGCATAAGGGCGATTTCCGCCCTTTGCCCCCGAACCGTTGCAACCTTCCGACCGCGAAAGCCCGCTCCTCCGAACCGGCCAGCCTGAAACGCTGACGCACCGCGAACGCGCGATCCGCGCGTTCTGGGTCACCTGCGGTGTGCTGAGCCTGGTGCTCGGCATCATCGGCATCTTCCTGCCGTTGCTGCCAACCACGCCTTTCGTGCTGCTGGCGGCGGCATGCTTCGCGCGCGGGTCGGAGAAATTCCATCATTGGCTGATCACGCACGAGCGCTTCGGGCCGCTCGTGCGCGACTGGCAGGCCCATCGCAGCATTCCGTTTCGCGCCAAATGCCTGGCACTATCCATGATGTGGCTGTCGATGGGTACCACCGCATGGCTGCTGCGTGCGCGGCCGGTATCGTCGCTGACCTTGCTGGCGATCGGACTGGCCGTTACGGTCTGGATGGTCCGCTTGCCGACTCGGCCACGCGGCGGCTACCCCGATACCGGCGACCAGTCGTCTCAGTCGTAACGCCGCGCGTCCTCGATCACCTTGCCGTCCTGCGGCAACGTTCCGGCCGCGACGAAGCACACTTCGCCACGCAGGCGCATCACCTCGCGCATCGAGTCGGCCACTGCACGGGCCAGCGCCTCATCGTCGCGCGTGGCATCGCAGTGCAGCGTCATCACGTCCGCACCCACCGTTCCGGTGACCACCAGCCGTGCAGCGCGGATCTCGGGATGGCGCCGCACCACATCGGCCACTTGCCCCGGATGAACGAACATGCCCTTGACCTTGGTGGCCTGGTCCGCACGTCCCAGCCAGCCTTTCAGACGGATATTGGTGCGGCCGCACGGACTGGCCAGATGCGTCGAATCGGCCACGATGGCCGACAGGTCGCCAGTGCCAAAGCGAATCAACGGATAGTCGCCATTGCCAAGCACCGTGACCACCACCTCGCCGGTTTCGCCCTCGGGCATCGGCTTTGAACCGCCGGGTTCGACGATTTCCACCAGCACGCCTTCGTCGACTACCCAGCCGTCACCGCCATCGGTTTCATAGGCAATCAGCCCCAGGTCCGCCGTGCCATACATCTGCCGCGCGGTAATGCCATGATCGCGCAACCAGGCACGCAGCGCGGGCGGGCAGGCTTCGCCGGACACCAGCGCCTTGGTCAGGCTGCCGCAGGGAAGTCCCATTTCGCCGCCGCGTTCAACCAGCAGTTTCAGGAATGAGGGCGTGCCTGCATACGCAGAAGGCTGCAGGCTGGCCAATGCCTGTACCTGCGATTCGGTCTGCCCCACGCCGGCCGGGAACACACAACAACCGAGCCGGTGTGCGCCAGATTCCATCATCATGCCGGCCGGCGTGAAGTGATACGAGAATGTGTTGTAGACGAGTTCTCCGGCGCGAAAGCCCGCCGCGAACATCGCGCGTGCGGTGCGCCACCAGTCAGCGGCAAAACCGTCGGGTTCATGAATTGGTCCCGGCGACTGGAACACGTGGCGCAGTCCGCCGAGCGCGGTAGCATTAAGGCCGCCCAATGGCGGCGCCATGCGCTGGCGCGCAGCCAGGTCCGATTTGCGTGTGACTGGCAGCAACGCCAGGGTGTCGCGCGAGACAATCTCGCGCGCGTCGAAATCGCACAGTATCTCGGCGAAGTACGGCGCGTGCGCCTGGGCATGCGCCACTTGCCGCTGCACCGCAGCCAGCAGCGCCGCTTCGCGTTCCGCGGGCGCACGCGTTTCCAGCGAATCGAAATATTCAGCCATGTCGGTGCCTCGGAAAATCAGGCCAGCCAGCGTTTGCGGCGGCGATAACTCTTGACGTCGCGGAACGATTTGCGCGCGCCATCCTCGGCATCGTTGGCAGCCACGCCCAGATAGAATTCCTTGACGTCCTCGTTGGTGCGCAGCGATTCGGCATCGCCATCCATGACCACGCGGCCGTTTTCGAGGATGTAGCCGTAGTCCGCATAGCGCAGCGCCACCATGGTGTTCTGCTCGGCCAGCAGGAAGCTCACGTTCTCGCGCGCATTCAGGCCGCGCACGATCTCGAAGATCTCTTCCACGATCTGTGGCGCCAGTCCCATCGATGGCTCGTCGAGCAGGATCATCGACGGCTTGGCCATCATGGCCCGGCCAATCGCGCACATCTGCTGCTCGCCGCCTGAGGTATAGCCGGCCTGTGATTTGCGGCGCGTTTTCAGGCGCGGAAAGTAGCCGTAGATCTTTTCCAGTTCGTCACGCGTTTCCGCGCGCGACAAGCCACGCGTGTAGGCGCCGGTCAGCAGGTTTTCCTCGATGGTCAGGTGCGCGAAGCAGTG
>DAIOET010000381.1:0-4477 GCA_036746135.1 Cupriavidus sp.
AAAAGCAGACTATCGCGCAACTTCTTTTAACTACGCAGCTTTATGCTGGCAATTCACGCTAAGTACTGCTTATCTTGCTGCTTTCGTTTGCGTCGTCAGCAGCGAGAACGAGATTATTGCAAAAACCGAACCGGCTCGTCAACAACTTTTTGCAGGGAATTTCATTTTTGTGTGCGCGCCCCGCTGAGCGCATCGCTGCGCTCCCGGATCTGCGGCCACGCCAGCTTCATGTAATAGAACATCGACCAGAGCGTCAGCACGGCGGCCACGTAGATCATGACGGTGCCAAGCATCGAAGCATCCATGCCGAACAGCGTATCGTTGAACAGCAGCAGCGGAATGGCGATCATCTGCACCGTGGTCTTGAGCTTGCCCAGGAAGTTCACGGCCACGCTCTTAGACGCGCCGATCTGCGCCATCCATTCTCGCAGCGCGGAAATCGTGATCTCGCGGCCGATGATCACCAGCGCGATCAGGTCGGCCACGCGACCCAGCGCCAGCAGTGACAGCAGCGCCGCCGTGACCATCAGTTTGTCGGCCACCGGGTCCAGGAACGCGCCGAACGCCGAAGTCTGGTTCCAGCGCCGCGCCAGAAAACCGTCCAGCCAGTCGGTGGCGGCGGCGATGATGAAGAACGACGCCGCCGTCACGTTCTTGGTGTGCATCGGCAACCATGCCTCTGGCAGGTAATAGACCCCGACGACAAGCGGGATCATGGCCACGCGAAGCCAGGTCAGCAGGATGGGAATGTTCAGTGGCATGGGCGGTGCGTTCTTGCGCCAGAAACTGGCTGGGCTGCGATGTGGTTGCCAAGGCGGATTGCGCGATTGTCGCCGATTTCGGCCTGAACCCGTAAATTTCAGACCGAAAGTCGCCCACTACCTGCAAGGGGCCGCCTAGTGGAGCTGCCGGTAGATCTCTTCGGCCAGCGTGCGCGAGATGCCCTCCACGCTCGCCAGTTCGTCGATGCTGGCGGCCATTACCCCGCGCAGGCCGCCAAACCGCGTCAACAGCTTCTGCCGGCGACGGGCGCCGACACCTTCGATCTCTTCCAGCCGCGACGTCGTGCGGGCCTTGGCGCGCTTGGCGCGCATGCCCGTGATGGCAAAGCGGTGGGCCTCATCGCGAATCTGCGCCACGAGCATCAGCGCCGCACTTCCCTGCCCCAGTTCCAGCGAAGGACGGCCGTCGGCAAAGACCAGCGTTTCAAGCCCCACCTTGCGGCCCTCGCCCTTGGCCACACCGACCAGCAGGCCGATGTCGAGACCGAGTTCCTCGAACACCTGCCGCGCCACCTCGACCTGCCCCTTGCCGCCATCGATCAGCACCACACGGGGCATGCGCGGCACGCCTTCCGCGCCCTCGGCATTGGGATCACCGCCATCCTCCTGGATCTGCTCGACCAACTTCTGATAACGGCGCGTCAACACCTGACGCATTGCGGCATAGTCGTCGCCCGGCGTGATGTCGGTGATATTGAAGCGGCGGTATTCGCTGTTCTGCATCTCGTGATGATGGAACACCACGCACGACGCCTGCGTGGCCTCGCCGGCCGTATGGCTGATATCGAAGCATTCGATGCGCAGCATGGCCAGGTCCTCCATGTCGAGACTGATCGTCTCGGCCAGTGCGCGCGTGCGTGCCTCCTGGCTGCCCTGCTCCGCCAGCCGCCTGGCCAGTGCCAGACCAGCGCCCTGCGCGGCCATCTCCAGCCAGATCTTGCGCTGCCCCTGCGGCTGGCGCACCAGCGCCACCTTGCGCCCCGCCTGCATCGACAATGCCTCGACCACCGCGCCGTCGGCCGGAAGATGGCTGACGACGATGATCGGCGGCGGCGCCTGGTCCAGGTAGTGCTGGATCATGAATGCCGACAGCACCCGCATGGCGATGCGATCCACCGAGAGCGGTCCGGCATCCTGCACGATGGCCTCGGCGGCCTCGGGGCCCTGATCGCCGACCGGCTCGCCGATGTCGTCGCTTTCTTCGACGATCATCGCGGCCTCATCGGCGTGGGCGGGAAAATAAGCCTTGTCGCCCAGATGCCGGCCGCCGCGCACCATTGCCAGGTTCACGCATGCGCGGCCGCCCTGCACGGCCACGGCCAGCACATCGATATCGCGTGCCTGGCCGACTTCTTCCACGGCCTGGCGCTTGAGCACGGTCGACAGTGCCGCAATCTGGTCACGCACCGCGGCGGCCTGCTCGAACTGCAGCTGCACGGCGTGAGACTCCATTTTCTGCTGAAGCCCTTCGAGTACCTCCGTCTCGCGGCCCTGCAGAAAGCGCGCGGCATTACCGACGTCGCGCGCGTAATCATCTTCCGAAATCGCCTTCACGCATGGTGCCGTGCAGCGGTGGATCTGATGCAGCAGGCACGGTCTCGTACGGTTGTTGAACACCGTGTCTTCGCAGGTGCGCAGCTGGAACACCTTCTGCAAGATCTGCATGCTTTCGCGCACGGCATGCGCGTTCGGGAACGGACCGAAGTACTGGTGCTTGCGATCGGTCGCGCCCCGGTAGTAGGCCATGCGAGGAAATTTGTGGCCGGTCAGCTTCAGGAACGGGTACGACTTGTCATCCCGAAACAGGATGTTGTAGCGCGGCGCCAGCGCCTTGATGAGATTGTTCTCAAGCAGCAGCGCCTCGGCTTCCGTCCGCACCACCGTGGTTTCGATCCGCGCGATCTTGCCCACCATCATGGCGATACGCGGCGACAACTGCGTCTTGTTGAAGTAGCTCGACACCCGCTTCTTCAGATCGCGCGCCTTGCCCACGTAGAGCACGTTGCCATCGGCATCGAAGTAGCGATAGACGCCGGGCAGCCCCGGCATCCGCGCCAGGATGGGACGCGGATCGAACTCGGGCACGTCGGGCGGCTCGGCGACCGGCGCGGGCGCCGCATCGGGTTCGGGCAATACGGGATCGGTCGGAGAGACGGGTTCCTGCTCGGGCATCGGGGAGGCGATTGGACTGATATGGTGTGCGCACAGGGTGCGCCGACACGGGGCGCTGACCTAGAATCGCAAGTTTAGAGCAATTCGCCCGCGGGACTTCTTCCGGCACGGCCGCTCTCGTCTTGTCTTCAACGCCATCCGTATCATGCCAATCCGCTCCTGGGACATTTTCTGCACGGTCATCGACAACTTCGGTGACATCGGCGTCTGCTGGCGGCTGGCGCGCCAGCTTGCGCAGGAGCACGGGCACGCGGTACGTCTCTGGGTGGATGACCTGGGCAGCTTTGCCCGGCTGGCCCCGGAAATCGAGCCGGCCGCCACGCATCAGCGCCTGGCCGGCGTCGACGTGCATCGCTGGGACCCGCGCCCCGACGCCCCTTTCGACGCCCCCGCGCCCCATGACGTCGTCATCGAGGCATTCGCCTGCCATTTGCCCGAATCGTTCCTGACAGCAATGGCGGCCGCGCCCCGCAAGCCGGTCTGGCTCAACCTGGAATACCTGAGTGCCGAGGACTGGGTCAGCGAGCACCACGCGATGGCGTCGCCACATCCGCGACTACCGCTGACCAAGCATTTCTTCTTTCCCGGATTTGCGCGCGGCACCGGCGGCCTCTTGCGCGAATCGATGATCGGCGCATCGCGCGACACCTTCCGCACCAGCCCCGCGGCGCAGGCCACGCTGTGGCACCGCCTGGGTGTGCAGCCGGCACATGACACCCTCAAGGTCAGCTTCTTTGCGTATGCCAACCCGGCCACGCCTGCGCTGCTGGAGCAATGGCGCGATGGCAGCACCCCGATCGAGTGTTTCGTCCCCCAGGGACTCGCCGCCGGACAGATCGAGCAATGGCTGGGCGCCGCACTGACGCCTGGCGCCACGCACTATCGCGGCAACCTGATCGTGCACGGCATTCCGTTCGTCCGTCAGGAACACTATGACGAACTGCTCTGGACCTGCGACGTCAATTTCGTGCGCGGCGAAGATTCGTGCGTGCGCGCGCACTGGGCGGCCAGGCCAATGATCTGGCACATCTATCCGCAGGATGACCGGGCGCATCACATCAAGCTCGATGCCTGGCTGGAACGCTTTGCGCGCGCCGGTGTGGCACCCGAGGCATCCGCCGCGCTGACCGCGTTCTCGCATGCCTGGAACGGTTATGGAACGCACCCCGACTGGGCGCAGTTGCAGGCGCAATTGCCAGCGCTGACCGCCGGCATGGACCGCTGGCAGAGGCAATTGCAGCACTTGGGCGACCTGGCCGCGAATCTCGTGGCCTTCAGCGAAAATCAGGTAAAATAACCGGTTGATTTCAATACTGATGGCGGGCCAGGTTTCCAGGCCAAGAACAAACTGCCGGCTGCACGCCTTCGCCATACCGATTTCCGGGCATCCATCGTTCCCGGACCATTTTTTTCAGGAAGACAGTTCAGATGAAAATCGCACAGGAACTCCGCGTCGGCAACGTGTTCATGATCGGTTCCGACCCGATGGTGGTTCAAAAGGCCGAGTACAACAAGTCGGGCCG
>DAIOET010000382.1:0-4476 GCA_036746135.1 Cupriavidus sp.
ATCAAGGCGCAGCAGCACCGCAGCCTGGAGATGAACCGCGAGGAAGCCATCCGGCGGCTGCACGAGCTGGTACGCAGCGTGGCCGAGGCCCCGCGTATCCGGCGCGCCACGCGGCCCACGCGGGCATCGAAGGTGCGGCGGGTGGACGCGAAAGTCCAGCGCGGGCAGGTCAAGGCGCTGCGAGGCCGGGTAATCGACTAGAGCCCGCGTCCCGATTCGAACAAAGATTTCAAACGCACGGCGCGGGGGTGTAAAAATGCGTCGATTGGCAGGCATGCTCTGGTCTCGCGCGCTGCTCAGTCACCGCCCTCAAACAGCTTTCGACAAGGGACGCCCCCATCCATGTCATCCGTCACCGCTGCCGACGCACTGGAACCGATTCCGCGAGATCCGGGCTGGCCAATCGTCGGCAACCTGTTCCAGATCACACCGGGCGAGGTCGGCCAGCATCTGCTGGCGCGCAGCCGCCATCACGACGGCATTTTCGAACTCGACTTCGCCGGGCGGCGGGTGCCATTCGTTTCGTCGGTGGCACTGGCCGCCGAGATTTGCGATCCGGCGCGCTTTCGGAAAATCATCGGTCCCCCGCTGTCGTATCTGCGCGACATGGCTGGCGACGGACTGTTCACCGCACACAGCGATGAAGCGAACTGGGGCTGCGCGCACCGCATCCTGATGCCGGCGTTCAGCCAGCGCGCGATGAAGGGTTACTTCGACGTGATGCTGCGCGTGGCTAACCGTCTCGTCGAAAAATGGGACCGCAAGGGGCCCGACGCCGACATCGCGGTAGCCGACGACATGACGCGGCTGACCCTCGACACCATCGCGTTATCCGGCTTCGGGTACGACTTCGAATCGTTCGCCAGCGATGAGCTGGACCCGTTCATCGTGGCGATGGTCGGTGCGCTTGAAGAGGCGATGCAAAAGCTGACGCGGTTGCCGATCCAGGACCGCTTCATGGGTCGCGCGCACCGCCAGTTCGCCGAAGACGTGGCCTACATGCGCAACCTCGTGGACGACGTGATCCGGCAGCGGCGCAGCGCACCCCGGCCAGGCATGGATCTGCTGAACCTGATGCTGGAAGCGCACGACCCGGAGACCGACCAGCAGCTTGACGACGCCAATATCCGCAACCAGGTCATCACGTTCCTGATTGCCGGCCACGAAACCACCAGCGGCCTGCTGACATTCACGCTGTACGAACTGCTGCGCAATCCCGGCGTGCTGGCGCAGGCCTATGCGGAAGTGGATGCGGTGTTGCCCGGCGATGCACCGCCGGTCTATGCCGATCTGGCGCGCATGCCAGTGCTCGATCGCATACTCAAGGAGACGCTTCGCCTCTGGCCCACCGCGCCGGCGTTTGCCGTGGCGCCGTTCCAGGATGTTGTGCTGGGCGGCCGCTACCGGCTGCGCCAGAACCGCCGCGTCTCGGTGGTGCTCACTGCGTTGCACCGCGATCCCAAGGTATGGGAGAACCCGGAGCGATTCGACATCGACCGCTTCCTGCCCGAGAACGAGGCGAAGCTTCCGGCGCACGCCTATATGCCCTTCGGCCACGGCGAACGGGCGTGTATCGGCCGCCAGTTCGCGCTGACCGAAGCCAAGCTGGCACTGGCGCTGATGCTGCGGAACTTCGCATTCCACGACCCTTACGACTACCAGTTCCGGCTCAAGGAAACGCTGACGATCAAGCCGGACAACCTTATCCTGCGCGCGCGCCGCCGGCGTCCGCATGAGCGGATCGTGACGCGGGCCATCTCGGAGGTCGTGGCCGATACCGGGCAGGCGGAAGTGCGCGGCAATGGGCAGGCCATGACGGTGCTGTGCGCATCGAGCCTGGGCACCGCGCGCGAGCTGGCCGAGCAGATTCATGGTGGCGCGGTGGCGGCGGGCTTCGATGCCACGCTCGCTGACCTGGACGATATCGTCGATGCGCTGCCCACGTCGGGACTGCTGGTCGTCGTGGCCGCCACCTACAACGGCCGCGCGCCCGATTCGGGCCGAAGATTCGAAGCGATGCTCGATGCCGGCGGCGCCGATGCCTACCGTGTCGACGGGTTGCGGCTGGCGTTGCTCGGTTGCGGCAACTCGCAATGGGCTACGTACCAGGCGTTTCCGCGCAGGGTATTCGATTTCTTCACGCAGGCCGGCGCGGTGCCGTTGGTGCCGCGTGGCGAGGCCGACGGCAATGCAGACTTCGATCAGGCAGCCGAGCGCTGGCTCGCGCAACTGTGGCAGGCGTTGCAGGCCGATGGCGCCAACACGGGCAGCGTCGGCGTGGAGGTGCGGGTGCGCAGCGTCGACGCGATTCGTGCCGATACGCTGCCGGCCGGCACGCAGCCTTTCACGGTGCTGGCCAATACCGAACTGGTCAGCGACCCGGCAGGGCTGTGGGATTTCTCGATCGAAGCGCCGCGTACGTCGACGCGCGAGATCCGCCTGCAACTGCCGTCGGGCGTGACCTACCAGACGGGCGATCATGTCGCGGTCTGGCCGCGCAATGCGGCGAGCGTCGTGACCGATCTGTGCGAGCGGCTCGGCCTCGACGCGGAGGCGATGGTCACGCTGTCGGCGCCGCACGGTGCCGGACGCGGCCTGCCCATCGGCGACGCGCTGCCGCTGCGGCAACTGCTGACGCACTTCGTCGAGTTGCAGGACGTCGTGTCACGCCAGACCCTGCGCGCACTGGCGCAGGCCACGCGCTGCCCGGTCACACGGCAAGCGCTCGAACGCCTGGCTTCCGACGATGCCGCGGAAGGGTATGCCGCGCGGGTTGCCACGCGGCGCCTGAACGTGCTCGATGTCCTGGCGGCGTACCCGGCGATTGCGCTGACGCTACAGCAACTGCTGGCGTGCACGGTGCCGATGCGGCCGCGCTTCTATTCCATCGCATCCTCGCCGCTGGTGTCGCCGGACGTGGCGACCTTGCTGGTTGGCACGGTCTGGGCGCCCGCGCTATCGGGACGCGGCCAGTTTCGCGGCGTGGCGTCGACGTGGCTGCAGACACTGCCGCCAGGCGCGCAGGTGTCGGCATCGATTCGCACGCCGAATCCACCATTTGCGCCGCCGTCCGATCCGTCGGTGCCGATGCTGCTGATCGGCCCCGGCACCGGCATCGCACCATTCCGTGGCTTCCTTGAGGAACGCGCGGCCCAGCAGGCGGCCGGGCAACACGTGACACCGGTGCAGCTTTACTTCGGCTGCCGCCATCCCCGGCACGACTGGCTGTTCCATGACGAGGTCGCGCGCTGGGCCGATGCCGGCGTGGCGCATGTCCATACCGCTTACTCCGTCGTGCCTGGCGCCGCGCGTTATGTGCAGGATCTGCTGTGGCAGCGCCGTGCGGATGTCTGGCGGCAGCTCCAGGCGGGAGCCGTGGTCTACGTCTGTGGCGATGGCCGCCGCATGGCGCCGGCCGTGCGCCAGACGCTGATCGAGATCGGCGCGGAGCAGGGCGCCATGACGCCCGAAGCGGCATCGGACTGGTTCGCCGCGCTCGTCCAGCAAGGCCGGTACCGGCAAGACGTGTTCAACTGACACGGATCGTCGCGCGGCCAGCGGTTTGGCAGGATTCCACGGAACCTTGTCTGTCGGCCGCCGAGTGGGACCCGTACGCTGGAAGTCATCCTCTTGTCCGATTCCGGAGACGCAGATGGCTTCCCTCGCAATGCGGCAGGCGCGCGTGCTGGCACTCTGCCAGGCGTTGTACACGTCCGCGCTATCCGTCGATTTGACCCTGACCGGGCTGGTTGGCTACACGCTGGCGCCCACCAAGGCCCTGGCCACGTTGCCCTTTGCGCTGATCACCGTGGCCTCCGCGTTGACGGCCATTGCCGCCGCATTCGTGATCGAGCGCTTTGGCCGCCGCTTTGCGTTCTGCCTGGGCGGTGTTGCCTGCATGCTGGGCGGATGGGTGTCGGTTGCCGCGATCTGGCGCCATGATTTCTGGCTGTTCTGTGTTGGCACGGCACTGGTTGGCGTGTTTCAGGCGTTCGCCCGTTTCTACCGGCTTGCGGCGGCCGATGCGGCACCCGCCGCCGAAAAGCCGCGTGCGATCTCGGCGGTACTGACCGGTGGTGTGGTGGCTGCGGTATGCGGGCCAGCCATCGCCGCGTGGAGCGCCGACATGATGCAGCCGACGCCCTTTGCTGGCTCCTATGCCGTGGTGGCCGTGTTCGGCGCACTGACGGTGATGCTGCTGCTGGTTGCGTATCGGGAATCGCCCGGTGCCGATCATGCTGGGACGGCTGCGGATCATCAGCCCGCGCGGCCGCTTGGCGCCATCGTGCGGCAGCCGGTGTTCCTGGCCTCGTTCGCCAACAACGGCATCGGCAACGCGGTGATGATGTTCATGATGACGGCCACGCCGATCGCGGCAATCGCCTGCCAGCACACGATCACACAGGGTGCGCAGATCATCGAATGGCACCTCGTGGGCATGTATGCGCCTTCGTTCTTCTCGGGCTGGCTGCTGCA
>DAIOET010000383.1:0-4444 GCA_036746135.1 Cupriavidus sp.
TTGCCGGCGCCCATCAGGCCAACAAAGAAAAGATTCGGGCGATTGGCTGTCACTGGACTGTCTTGCACGATAAGGCTCGGGGCATTGGCACGCCGGCCGGGCCGCCTCGCTGGCGTGCTGCATACGCCATTGTGCACCATTGCGGTCCGGTCCCGGCTGGCCGTCGGTACCGCCAACGATGCCGCCAAAAAGAAAAAGGCCGCGTCAGATACGACGCGGCCTGCCAGTCTACTGCATCCGGGCCACCGACTGCACCCGGAAGCCACGTTTTCAGACTGATCTCAGCACTAATCCAGCGTTATTGCGCCTTATTTCAGCGATACGCTGTCATTCAGGATACGTGGCGTCAGGAACACCAGCAGCTCGGTCCGGTTATTGACCTTCGCGTTGTTCCGGAACAGGTATCCCAGCACCGGGATCTCGGCCAGGAACGGCACCTTGCTGTAGTTGTTGCTCTCGTCCTGGCTGTAGATACCGCCGATCACCACCGTACCGCCGTTTTCCACCAGCACCTGCGTCTGCACGTGCTTGGTATCGATCGCAAAGCCGTTGACGGTCTGGATACCGACGCTGTCCTTGTTCACGTCGACATCCAGCAGCACATTCCCTTCCGGCGTGATCTGCGGCGTCACTTCGAGCTTCAGGTTCGCCTTGCGGAACTGCACCGACGTGGCGCCGCTGGACGTGGCCGACTGGTACGGCAGTTCGGTACCCTGCTCGATCAGCGCCTTGATGTTGTTGGCCGTCACCACGCGCGGGCTGGAGATGATCTTGCCCTTGCCATCCGCTTCCAGCGCGGACAGTTCCAGGTCAAGGAATCGGCCAGCCGCCGTATTGAAGATACTGAAAGCCACGGACGCCGGGTTGGTACCGTTGATGGCCGCTGCCGGCAGGCTGACGGCCGGGCTCGTGGTCCATTCCGCATCCTTGGTGAACGGCGAGGCCACGTTCTCGTACGTATTGCCGTAGGCGGCGCCCGAACGGCGTGAGGCAAAGCCGAGCTTCACACCGAGATTGCGGCTGAACGTATCGCTGGCCTCGACGATGCGCGCCTCGATCACCACCTGCCGTACCGGGATGTCGATCTTCTGCAGGAAGATCTGCACTTCCTCAAGCTTGGAACCGATATCGGACACGAACAGCTGGTTGGTACGCGGATCGGCCGTCAGCGAGCCACGCTTGGACAGCATGCGCGTCGCGCCACCTGCCGCACCACCGGCGCCCCCGACCGGAGCCGCGGCTGCGGCACCCGCACCGCCACCGGTGGCCAGGCCCAGCAGCATGCGTCGCACGTCTTCGGCACGCTGGTAGTTCAGCTGGAACACCTGGCTGCGAATCGGCTCAAGCTCGTTGATCTGCTGCTGCGCTTCCAGCTCGAGCTTTTCCTTCGTTGCCAGCTCGGCCTTGGGCGCTACCCACAGCACGTTGCCATTGCGGCGCGATGCCAGGCCCTTCGAATCCAGCACGATCTGCAGCGCCTGATCCCACGGCACATCCTTGAGGCGCAGCGTCAGGTTGCCCTGCACCGTGTCGCTCGTGATGATGTTCAGGTTCGTGAAATCCGCGAAAACCTGCAGCAGGGACCGGATGTCGATGTTCTGGAAGTTCAGCGACAGGCGCTCGCCGCGATACCCCTGGCCCGCGATCAGCTTGTTCGGATCGTCCTTGACCTGGCGCACTTCCACCACGAACTGGTTGTCCGTCTGATACGAGCTGTATTCCCAGTTACCACGCGGCTCGATCGTCAGACGCGCGGTGCCGTTGGCGTCGGTGGCGCGCATGGCCTGCACCGGCGTACCGAAGTCGGTCACGTCGAAGCGGCGGCGCAGATCCGTTGGCAGCCCGGTGCCGAGGAAGTCCACCACCAGGTTCTGGCCCTGCTGCTGGATGTTGATCCCCGAATCGCGCGACGACAGATCCACCACCACGCGGCCGGCACCATCGGTGCCGCGGCGGAAGTCGATATTGCGGATCAGCGTGCGATTTGCAGCCACCGGCTGCATCGCCGGTGCTGCCGGTGCGAACGTCGGCACGGTCGCCGCGGCCGTCTGCGCCACGTTGTCCATCAGCACCACGAACTGCGTGCCACGCATTTCCGTGCGGTACGTAGCCGAGCGGGCCAGGTTCAGCACCACGCGGGTGCGGTCCCCGATCTGCATCACGTTGGCGCTCTTGAGCAGCTTGCCCGCGTAGTCATACTGCGCGCGGCCCGCCGCAAATCCCGTATCGAAGAAATCGATCGCGATCTTTGCAGGGTTCTGCGTCGTGAAGTCCACCGGCTTCTGGGCCAGCGGGCTCTGCAGGTCGACCGTGAAAACGGTCTGCTCGCCAACGACGTTGGCCTCCACCTGCTTGAGCTGGTTGTTCTGTGCAAGCGCGGCCGGAGAGGCCAGCACAAGCGCCATAGCTGAAGCGCCCGCAAGCGCCCGGACCCAACGTGCCGTGATCATGCGGATGCCTCCAGCTTCAGGCTGGTCATTTTCTCTTTCCAATCTGAGACCCCTTCCCGAACCAATTCGCGCAACACGATCTCTTGATCGTTGATGCGGACCACCCGGCCATAGCTCTGGCCGAGATACTGACCCACCTTGACGTGATGGATCTTGTTATCTACGCGTACGACACCGTAGGTCTCGCCGTTTTTCTTCAGCATCCCAAGCATCTTGAAGTTCTCCAGCGGATAGTCTTCAAGCGGCTCGTGTCGCCGGCCGGCCTCCGGCGACTCAGACATCGTCTTGTTCAGCTCGCCAATCTTGGTCTGCGCAAACGGCTCCGGCGAAGTGCGCCCGCCATATTCACGCGGCGTGTATGGCTTGACCTCGGGCAACGGTTCGGGCGGCGGCGCCTTGGCGGCGCGCGTCTGCGCCATCCACTGCTGCAGGCCGGCGTCGTCGCTCTGGCCGCAGCCGGCAAGCACCACTACGGCGAGCGCAGCGGCGGCGATCGTGTGCAGAGCGACTGGTGGTGGACGTCGGATCAGGCGGCTCACTTGGCGCCTCCGTTCTTGTTCTTGGCGGCGGCGTCCGCGGCAGCCCTGCGCTGTGCGGCCTGCTCGTCCGGGTCCAGCGCGCGGTATGCCATCGCTACCGCTTCCATCGACAGCGTGCCGTCCTTGGCGACGGTCATGTTCAGGTTACGCATCGAAACGATCCGCGACAGGGCCGCCACGTCCGCGTTGAACAACGCAACGTCGTGATAGCGGCCAGTGACCTTCAGATTGACCGGGATTTCGGCAAAGTACGGCTTGATGACTGCGGCCTGCGGCTTGAACAACTCGAACTGCAAACCGCGTGCAACGCCGGCGTGGTTGACGTCCGCCAGCAGCGCGTCCATTTCCGTGCTGTTCGGCAGTTGCCGTTCGGCCAGAGCCACGCGCTTTTCCACCTCGACCTTCTGCTTGCGCAGCTCTTCGAGATTGGCCACCTGCGTCACCTTCGACCTGAACTGCTGCTTGAGCTGCTCGTGTTCCGCATGCTTGCGCTCAAGCTCGCTGCTCTTGTCGCTCCAGTAGAACTGCCAGCCCAGAACCAGCACGATCACGGCGGCCAGGACAGAGAACAGCACACGCGGCGCGGCGGGCCAGGTTTCGGGTTCGTTCAGGTTCAGCCCGCGGAATTGCGCGGTCAGGTCCTGCAGCGAGATATCGGAATTCAGTGCCATGATCAGACCTTGCCTCCCGCCGGCTTGGCTGCCGCACCCGAGGCGCCGCCCTTCTTCTTGTCGCCCGGCTGTTCCGGCGCGCGGTACGAAAAGCGCATCGAGAAATCAAACAGCCGGCGCTGCTCGCGCAGGTTGTTGGTCATCATGATTGCCTTCGATTCCACAAGCTCGGCACGATCCAGCCATTGCACCTGACCGATGTTGCGCAGCAGCTCGGACACGCGTTCGTTGGACTGGGCCACGCCAGTCATGACGAAGTCGTCTCCGGTCTGCTTGAGGCCCGTCAGGTAGACACCCTCGGGCACCTGGCGCACCAGTTCTTCCAGCAGTTGCACTGGCAGGTTGCGCTGCGCCTGCAGGCTCTCGATAGCGCGCTGGCGATCCAGCAGCGCCTCGATATCCTTCTTGAGCGTGTTGACTTCCTTGATCTGCCCGTCCATGCGGGCGTTCTCGGTCACCAGCGTCTGGTTGAGCACGGTCGTTTCATCGATCTGGGAATCGATGTAGAAGCCGCCGATCAGCACCACGAGCGCGCCAGCACCCGCGGCACCACCCAGCATGCTGTAGACCTTCTTGCGCCGGGTTGCCTTGCGCGCCTCGTGATACGGCAGCAGGTTGACCGACGGAATGGAATTCGTCGTCGCGGACATGCGTGTCCCCCCGGTGGCTTATTGCAGGCCGCGCAGCGCCAGTCCCGCACTGACGATGTAGGCGGGCAGGTCACGCTGAAGATAGCGCTCGTTGACCTTGCCTGCGGTCGTCATGTTTGCGAAGGGATTGGCCA
>DAIOET010000384.1:0-2221 GCA_036746135.1 Cupriavidus sp.
ACAAGGTGATGGTGTTCGACGACCAGGCCGTGTTCACGGGGTCGTTCAACTTCACGAAATCCGCGCAGGAACGTAACGCGGAGAACGGCATGCTGATCCGTGGCGACAGCGCCGTGGTGCGCGCCTACACCGACAACTGGCGCACGCGATTCGAAAAATCGTCGGCCTACTGAAGCACTTGTCGAGGCGCCCAGGTGAGCGGCGCCTCTCCTTTCCTGCCTGTCGGAACGAATACGGGCGGAACTGCCCGCTGTTCCACGCATCCATCAGTCGCTTCCCGCAGGAAGATCAGCGAAACCCCGACAGACCCCTGCTGTGCCTCGGTGTCTACTTGAGACACCTACCGAGGATGTCGCGACGGGCCGTCGTCCGGGCCTGCATGACTGCCATACCCCTGCCTCATGGTCAGCTCCATCGCGCCATCCCGACAACTGGCAGGAGGAAGCGATGCAAGCAAAGAACTTTTCGATTGGTCGACAGGCGCGTATCTGGTGTGCAGTAGGTATTGCCGCCGCGTCGTTGGGCATGTCGATGGCCGCGCGCGCCGACATGCGGACATCCACGGCTGGCCCGTTCACCTATGTCTGCGGTGGCGTGGCTGCCGACGAGCAGGCGGAGATGAACAGCGAAGCCCGCAACTACGACATGGGCCTGCTGTTCACGCAGGGCGGACGCGGGGAATTCCTCTCGGACGTCAACGTCAAGCTGATGCGGAACGGTCAGCAGGTGGCCGAATTCACGTCCACCGGTCCGCGTTGCCTGATCAAGGGACCGCACGCGTCCTATCAGGTCGTGGCCACCTTCGAGGGCACGTCCAAGCGCACGACGCTGAGCCCCGGAGAAAAGAACGTACAGCTGCGCTGGTAACAGGCGCGGCCGAACATCGAGTCAAGCAGTCCTGAGCCGCCGGAAACGGCGGCCGCCATGCCGGCTACCCCTCCCGCGGGTGCCGGCATATTTTTTTGCGCGGCCCGCGCGCCGAACGCTGCCCTGCACGATTGGCAGGTCAGTGGCACACTTGGCGGCTGCCGGGCGCGCGCCCGCACTGACAAACCCCTGGAGTTTTCCGAACATGAGCACCACGCCCAACAGCCGATGGATTCGTATCGACACCGCCAACGGCAGCTTCGACGCCTACCTGAGCCTGCCGCCCGCCGGCAAGAAGCCCGGCAATCCGGGCATCGTGCTGGTCCAGGAAATCTTCGGCGTCAATGAACATATCCGCTCCGTTGCGGACCAGTACGCGGCCGACGGCTACGTCGTGCTGGCGCCGGACGTCTTCTGGCGCTCGGCGCCGCGCGTGGAACTCGGCTACGACGGCAAGGACTGGGAAAAGGCGATGGAGCTGCGCAAGGCCGTGAACCTGGAAGATACGATCGCCGACATCGCGGCCACGGTGCAAGCGCTGCGCGCCGAGACTGGCGAAGGCGGCAAGGTGGCCGCGGTGGGTTACTGCTTCGGCGGCCTGGTGTCGTACATGGCCGCGGCGCGCGGCCTGGTGGATGCGGCGGTGCCCTACTACGGCGGCGGCATCCAGAACAACCTGCATGAAGCGGCGGCCATCAGCGTTCCCGTGCAGTTCCACTACGGCGCCCTCGATGCGCACATCACGCCGGACGATGTGGAGAAGGTGCGCCAGGCCGTGACCGGCAAGCGCGGCACCGAGGTCTTTGTCTACGACCAGGCCGATCATGGTTTCAACTGCTGGGCGCGCGGCTCGTATCACCAGCGCTCCGCGGCCCTGGCGCATGGCCGGGCACTGACCTTCCTGGCCAACGCGCTGTCGTAATACGCGCCGCCTGCCCAGCCCGCGTGCCGGGCGGCACGAACCGCTCAGTAGGGCATCGCCACGCCGTTCTGGATCTTGACACGGTCGCCGATACGCAGGTTGTAAGGGGTGTTCTGCGTCAGCGTGAGATAGCCGTTGTCGTTGGTGCGCACGCGCACCCGAAACGCCGGCGGCGTGGTGTTGGTGCGTTTTTCCACTTCGTTGCCGGCCAGCGCACCAGCCACCGCACCACCGATAGTGGCCACCGTGTTGCCTCGGCCACCGCCAATCTGATGGCCTAGCAGGCCGCCCGCCACACCGCCGAGCACCGCGCCCACACCGCTGGCGTTTGCCGGCTGGCCACCCACCTGCTCGATCGACTCCACCCAGCCATAGCGCACCGCATAGGGGTCGCTGTAGCCCGCGTTGCCATTGGCACCGTCGTAGCTGCCC
>DAIOET010000384.1:2321-4434 GCA_036746135.1 Cupriavidus sp.
TAGCCGGTCTGGTATCCCGAGCCATAGCCATCGCCATAGCCGGCACCATAGGGCACGGCACAGCCCGCCAGCGTACCGGCAGCCAGCGCGGCCAGTGCAATCGTGCGAATGGCCGGGCGAATCGTGATGGACATGATGGGAACTCCTGCGACAGTGCGCGAATAGATCGTGGATATTGCGCGGGAGTCTAGTGCGGCCGCCTGGGCGCAGGTGTCACCGGAGGTTGTGTTGGGTAACCGGCTGTAACGCCGCTGACGCAACCGCCTGGCGGTTGCCTTGCAATCCTCAGCTGCGCTCGGCCCCGTCGTCGTTGAACGCCGTGATGCGTGCCACGCGGAACGTGCCGCGCAGCGACTCCAGCTCGGCCCGATGCAGCGCGGCCAGCCGGTTCAGGCAACGTTCGCCTTTGGCCAGCAGATGGATCTGCACCACGCGGCGGTCTTCCGGATTTGCCTTGCGCGCCACCAGCCCGGCCGCCTCACAGCGATTGACCAGCGCCACCACGCCATGCTGTTTTGCCTGCAGCCGTTCGGCCAGTTCACCCACCGACGCCCAGTTCTTGTCCGGACTGCCCCGGATATGGAGCATCAGCAGGTATTGCTGGACGGTCACCCCTTCGGACTGCGCGGCATCTTCGGAAAACCGCAGGAAGCGGCGCAGTTGGTAGCGGAAATCGGACAGCGCCTCGAAGTCCTGTTTGCTCAGTGCGTTGGCATCGATTGACGACTTCGCGGAAGCGGGCTGACGTGCCATAAGGGATGTTTGGCTGCTCTGGTGGAATCGGATAAGGCGCCCATTATATGGGGATGCCATGCCGGTATCCGGTGCGCTGAGCCGCATTCGACCTCTATTTTCCGGAGGGGCGGGGCGGCGCGGTATGGCAGAATCTGTGCGGTCGTCGACACCCTGTCGCCCTCTAACGCCTAAAAGGGAAAGCCGCCCGATGTTCTCGGAAATCGTCCTCTTTCTGCTGGATACCGTCTTTACGCTGTTTGGCATGGCCCTGCTGCTGCGCCTGTGGATGCAGCTGACCCGCCTGCCATCGCGCAATCCGGTGTCGCAAGGGGTCTTTCAGGTAACCGATTGGATCGTGCGCCCGCTGCGCCGCATCATCCCCGGTATCGGTGGCATCGACTGGGCCACCGTACTGGCCGCCTACCTGACCGCCGTGGCGTTCCTGGTATGCCGTGCGCTGGTGCTGAATGCCGATCCGATCGCGTTTCTGCCCGCCATCCTGGCGCTGGCGCTGTTGAGCCTGCTCAAGTGGGGTATCAGCATGGTGATGTGGGTAACGCTGCTGATGGCGGTGCTGTCCTGGATCAACCCGCAATCGCCGCTGGCCGGCCCGATCTGGCACCTGACCGCGCCGCTGCTGCGCCCGATCCAGCGCGTGATGCCGCGCCTGGGCGGCTTCGACCTGTCGCCACTGATCCTGTTTGTGATCGCCCAGATCCTCCTGATGGTGATCGCGGGCGTCAGCCGCGGAGTGGTGTAAGCAACCACTAACCTTGTTTCGCTGACCGGTGGCGGGTCGCCACCGTAACACAACTTGCCGCCCTAGGGTTAACACCTACTGTTCGAATCGCTGGACAGTCTGTCGAGGATTCTCCCTTTTTCCGGTCCGTGCCGAAGCCTACATTACAGCCACCGCGGGTTCCGCCCGCGATCTCTGCCAATAAGTAGGAACAGCACAACCATGAAGACCCTCGCCCTCTCCCTGCTCTGCGCCATCGGCCTGTCGGCTGGCGCCACCGCCGCTCAAGCTTCGCAACCGGTAAACGACCTCGCCCGTCTGGACGGCAGCATTGGCCGCACCATCGACCCGTACCTGGACGGCGCCCGCGGCGTGACCGAAAAGCGTGACGTGTACACCGAAGGCGCACGCTCGGTGACCGAAAAGCGCGACGTCTACAGCGAAGGCGCACGCACCGTGACCGAACCGCGCGACACCTTCAGCGAAGGCGCCTGATCCCCCGGCTTCGCCACCCCCGGCGAAGCAAGTCCGGCAAAGCACTCCCCCGGTTTTGCCGGACACCTCACACAGCGCAAGTTACTGCCCGAGATCGTCGAGATCCGCCCCCATCATCGATTCGATGGCTTCCATGAACGCGCG
>DAIOET010000385.1:0-4431 GCA_036746135.1 Cupriavidus sp.
CACCTGGTAGTGACTCGCGCCATTTTTGCACATTTGCGGCCGCGGGTTTCCCCTGGCCCGTACTACGCTTTCATGGGATTGACATTCCCGATTGCCGGAAAAATCTCAGCCCCGCTCAGCTCCAGCCGGAGACATCACTGAAGCGCGTCTTCAGGAAATCGATGAACACCCGCACCCTGGTCGGCATGTGCTGCCGGCTGGGGAACACCGCGAAGATATCCAGGACCGTGGGCTGGTAGTCGGGCATCACACGCCGCAGCCGTCCTTCCCGCAGGTCGTCGTTGACCATGTAGGTCGGGTGCATCGCAATGCCGTGGCCGAGGATGGCCGCATGCCGCAGCGCTTCACCAAAATTCGCGCGGATCGTGCCGGTCACGCGCACCGACGTATTGCCGTCCGGCCCCTTGAATGCCCAGGTATTGGTCGGCGACTTGAGCGCGTGCACCAGGCAATCGTGCTGGAGTAGATCCTGCGGCGTCGCGGGGTGCCCGCGCGCCGCCAGATAACGATCCGACGCCACCAGGATCTGCGGCACCACGGCGAGCTTCTGCGCGACGTAGCTTGTATCCCGCAGCGATGGCGCGATGCGCACGGACAGGTCGAGGCCGTCCTTGACCAGATCGGCGCGGCCATCGTCCAGGTGCAGGATGACCTGCACGTCGGGGTGCAGCACGGAAAACTCCGTCAGCAGCGGCACCAGGTGAAACGCACCGAACGAGGGTGGCGTCCCCACCCGCAATGCGCCACGCGGCGACGTGATGGAACCTTCGATCGCGGCCTGCGCCTGGTCGTAGCGTTCCAGCAGGTCCGCGCCAGCATCCAGCAGCGACAGTCCCGCATCGGTCAGCGCCACGCTCTTGGTCGTGCGCGTCAGCAGCCTGGCGCCGAGCGACGTCTCCAGCCAGGCCACATGCTTGGTCACATTGCCCTTGGACATGCCCAGCCGCTCGGCCGCGGCAGAAAAGCTGCGGCCCTTGGCCACCTCCAGGAAAACCTCGATACAGCGCAGCCGGTCCATAGTGCCCCTGTTGTTTCCAGTATGGAAACAACAAATTCTCGTCCATGTGCTTCCCGACCGCAAGACCGGCCGGTAGTCTTTGCGGCAATGCAGGTGCTTTCGCTTGCTTCCAACACGAAAACAATCGATGTCGCCCCCCATGTCGCCCCACTCGGCCCTCCTGCCCCTGTGCCAGCAACTGCTGCACCGTTTTTTTCACTGCCTGGACCAATCGGACTATGACGGCCTGCTCGCGCTGTTCGACCCCGAAGGCACCTGGCATCGCCAGGGCGTGGCGCTGCGCGGGCACGCGGCGATGCGCGAAGCCATGCAGGCGCGCTCGGCAACGCAACGAATCCGCCATGTACTGACAAACGTCCTGGTGCACACGCATGACCGGAACGTCGTCGAAGCCGGGGGCTATATGGCCGTATATCGCTTTGATAACGGCACGCCGCCGCAGGGGCTGGTGACCATCGACGGCCCCTCCCAGCTCTATGCGGTGCGCGCCACGATCCGGCACGACGCGGGCGATGCATTGCTGCTGGCCCTGACCATCACTCCCGAATTCCGCTTTGCCGCGGTGGCCTGAGCCGATGAACGCCCACGACTTTGCCCATCAGTCCCTGCGCACGCGCCTGGTGCTGCGCGCCGGCGCCGTACAGGCCCTGCCCGAAGAGCTGGACCGCCTCGGGGTGCGCCGGCCCTTGCTGCTGAGCAGCCCGCGCACGGCGGCGTCGGCACTTCATGCAACGGTGAGCGACCTGCTACGCGATAGCGTGTCGTTGTCCGTCAGCGACGTGCCCGCGCACTCTTCGGTACAGGCCGTCACCGATATCGCCACTGCCGCACGCCGTGCACGCATCGACGGCATCGTGGCCGTGGGCGGCGGCAGTGTCAGCGATACCGCCAAAGCCGTGACGCTGCTGCTGGCCGAAGGCGGCGAACTGGCGCAGCACGCCAGCCGCTTCATTCCGCCGCGTCAGGTGATCCTGCCCCCGTTGCTGGCGCCAAAGCTGCCGATCCTTTCGATACCGGTCACGGCCTCCGGCGCCGAAGTCACGCCGTCATTCGGCATCCGCACCGATGCCGGAACCAAGCTGCTGTTCTGGGATGCACAGCTCGCCAGCCGCGTGGTACTGGCCGACCCGTCGGCCACGCGCGAGATCCCGGCAGCGCTGTTGCTGAGCACGGCCATGAATGGCCTGGCGCATTGCATCGAGGGCCTCTATTCGACGGCTGCCTCGCCCATCGCTTCCGTCCTGGCGATCGACGCCACGCACCGCTTTGGCAGCGCGATGCGCGAACTGGCGCGCGCACCACGGAGCGAATCCGCACGCGCGGAACTGATGCTGGCGGCACACCTGTCCGGCATGGTGCTGGCCAGCGCACGTAGTTGCCTTCATCACGCGATCTGCCATGTGCTTGGTGCCACGTTCGGTGTGGCGCATGGCGCCGCGAATGCCGTGATCCTGCCCCACGCGGTGCGTTTCAACGCGCCGGCGGCGCAGGCCGAAACGGATGCCGCCGCGCGCGCGCTCGGCGGCCACGACCTGCCCGCATGCCTGCTGGCCCTGCAGACGGACACCGGTGTACCCACGCGCCTGCGCGACCTGGGCATCGCCGCGGAGACACTGCCCGCCGTGGCACACCACGTGATGGGCGAGCGCGGCCTGGCCTTCAACCCAAGGCCCGTGACTAGCGCCGAAGACGTTCTTTCGATCCTGACGGCCGCCTGGTAAGGCGCCCCACTCAACAAGCCAGAAACGGAGACCCCTCATGAACATCCTGCCCAATGCCGATGGCTTTGGCGCCCGCATCGAAGGCCTGAACCTGTCCCGGCCATTGACCGACGCCGAGCAGGCAACGGTCGAACAGGCGCTCGGCCGCCACGGCGTGGTCAGCTTTCCCGGCCAGCGGCTCGACGCCGCGAGCCTGAAGTCCTTCAGCGAGCGCTTTGGCAAACTTGAGATCAACGTGGCCGGCAAGTATCAGGAACCGGGCATGCCCGAGGTCATGATCCTGTCGAACATCGTTGAGAACGGCACGCCGATCGGCCTGGCCGACGCGGGGCAGGACTGGCATACCGACATGTCGTATAGCAGCATGATCGCGTTCTGCAACATCCTCTATGGCATCGAGATCCCGCATCGCGATGGCGAGCCGCTGGGCTGCACCGAGTTCTGCAATATGCACGCCGCCTACGACGGCCTGCCGGACGACATCAAGGCACAGCTCGACGGCATGACGGTGCTGCACGACTTCAACAAGTTCTGGGAAATGATGCGACGTGAGAAAGGCAGCCAGCGCCCGCCGCTGACCGACGCACAGCGCGCCGCCAAGCCGCCGGTATCGCATCCGCTGTTCCTGACGCATCCGATCACGGGCCGCAAGGTGCTCTATGCCAACCCCGGCTACTCGGTGCGCATCAACGAGTTGCCGCAGCAGCAGAGCGACGACATGCTGAGCTACCTGTTCGCGCACCAGTTGCAGGACAAATACCGCTACCGCCACCGCTGGACCGTTGGCGACGTGCTGATGTGGGACAACATGGGCACCATACACAACGCCGTGGCCGATTACCGCGCCGACGAGCGCCGCCTGATCAAGCGTTGCCAGGTAATGGCGAACCGCTTCTTTCCCGAGGCCGTCGCATGAAGCTCGTCACATACCTGCACGACGGCAGGCCCGGCACGGGCGTCATGGTTGGCGACGACCACCTGCTGCCCGTCGGTGACTGGGTCCGCGAGACACCGGTGACGCAAGCGGTGACGCAACGCTGCGCCACCGCCGGCATCGAACCGGCAAGCGGTGGCATGCTGCGGCTGCTACAGGCAGGCCCATCGGCACTTGCCGCGCTGGCGCTGCATGTCGACGCCGTCCGGCAGGCCGGCATCGAGCCGATGATCGCGCTGAGCGCCGTGACGCTGCTGGCACCGGTTCCGCGTCCCGGCAAGATTGTCGCCATCGGCCGCAACTATGCCGACCATGCCAAGGAAACGGGCGTGGCGCCATTTGAAAAGCCGCGCATTATCGCCAAGCTGCCGTCGAGCGTGACGGCGCCCGGCACGGCTGTTCCGTGCCCGCCCGGCGTCACCAAGCTCGACTTCGAAGCCGAGTTGGCCGTCGTCATTGGCACGCACGCCAGCCGCATCCACGCGAACGATGTCCCGTCCATCGTCGCCGGATATACGGTGCTGAACGACATGAGCGCGCGTGAGTTCCAGTTCGACGTATCGCCGCCGCAGACCACGTTCGCCAAGAGTCACGATGGTTTTGCGCCAATGGGACCGTGGCTGATCACGCGCGACGAGGTGCCCGATCCGCAGGCGCTTACCGTGGAAACCTGGCTCAACGGCGAGCGCATGCAGCACGGCCACACCGCCGACATGCTGTTTCCCGTCAATACGCTGGTGGCATACCTGTCGAACTTC
>DAIOET010000386.1:0-4430 GCA_036746135.1 Cupriavidus sp.
CACCAGATGTCTGGCCAGCCAGTCATGCAGGCTGCGCAGGAAACGTATGCGGTCCTCCCGATTGGCCCCGGCGATGAGCCATTCCAGTTTCACATGCGCGGTATAGACATCGAGCAGGTTCATCGCCTTGAGCTTGGGCGGCGTGGCGGCACTGCGTTCGATCGCCAGCACGCGCTGCACCTGCGCGTGCGATAGCGGCCGTCCCGCGACGATCTGCTGGTAGAGGTCTTCCAGCGCGGGAAACCGCACGGTCGGTTGCACGCGCGGCACGCCCGCTACCTTGTCCATGCGCAGCACGACGTAGCGCGTAGCGGTATTGCGGCGCTGCAGTTCGAGTTCGGCTGCCGTGGGCTTGCGGCGCGGCAGGTCGGCAAAGGCGGCATCGACGCGCCTGACGGCGTCGCGCTCGGTGTAGTCGGGCACCTGGTCGAGCATGCCCGGCACCGCCAATGCGGCGCGCGCACATTCCAGGCCGAACGGGTATTCCTGGCCATCGGGACCGCGCAGGATCCAGGCGTGCCCCTCCGGAAAGCCGTGGTGACGGCCGCCCTTGACACTACGCGCGTGGCAGCGCGTGGCGGTAGGATCAACGAAATCCTTGCGAACGGGGATCCAGCTCCCGGGCAGGGTTGGGGTCATGGGACAGTACGGATGGCGAAATCGGGCGCTATTGTCCCACCATTTCGCTGTTCCATCGTCAGCCGGACATCCGGCCACGCGGGCGACAGCGGCCGCCGCGCGGCGCCTTCCTTACTTCAACATGAATGCCATCGCGGAGCAGCAGTTCAGCATCCGCACCGCGGCCTGAACCGTCGGCGCCGTGAACGACAGCGTCACGCCGTCCACCCGCTCGAACGTCGGCCATTGGCAAAACAGATCGGCGTGCGCCGTGGTCTGCGTCTGCAACCGGCAGGTCACCGGACCCGACAGTTCGAAGCAGCGCGCTTCAGGATGGGCGATGGCCTGGCGCGTCACGGCTTCCGCTGCCTTCGCTATCGCCTCGCGTGCCGCGCCGGGCGAAAGTGTCGTGCCGCTGCCCTGCCCGCCCGCCGTCTTCGTCTGGACATAGCGCACCCAGGGCATCAGCGGCTGGGTTTCGGCGATGAAGACATCGTCGCCGCTGGCCATCAGCACCGGCACGTCGAATTCGCCGGCCAGCGCCGCATAGATGCCTGCCTCGCCCAGCTCCAGGCCGTTGAACCACACGCGCGCGAACGCGCCGCTATTGATCGTATGCGCGAGCACGCCGCGACTTTGGGCGCGGCCGTGGTAGCCGATCATGAACACGCCATCGCACTCCTGCTCGACGCCGGCCATCATGCTCAGGTAGCGCGGCTTGCCCAGCACCAGTTGTGCACGCGGGTCGATCTGGTCTGGCAGCAGGTTGCGGAATCCGCCGTGCGAATCGTTGACCAGGACTTCGGTGGCGCCACCGGCGAACGCGCCTTGCACCGCGGCGTTGGCCTCGGCGGTCATCCAGGCGCGCGCGCGCTCGTATTCGCCATTGCCGGCGCGCGTCTGCTCGGCGTGGAATACACCGGCCACGCCCTCGATATCAGCGGAAATCAGGATCTTCATGGGTTCAGGCTTTACAGCAGGTCTTGCAGCAGATCGCGCAGCGCGCGGCGGGTGTGGCCGTCACGGCCGGCAACGGTTTCGGCGTGCCATAAGGCATGGACGATGGCCTGCTCCACGCTGTCGGCGGCGGCACGGAACAACGGATCGAGCTTCGATTCGTGCACCATCGGCACGGCCGGCATCGGAGCATCGGCCAGATGCGGCACCGTGTACGCGGTGGAAAACGCAAGCGCGATATCGCCGGAGCCATGACCATAGACCGACCCGGTACGCGCCAGGCCCGTGCCCGCCCGCATCGACAGCCGGCGCAACTGGCGCGCGTCGAGCGGAGCATCGGTGGCCACGATCATGATGATCGAGCCTTTCTCCGGCTCCGCGGCCTGTTTCAGCCGGGCATCGAGCGCGGCGCCAAGCGGACGGCCTGCCAGGATCAACGAATCGGGTGTGCCGAAGTTCGACAGCACCAGCGCGCCAACCGTGTATTCGCCAGCCAGGCGCGATGCCGTGCCGATGCCGCCCTTCGCACCGAACGACGACATGCCCCGGCCCGCACCGACCGCACCCTGCGCAACTTCCAGACCGGCCGCCGCGAGCGCCGCATCATAGTGCCGCGCCTGCACGGCCATCGCCTGGATGTCATTCAGGTAGCCGTCATTGCATTCGAACACCAGCGGATTGACGGTTGCCCATTTGCGGCCGATTTCGGGATTCTCGCCGACGGCCGCGCGAATCTGCGCCTGCGCCAGCGCGCCGACCGAGAACGTATTGGTCAGCGCGACCGGCGTTTCCAGCACGCCCAGTTCATCGACCTGCACAAGCCCGATGCTCTTGCCGAAACCATTGAAGACCGTGGCCGCGGCGGGCACCTTGTCGGTGTAGACATTCCCCGCGTGAGGCCGGATAACGGTCACGCCTGTCTGGCAGGCACCATCCGCCAGCGTGCAATGACCGACGGTCACGCCGGCCACATCGGTGATGGCGTTACGCGGGCCGGCCGGCAACTGGCCGACGATCGGTGGGTTGGTCATCTGGAATCAGCGACGATCGATCTTCGGGTCCAGCGCGTCGCGCAGGCCGTCGCCGAGCAGGTTGAACGCCAGCACGGTCAGAAAGATCGCCAGGCTCGGGAAGATCGCCACGTGCGGCGCCGTCACCATGTCAGCGCGCGCCTGGCTCAGCATCGCGCCCCATTCCGGCGTCGGCGGTTGCGCGCCAAGGCCGATGAACGACAGGCCGGCCGCCGTGATGATCGACGTGCCGATCCGCATCGAGAAATAAACCACGATCGACGACACGGTGCCCGGCAGGATATGGCGCATCAGGATGGTCCAGTCGGACGCACCGATACTGCGCGCGGCCTCCACGTAGGTCAGGCGCTTGAGCATCAGCGTATTGCCGCGTACCAGACGCGCAAACGCCGGCACGCTGAACACGGCCACGGCGCAGATCACGTTGAACATGCCGTTGCCCAGGATGGCCACGATGGCGATGGCAAGCAGGATGCCCGGAAACGCGAACAGCACGTCGCAGACGCGCGTGACGATGCGGTCCCACCAGCCTTCGTAGTAGCCAGCCAGCAGGCCCATCAGCGTGCCGATGATGGCACCGATGATCACCGAGAAGACACCGGCGGCCAGCGAGATCCGTGTCCCCGCGAGGATGCGGCTGAAGATGTCGCGGCCCAGCGAATCGACACCCATCCAGTGGGCAGCCGACGGGCCGGCGTTCAGCGCGTCGTAATCGAAATAGTTCTCGGGATCGTACGGCACGATGTGCGGCGAAACGATCGCGATCACCACCAGCATCAGCACGAAGGCCCCGGCGACCAGCGCCAGATGCTGCTTGCGGAATTTGCGCCAGAACTCGGTCCAGGGCGTGCGTACGGCCTCGGCGGCGGCACCCTGTGCGGCGGCGGTGGCGGACGTGGAAAGCTCGGTCATGTCAGCCTCCTTACTTGTAGCGAATGGTGGGGTTGATCACGGTGTACAGCAGGTCCACCACCAGATTGATCAGGATGAACTCCAGCGAGAACAGCAGCACTTCCGCCTGAATCACCGGATAGTCGCGCATCTCGACGGCATCCACGAGCAGCCGGCCCAGGCCGGGCCAGTTGAACACCATCTCCACCAGAATCGAGCCACCGAGCAGGAAGCCGAACTGCAGCCCCATCATCGTGACCACGGGAATCATCGCGTTGCGCAGCGTGTGCTTGATCACGACCACTGTCTCGCGCACGCCCTTGGCACGCGCGGTGCGCACGAAATCTTCCTGCAGCACCTCGATGAACGACGCACGCGTGAAGCGCGCCATCACGGCGGCCACGGCGGCGCCCAGCGTCAGCGACGGCAGAATGTAGTGCTTCCAGCTATCGGCGCCGATCGACGGCAGCCAGCCCAGTTGCACCGAGAAAATCTCCATCAGCAGCATGCCCAGCGCAAAGGCCGGGAACGATATGCCCGAGACGGCCAGCGTCATGCCCAGCCGGTCGGGCCACTTGTTGCGCCACACGGCGGAACTGATGCCGATGGTCATGCCGAAGATCACGGCCCAGACCATCGAAGTCAGTGTCAGGTACAGCGTCGGCAGAAAGCGTTCGCCGATTTCGTCGGAAACCGGGCGCTTGCTGCGCAGCGACGTACCGAACTCTCCCTGCAGGGCATTCGTGAAAAAGCGCACGAACTGCTCGTGCATCGGACGGTCGAGCCCAAGGTCCTTGCGCACCAGCTCGACGGTAGCCTGATCGGCTTCCGGGCCCGCGGCCAGCCGCGCCGGATCGCCGGGCAGCAGGTGGACGAACAGAAACACCAACACTGCCACGATCAGCATCGTCGGTATCACGCCCAGAAATCGTT
>DAIOET010000387.1:0-4428 GCA_036746135.1 Cupriavidus sp.
GGCACCAATCCGTTCACGATCGGCGTGCCGGTGGCCGGGCAGCCGCCGCTGGTTCTGGACTTTGCCACCAGCGCCATTGCGCTGGGCAAGGTGCGCGTGGCCCACAACAAGGGCGTGCCCGTGCCGCCGGGATGCCTGATGGACCCGCACGGGAATCCCACCGACGATCCTGCTGTCATGTTCCCGCATCCAGGCGCGCCACAGGGCGCGCTGCGCACGTTCGGCGAGCACAAGGGCTACGTGCTCGCCGTCATGTGCGAACTGCTGGGCGCTGCCGTGACGGGCGGCCATACGATCCGCCCTGAAACGCTCACGCACGAGCATGCGGTGTGGAACAACATGCTGGCCATCATCTTCGATCCCGCGCGGCTTGGCAGCAGCACCACGTTTGGCCATGAGGTCGAGGCGTTTGTCGAATGGATGAAGGCGTCGCGCCTGCAGCCCGGCACCGATTCGATCCGCCTGCCCGGAGATCCCGAGCGCGCATGGCGCCGCGCGCGTGCCGAATACATTCCCGTGGACAGCAGCACGCTGGCCCAGCTTGACGATGCGGCCGCGCGCGTGCTGCAGGCGCGCGGCAAATCGCCCGGCCCGCTCTCCGCGCTGGCGGCCGATTGAACAGGAGTTACAGGATGACCAACACCCCTCACCTGCCGCAAATCCACCCGCTGCCCAACAAATTCCGCGCGGATGTGCTCGCGCGCAAACGCCTGATCGGCCTGTGGAGTTCGCTGGGCCAACCCGTGACCAGCGAGATCGTTGGCCTGGCCGGCTTCGACTGGCTGCTGCTCGATGGCGAGCATTCGCCCAATGACGTGCTGACCTTCGCGCCGCAACTGATGGCGCTGAAAGACAGTGTCAGCGCGCCCGTGGTGCGCCCGCCGTGGAACGACCCGGTGATGATCAAGCGGCTGCTCGATATCGGCTTCTACAACTTCCTGATTCCGTTCGTGGAATCGGCCGAGGAAGCCCGCCGCGCGGTACGCGCGACGCGCTACCCGCCCGATGGCATTCGCGGCGTCTCGGGCGTGCAGCGGCAGAACCGCTATGGCACCCTGCCCGACTTCTTCAAGACCATCAACGACAATATCTGCGTGCTGGTGCAGGTGGAAAGCCGCAAGGGCGTGGAAGCCATCGACGAGATCTGCGCGGAACCGGGCGTCGACGGCATCTTTATCGGCCCGAACGACCTGGCCGCCGCCTACGGCCACCTGGGCAACCCGAACCATCCCGACGTGCAGGCGGCCGTGCAGCGGATCTACGACGCGGCCAACAAGGCCGGCAAGGCCATCGGCACGCTGACACCGGTGGAAGCCGATGCCCGCCGCTACCTGGACATGGGTGCGCATTTCGTGGCCGTCGGCCTTGACCACGTCTTGTTGCGCGATGCGGCGCGCGCGCTGCGCGAACGCTTTGCGTCCTGAAACCATTTCAACCGGATAGAAACATGAGCAAGCTCGGATTTATCGGACTCGGCGTCATGGGCAAGCCCATGTCGGAACACCTGCAGGCAGGCGGCCATACCGTCTATGCGCACACGCGCAGCGGCGTGCCCAAGGACCTGCAGGACAAAGGCGTACAGGCGTGCGCCAGCGCTACCGAAGTGGCACGGCAGGCAGACATCGTCTTTCTGATGCTGCCCGACACGCCCGACGTGGCGCGCGTGCTGTTTGGCGAAAACGGTGTTGCCGAGGGTTTGAGCAAGGGCAAGATCGTGGTGGACATGAGCTCGATCTCGCCAATCGAGACGCGCGAGTTCGCCGCGAAGATCGAAAAACTCGGCTGCGAATATGTCGATGCCCCGGTGTCGGGCGGCGAAGTCGGCGCCAAGGCAGCCACGCTGTCGATCATGGCCGGCGGCAAGCAGGACGTCTTCGACAAGGTGCTGCCGCTGCTGCAGTTGATGGGCAAGAACATCACGCTGGTCGGCAACGCCGGCGACGGCCAGGTAGCCAAGGTGGCCAACCAGGTGATCGTGGCCCTGACCATCGAGGCCGTCAGCGAGGCGCTGGTGCTGGCCGCCAAGGCCGGCGCCGATCCGGCGCGCGTGCGCCAGGCGCTGATGGGCGGCTTTGCCAGCTCGAAGATCCTGGAAGTGCACGGCGAACGCATGATCAAGCGGACCTTCAACCCCGGCTTCCGTATCGAACTGCACCAGAAAGACCTGAGCCTGGCCCTGTCCACGGCCAAGCATCTTGGACTGGGCCTGCCCAATACGGCTTCGACGCAGCAGTTGTTCAACGTCTGCGTGGCGCAAGGCGGCGCGGGCTGGGATCACTCCGGCCTGGTCAAGGCGATCGAGCACATGTCGTCATTTGCAATCGGCGACACGCCGAAGCCGGCCTGACATCGGCCATGACGTCCGCGCTGAACTCTGAAGACCTGGCGTGCTTTGTCTGCGTGGCCAACACGCAGAGCATCTCGCGTGCCGCGCTTGAGCTGGGTGCGGACCAGTCGACGGTAAGCCGCCAGATTGCCCGGCTTGAGGCGGCGCTCGACACGCGGCTGTTTCATCGCAGCGGCCGTGGCGTGGTGCTGACCGAAGCGGGCAACACCTTGCTGGGCTACGCCCGGCAGGTGGCGGCCACACTGACCGAAGCGCGCGCCGCGGTACGGGCCTCGACGGCGCAAGGGCCTTCACAACTCGTGATCGCCGCGCAGCCGACCATCGCGAATACCGCGTTCGCGGCAATCGGCACGGCACTGAAGCAGCGTTTTCCGGCGACGAAGCTGCGCTTTGTGGAAGGGTTGGCGAATCCGGTGCTGGCGTGGCTGGCGGCCGGCGACATCGACGTGGCCCTGCTCTACCTGCCGGAGCAGCAAGGCGCGCTCAAGGTGGACGTGCTGCTGGAAGAAGACCTGACGCTGGTGGCGCCCACGTCGTGGAGCCATCTTGGCCCCACGTTCCAGGCGCGGCGCCTGGGTGAAGTGCCGTTGATCCTGCCCAGCACGTCGCATGGCCTGCGCGTGCTGGCCGAGTCCCTGGCGGCGCGCGTCGGCACCACGCTGAACATGGCGATGGAATGCGATGCTTCGAATACGGTGGCGATGCGGCTCGTGGAGGATGGCTGCGGCGCAACGCTGTTGCCGTTTGCCGCCGTGGCCGATCGCGTGGCCCAGGGCCGGCTACATTCGGCGCGGCTGATCGATCCTGTCGTGACGCGCCAGGTGGCGATGACCACGGCGCGCAATCGGCCGGTGGTGCCCGAACTATGGGACATCATGCAGACGGTCAGGCAGTCCGTGCGCAATATCGTGATGTCGGGGGCGTGGCCGGGGGCGAGGCTGGTTTGAGTTGAGCGTTGAGTTGAGCGCCCTCTTTCAGGCGCGCCCCTCGCCCATGCATGAGCGAGGGGCGGCGGACATCGCAGGCATCAAGCCTTACTGTTTCGTCGTACCGCTTTGCAACTCGGCCTTGGCGGCCTCGTCGGCAGACTTCTTGGCGTCCTTGCGCTCCGTCTTGGCCGCATTCATGTCCTGCTTGTAGTCGTTCTTGGCGGCCTTCTTCTCGGCTTTGTACTGATCGTTGGCGGCCTTGCGTGCCTCGCGGCGTTCCACGAGCGGGTCCTTCGGTGGCTGAATCTGGACCGAACCCGGCGGCACCGCGGCCGAAGTATCGGCCGGCGCGGTCGTGGTCTGTGCAAAGGCGGTGACAGAGATCATGCCGGCCGCCAGGGCCCCAATCAGCGAAGTGGTACGAATGGTGCGAATGGTTCGTTGCTTGGACATTTGAGACCTCTCAGGTGGTTGTCTTCGAAAACGACGGGTACGTTGTTTCCCACCGCGTCACCAGTTTAGAAGTCACATGGTGCCCCACGTGCCGCATTCACATATCTCCTTACAAAAACTCGCGGGCACTGACAGACAGCGTCTGACAACACCACAGTTTTTGGCGATATTTGCGGTTTGCGGCGCTTGCCTGCCGTGCTTGTGTCGCCCACACTGAACCGCATCGAACATGCGACACGAGGGAGTGGCCATGCATCTCGAAGGTTCGTGCCAATGCGGTGCCGTGCAGTTCAGCCTCGAATCCGATTCACCTTACCCGTACATGCGTTGCCATTGCTCGATCTGCCGTAAAACCGGCGGCAGCGGCGGCTATGGCATCAATCTCGGCGGCGACGCCCACACGCTGCGCGTGAGCGGCCAGAAGAACGTCGCCCACTTTCACGCGGTGATGCGCGAGCCGGGCAAGCGGCCGGTGCGTTCGAAGGGATACCGCCATTTCTGCAAGCTGTGCGGCAGTCCACTCTGGATGTGGGACCCGCGCTGGCCCGACCTCGTCCATCCCTATGCCGGCGCCATCGATACCCCGCTACCCAAGCCGCCCGACGTTGTGGAAGCCGGCATGGACTACGCCCCGTCGTGGGTCGATGTGCCACGCGGCAAGGGCCACCTCCGCGTTGGCACCTGGCCCGAGGAATCGCT
>DAIOET010000388.1:0-4425 GCA_036746135.1 Cupriavidus sp.
GGCAAGGCCATGATGGGCACGGCGACCGTGTCCGGCGTGGATCGCGCCCGCCTGGCTGCCGAGCAGGCTGTCGCCAGCCCGCTGCTGGAAGGCGTGGACCTGTCCGGCGCGCGCGGCGTGCTGGTCAACATCACGGCCAGCCGCTCGCTGAAGCTGTCGGAAACCAAGGAAGTCATGAACACGATCCGCAGCTATGCCGCGGAAGACGCGACCGTGATCTTCGGTACGGTGTACGACGATTCGATGAGCGACGCGCTGCGCGTGACCGTGGTGGCCACGGGCCTGGGCCGTTCGGCCAAGAAGCAGCAGCCGATGACGCTGCTGAAGACCGGCACGGACAATATCCCGGTGCAGATGATGGCAGGCCTGACCGCCGCGCCGGCACACGCTTCGCCGGACTACAGCAACCTGGATACCCCGGCGGTGTGGCGCAGCTCGCGTGAGTCGGCATCGGCCCACGTGGCGGCGCTGCAGGAGAAGGGTGTGGATACGTACGACATCCCGGCCTTCCTGCGCAAGCAGGCAGACTGAGTTGGGTTCCGGCAGGGCGGCGGCATTGGCCGTGCGCCTGGCAGGTTGTCAGAGGTCCGTCACGCATCGCCAGGGCGCTCCCTATCCGCCCGGCGGTTGCCTGGACTGACGCTACCCGTCAGCTTGCACGGCTGCGCGCCGCGCCATGCCGCATGTCGTTCGTCGCATCCCGTTGCCGGGCAGGCAGGCCATCGGCCGCCTCCCCGGACTGGTTTCCCGCCCCCGGCGGCGGGATGTCTCCGTCCGCGCGGCGCGTTTATCCAACGCGCCGCGCGGCGTTTCAACTCCCAGGTATTTCCTGCTGCACCCGCCTGGCCGCACCGCTTGGTTGCGGCGGCATTCGGTCTATGATGCAGGCAGGTTTTTCGATACACGCTAGAGGACTGTTCCCATGATCGCCGTTGGCCAGCGCGTCCCCGACGCCACGTTGTACGAATTCTTTGAAGCGGAAACCGGCGGCTGCGCGCTGGGACCCAATGCGTTCCCCGTTGCCGAACTGGTCAAGGACAAGAAGATCGTGGTGTTCGGCCTGCCCGGCGCGTTCACGCCGACCTGCTCGGCCAAGCACGTGCCCGGCTTCGTCAAGCTGAACGACCAGCTGCGCGCAGCGGGCGTGGACGAGGTCTGGTGCCACTCTGTAAACGATGCGTTCGTGATGGGCGCATGGGGCCGCGAGCAGAAGACCGACGGCAAGGTCCGCATGATGGCCGACGGCTCCGGCCAGTGGGCCAAGGCGCTGGGTCTGGATCAAGACCTGAGCCAGCGCGGCCTGGGCGTGCGCGCAAAGCGCTATGCGATGGTCATCGACAACGGCGTGGTGACGCATCTGGCCGTCGAGGCAGCCGGCGAATTCAAGGTCAGCAGCGCCGAGGCGATTCTGGAAGCGTTGCGCGCCTGACACGAAGCGTGTCAAAAAATGTGATGTATTGGGCGTTTCATTAACATTGCCTAACACCCGGACACAAAGTGGTGCAGCGCAATATCCCGAGTGGTGGTAGCATCGCGTTATTGGAAATTTCGCCCAATAGCTTTTAATAATAGTTGAGGCCGTCATGCTCAAACAGCGCACTATCAAATCCGTGGTGAAGACGGTCGGCATCGGTTTGCACTCGGGTCGCAAGGTGACGCTGTCGCTGAGGCCGGCCCCCGCCGATGCCGGCATCGTATTTACGCGTGTCGATCTGCCCGAACCGGTGGAAATCCCGGTGGCCGCCAGTGCCATTGGCGATACGCGCCTGGCGTCGGTATTGCAGAAGAACGGCGCGCGCGTTTCGACCGTCGAGCACCTGATGTCGGCCTGCGCCGGGTTGGGTATCGACAACCTCTATGTCGACGTCGACGCCGAGGAAATCCCGATCATGGACGGCAGCGCGGCTTCGTTCGTGTTCCTGCTGCAGTCGGCAGGCATCGAGGAACAGGCGGCGGCCAAGCGGTTCATCCGCGTCAAGAAGGCGGTTGAAGTGCGCGAGGGCGACAAGCTGGCTCGCCTGGAACCGTTCTTCGGCTTCAAGCTCGCCTTCACCATCGACTTCCGCCATCCTGCCGTCGACAAGACCGGCCAGACGTTCTCGATCGACTTTGCCGACACGAGCTATGTCCGTGAAATCGCCCGTGCCCGCACGTTCGGCTTTGCGCATGAAGTGGAAGCGCTGCGCGAGATGGGCCTGGCCCGTGGCGGCAGCCTGGACAATGCGATCGTGCTCGACGAGCACCGCATTTTGAACAACGAGGAACTGCGCTACGGCGACGAGTTCGTGCGCCACAAGATCCTCGATGCCATCGGCGATCTTTACGTGGTGGGTCATCCGCTGATCGGCTCGTACATTGCGAACAAGTCTGGTCACGGGATGAACAATCAGTTGCTGCGTGCGCTGCTGGCTGACCAGGAAGCCTATGAGATCGTGACCTTCGACAAGGTCGAGGACGCGCCGGTCGCCTTCCTGCCGCAGGTGCAACCGACTTTCGCCTGAAACGTGGCCGGGCATGCCTGAGTGAGTCTCGTCAGGCGGCATCGACAAAAAACCCCGCGGTCTCGCAAGAGCGCGGGGTTTTTGTTTTCTGGCCGGGCGGCGTTATCGATGATGCGCCAGCAGCGCCTGCACCGCGGCCTTGAGCGGCGAGTCTTCGAGGTTGCGCGCCAGCGTGTCCATGCTCTGCAAGCCTGTCTGTGGAATGTTCTCCGTACGCGGCTTGCGGTCGACGGGGCCAGTGTCCCAGTCACCGCGCCCCACCTCCGGTTGTACCCGTACACGGATTGCAGTAACCTGCGAGCCTCGCTGTTGCAGCCGTGAAAGCAAAGTGGGCACCACTTGCCGGACCCGAGCGGCCGCCGCGCCATGAGCGGCCAGCAACAGTAGCGTTTGCTCCGTCTGCGGGCCACGGCTGTCGGTCTTGACCCCGGCTACCGCGATGCCGCTTCGCAAGGCTGGCGGCAGCAGCGCAAAAACTTCCGCTTCCAGTGACGCCAGTTCCCGCGCAGTCCGCATCAGCGCCGAAACGGGCCCGGCCTTGGCCAGCCAATCGTTGAGTGGCTTGGCGTTCGGGGTCTTGAGAGCGTGGTGAGTGAACAAGCGCATGCGCGCATTCTAGCGCGCAATCCCGGCCCGTCCGAGAGCGGGGATGCGATGCCTGCATGCGCGCCGGAGCCAATCGCTCCGTCCTTGGGAATGTTGGGGGTAGGTCATGCAAATCATCGTGCTGCATCCGCGCGAGGCGCGGGTGTTCCGCTTTCAATTGACGCGCCTGCGCGTCGTCCTGTCGGCCGTGGCGCTCTGCGTGCTCGTGGCTGCGGCATCTTCCGGGCTGACCTGGCTGGTGGCCCGCAACGCGGCTGTGCCCGAAGTCTCGCGCCAGGCGCGCGACAACGCCTATCTGCGTCAGAATCTGGCTGTCCTGGCCACCCGCGTGGGCGAGTTGCAGGCCCAGATGGTCCGTCTCGATGCGCTGGGCGAGCGCGTTTCAGGCCTGGCTGGCATCGCTCCGCAAGACTTTGACTTCCGCCATCGCCCGGCACGCGGCGGGCCGGCCAGCCCCGTGCGGTCAAGCGACCTGACGCTGCCCGAGTTGCGCGACGAACTGGCGCGCCTGGGCAAGCAGGCCGATCACCGCGTCGACTATTTCGATGTCATTGAAACCGCTTTGATGGACCGGCAACTGCGCGAGCGCCGCCAGCCCAGCGTGCTGCCCGTGGCATCTGGCTACGACGGATCCAGCTTCGGCACCCGAATCGATCCCTTTACCGGGCGACGCTCGCAGCATGACGGGGTGGATTTTGTCGCGCCGGCCGGCACGCCAATCGTCGCCGCCGCCGGCGGGGTGGTGGTGGCGTCCGAATGGCATCACGAGTACGGCAACATGATCGACATCGACCACGGCAACGGCCTCAAGACGCGCTATGCACATGCCTCGAAGGCGCTGGTCAAGGTGGGTGACCTGGTTCGCCCCGGGCAGCTGATCGCGCGCGTGGGCAGCACGGGGCGGTCCACGGGCGCCCATCTGCACTTCGAAGTCCATGTGAATGGCGTGCCACGTAACCCCGGTGCTTTCCTGACCGCGTCGGCGCCAGCGCCGGTCCAGGAGGCACTGGCCGCCGCGCCGTTGCCGACCGACCGGACCGCGATCCGCTGAGGCGGTTGTCGGTGCTGCCGGAACATTGAACATGTCCCACCTGTCCCAACCTGCTGGACGGGCCGCCAGTCAACCTGCCCAGGGCTGTTGCAACTGCACAGAATCTGTGCAGGCACAGGCCCGGTCAGGACATCGGCACATGATAAACTCGGCGTTTTGCGCCAATCTACCCATTCCTCGCGCGTATCTGGCCGGTCTTGTACCGGGCTGCCGCGCAGGTGAAAGCACTCGATGATCACGGGCCTTCTCAAGAAAGTCTTCGGCAGC
>DAIOET010000389.1:0-4414 GCA_036746135.1 Cupriavidus sp.
GCCGGCGTTGACCCCATCGACAGACGTGTCTTGTTCTGTTTGAGTGACCCGCATCTTGTTCCCGCGACCCGCGTCCTGCGTAACACAACAGGCGTAGGCATTCACTTGAGAACTTCCGCACGGCGCCACGCATGGCGGGCCGGCGGCCCCCGATTTTCCAATTCCCAGTCAAAAAACCCGGCTACCCGAGCCGGTGGCGGCGCTCTTCTGATCTGCGCCTGCCCGGTTACTGCATGTTTTTGTGCCGCGGCACCCCGTCTTCAGCCTGCCTTGCCATTGGCGGCGCGGCCGGACGGATGTTCAGTTTTGCCGCAGAGTGTGACAACTCGTGGGGGGGCCGTCAATCCGGACACCCCGGCGCCACGGGCCGTTCTGTCGCTTTGGCGCGACGCGCGGCCATTTTCCGAGGATGGCCTCAGATAGCCACCATCTCGAAATCTTCCTTGCGTGCCCCGCATTCCGGGCAGGTCCAGTTGATGGGTACATCCTCCCATCGGGTACCCGGGGCGATGCCGTCTTCCGGCGCACCGGTGGCCTCGTCATAGATCCAGCCACAAATCAGGCACATCCAAGTCTTGTATTCCATATGCAGGCTTTTGCCAGTCTCAATTAAAATCCAGCGCATGATGGTACCCAATCGGCGCCGATGACGCCACCCGTGGGCCGGCATATTCGGCCCAATATCGCCGCGTTCGTGCAATTTGGCGTGCAGATGCCGTCTGAACGGCACGCTTTGACCCGCGATTGCCAGCTTTTCCGGCAACCGGCGGCAAAGCCCGCCTGGCCGCCCCCGGCCGGACGCCTGTCTATCCTTCAGTCTTCTCTTTTGGCCAGATTTCCATGTCCCGTAACCAGCAGCTCTTCGACCGCGCCCAGCAGACCATTCCTGGCGGCGTCAACTCGCCCGTGCGCGCCTTCCGTTCCGTCGGCGGCACGCCGCGCTTCATCACCCGGGCCGAAGGCGCATACATGTGGGATGCCGATGGCCAGCAGTACATCGACTACATCGGCTCCTGGGGTCCGATGATCGTCGGCCACGCGCACCCCGACGTGGTGCGCGCCGTGCAGGAAACCGCCGCGCACAGCTTCTCGTTCGGCGCCCCGACCGAGGCCGAGATCGTGATGGCCGAGGAAATCTGCAAGCTCGTGCCGTCGATCGAGCAGGTGCGGCTGGTGTCGTCCGGCACCGAAGCCACCATGAGCGCGCTGCGGCTGGCGCGCGGCTTCACGGGCCGCGACCTGATCATCAAGTTCGAGGGCTGCTATCACGGCCACGCGGACAGCCTGCTGGTCAAGGCCGGATCGGGGCTGCTGACGTTCGCCGACACCACGCAGAACGCGCCGTCGTCGGCCGGCGTGCCCGCCGACGTGACGCGCCACACGATGGTGCTCGAGTACAACAACGTGACCCAGCTCGAAGAAGCGTTCGCGCGTCACAAGGGCGAGATCGCGGCGGTCATCGTCGAGGTCGTGGCCGGCAACATGAACCTGGTTCGCGCCAGCGAAGCCTTCCTGAAGACGATGCGCAACCTGTGCAGCGAGCATGGCAGCGTGCTGATCTTCGACGAAGTGATGACGGGCTTCCGCGTGGCGCTGGGCGGCGCGCAATCGCACTACGGCATCAGCCCGGACATGACCTGCCTGGGCAAGGTGATTGGCGGCGGCATGCCCGCGGCGGCGTTCGGCGGACGGCGCGACATCATGGCCAAACTGGCGCCGCTGGGCGGGGTCTACCAGGCCGGCACGCTGTCGGGCAATCCGCTTGCCGTGGCCGCCGGCCTGTCCACGCTGAAGCTGATCCAGGCGCCGGGCTTCTACGAGAATCTGACCGCGCAGACACGCAAGCTGGCCGATGGCCTGACCGCCGCGGCACGGGCCGCCGGCGTGCCGTTCTCGGCCGACGCCATCGGCGGCATGTTCGGCATCTACTTCACCAACGACGTGCCGGCCAGCTTTGCCGAAGTGACGAAGGCAGACGTGGGCCGCTTCAACCGATTCTTCCACGCGATGCTGGCCGAAGGCGTCTACCTGGCGCCGTCGGCTTTCGAAGCTGGCTTTGTCTCGGCCAAGCACGACGACGCAATCATCGCGCGGACGATCCAGGCCGCGGAGAAAGCGTTCAAGGCAGGCTGACGCCGTCCAGCGCATCGTGCAGCGCCGCGAGCTGGTCCGCCAGCGCCGGCGATGCCGGTGTCATGGGTGGCCGAAGCGTATCGGCCAGCCAGCCCAGCCGCGCCAGCAATGCCTTGGCCGGGCCCGGATTGGGCTCGGCAAACAGTGCCTGGATCAGCGGCATCAGCGCGTGGAACAGATGGCGAGCCTGCTCGATGCGCCCTTCCACCACCGCGCGCCAGATGGCCACGAACATCTCCGGCCGGAAGTGTGCCGAGGCGATGATCGCCCCTTGCCCACCCAGCGCCAGCGTACCCAGCAACTGATGATCCTCCCCAGCAAGCACTGACAGCCGGCCGTCGGCAATCAGCGCCTGGGTGGTCTGCGCATTGCCGCCGCAATCCTTGATGGCGACGATATTGTCGTGCGCAGCGAGTGCCAGCAGCGTTTGCTGCGTCAGCGTGGCGCCGGTGCGGTATGGGATGTCATAGAGCACAACCGGCGCGCGCGACGCATCGGCCAGCCGCTCGAACCAGTCGCGCAAACCCGCCTGCGATGGGCGGATGTAGTACGGCGCCGGCGCCAGCACGCCGGCCAGCGGACGATTGTTGAGCCATTCCAGGCGCGACAGGACGTGGCCGAGATGGTTGCCGGCCAGTCCCATGATTACCGGCAGCCCGGCTGCGGCATCGAGCACGGTGTCCAGTACCGCGAGTTGCTCGGTCTCCTCCAGTGCCGCCGCTTCGCCGGTGCTCCCGCAAACAACGAGACCGGCAAGGCCAGTGGCACGATAGCGTGCGACCATGCGCCGCAGCGCGGCATGGTCGACAGCACCGTTAGCGAGAAATGGGGTCACCAGCGGCAACCAGATACCGTGGATCGAATGTCGTGTGGCTTGCATCAATACATCTCCGGATCGACCGGTTCGGAAAACCGCCGATGCGCGACGATGCAGGACCCACTGGGAGGATTGGAAAGAGGCAGGACCGCCCTTCCAGCCGAGGTGCTGTTCCGTCGCCCATCTGACGGAACAGCGCGCTCCGGTCAGACGAGCGACTGTTTTTTGGCTTTGGCGCGCGCGGCCAGGTCTGCCGCGCCCAGGACGGGAGCGGACACGACGGAGAAGAATCGGGCTTGGCGCGGCATGGCCATGAATCTACCGGCCCACCGCGACGATAGTCAAGCGGAACGCACTTAGGCCGGCAGCATTACAACGCTGCGCTACACTCCAGAATTGCCCATTCCGGAGATCGAGGAGTTCCTTGATGCGCACCGTCACTACCCCCGCCCTGTTTCGCTGGCTGATGCTCGCCATGCTGGCCAGCCTGCTTTCCGCCTGCGGCTACAACGATTTCCAGAAGAAGGACGAGGCCGTCAAGGCCGCCTGGGGCGAGGTGGTCAACCAGTACCAGCGCCGCGCCGACCTGATTCCCAATCTGGTAGCCACCGTGAAGGGCTACGCCAGCCACGAACGCGAAACGCTGGAAGCCGTCACCAAGGCGCGCGCCCAGGCCACCAGCATCCAGGTCACGCCGGAGACGCTGAACGACCCCGAGGCGTTTGCGCGCTTCCAGCAGGCGCAGGGTCAGCTGACCAACGCGCTGTCGCGTCTGCTGGCAGTGTCCGAGAACTACCCGAACCTCAAGGCCGATGCGTCGTTCCGTGACCTGCAGTCGCAGCTCGAAGGCACCGAGAATCGCATTACCGTGGCCCGCCAGCGCTACATTGCCGCGGTACAGGACTACAACGTACTGGCGCGCAGCTTCCCGACCAACCTGACGGCGATGGTCTTCAAATATCCGGTCAAGCCATCGTTCACCGTGGAAAACGAAAAAGCCATTTCCACGCCGCCGGCCGTGAAGTTCTGACCGGCCCACACCAAGACGCCATCATGCGCAGGCTCGTCACGCTCTGGTTCCTGGCAATCGTGCTGGCCATGCCCGCATGGGCGGCCGACGGCTTTGTCGCCGTGCCGCCGCTCAACGCGCGCGTCACGGACCTGACCGGCACCCTGAGCACGGACCAGCGCAATGCACTGGAGAACGTGCTGGCCGAATACGAACAGCAGCGCGGCAGCCAGATCTTCGTGCTGATGGTGCCTACCACCGACCCGGAGACCATCGACGCCTACAGCATCCGGGTGGCCGACGCCTGGCGCGCCGGCCGCAAGGGCATCGACGATGGCGTGATCGTGCTGATCGCTAAGGACAACCCGCCCGGACTGCGCAAGATGCGCCTTGAAGTCGGGCGCGGTGTGCAGGGTTCGCTGACCGATGCCATGTCGAGCCGCATCCTGCGCGAC
>DAIOET010000390.1:0-1122 GCA_036746135.1 Cupriavidus sp.
CGCACCGACAGGATGATCACGAGCAGCAGGAAAGCGATGATGTCCTTGTAGTCGGTGGAGATGTAGAAGCCACCAAAGCTCTCGGCCATGCCGATGATCAGGCCACCGACAATGGCGCCGGGAATGCTGCCCATGCCGCCGAGAATGATGATCACGAAGGCCTTGGTGATCACGAGGTTGCCCATGCTCGGATACACGAGGTTTATCGGCGCATAGAGCGTGGCGGCAATTGCCGCTAGTGCGCCCGAGATGGCGAACACCAGCAGCGTGACGCGCGTGGCATCGATGCCGACGAGTGCCGCGCCTTCGCGGTTCTGGGCCATCGCCATGATCGTGGACCCGGTAACGGTGCGCGTGAGGAACAGATGCAGCAGCACCATCAGGGCGAACGCGGCGACGATGATCAGCACGCGCTGCATCGGCGCGGTGAGGCCGAAGATATCGACCATCTGGCCATATGGCGTGGGCATGCGGTGGAAGTCCGCGCCCCACAGCGCCTGGGCACCGGCTTCGAGAAACAGCAGGATGCCGATGGCGGCGATCATGTCGTGGATCTCGGGTGCGTTACGCAGCGGATGAAAGACCAGGCGGTCCGCCAGCATCGACAGCACGGCCACCACCGCGGCAGCGGCGAGCATGGCGAGCCAGTAGTTGAGGCCGAGCGTGGTCATGGCGTAGTACGACACATAGGCGCCGGCCATGTACAACGCGCCGTGCGCGAAGTTCGGCACGTGCAGGATGCCGTATACAAGGGTCAACCCCAATGCGACCAGGCTGTAGACGCCACCCAGGGTCAGGCCATTGAGGAACTGCTGGAAAAACAGTGCCATGCGTTGTCTCCTTGCGTTGGTGTGCCGTGAGGCACCCGCGCTGTCTCGGACGCCGTGACGAGTTCTCGCACGATCGTTCTTTTTCGGCGACTTTGCATAGCGTTTGATCGAGCGTCAAGCGATCGGGCGTAGTATTCCGCTGCGCGAAATAGAGGGGCCGCATGGCGCCGTGAAGCGTCCGTATATTCCCTGATTTCAGCGTGCAAGCCGCTCTGCAGCGCGGAACACGGAGCATATTTGCCGCGCGTATGACCCCTATGGTTTGCAAGACTGCGCGGTGGCGTGCATTGGA
>DAIOET010000390.1:1222-4413 GCA_036746135.1 Cupriavidus sp.
AGGTGTCTGATCTCTTCTCTAAAGTCTTTGGCGAATGCGTCCGCCAAGAGGAGTCTGGGTCCAGGACTTGGGAAGATGATTGCGTATCGGGAAACCAGCTCTTCTTTCAATGGGCGCACTACTACGTCATGGACTGAGAACAGCTCCGCAGCCCAACGTGAAACCAGTGTGATTCCCGCCCCTGCCGCCACGAGTCCGCCCGCCACCAGGGAGTGTGGGGTATCCACAATGACGTTGGCCGCAACGCCGGCGTTCGAGAACGCGTCGTCAATCTGGTGGCGCAGAAAACTATGCTGGGACAACAAGATCAGCCGCTCATCGGCAAGATCCCTGACGGAAACCACTCGCTTCGAAGCAAGCCGATGACCGGCAGGCAGTATCGCGACGGCTCGACTTGGATCCAGTAGCTCCGTCGCGATAGCGGGCCGCGACAGCGGCAGTTCGATCAATCCGACGTCGAACTGACGTGTGGCGACCAGATCCGCGACCTGCCGCGAAGGCAGACTCTCAATGAACACGGATACGTTTGGTCGGGTCGACAGAAAGCGCGTGACGGCCTTCGGCAGAAGCCACTGAGAGATCGAAGGTAGCGTCGCAATGCGCAGTGCTCCCGCACGCTGGTTGCGGATGTCTTCAGCGATCTGGGAGATCCGTTCGAGGCTTCCATAGATCGGCTCGATCTCTCGGTACAACGCTTCCGCCTCGGGCGTTGCCACTAGCTTTCGCCCCCTGCGCTCGAAGAGCTTGTACCCGATGCGCAGTTCAAGCAGGGCGATTGCTTTGCTGACCGCGGGCTGCGTCACATTCATAAGCTGCGCTGCACCGACTACGGTTCCCGTGCGCATCACAGAGTAGAAGGATTCAACTTGGCGCAGATTGACGGTCTTCTTCATACATAACTTTCAGGAATTAGCAGCGTCCAAAGAATGAATTGTTTAGCAGAGGCAGCGCCTCTAAGATCCATCCACCCTGGACCCAAATGTTAGCGGCAAACCAGGGATAGGAGAAACGGAGAAACGGACAAGATGCCACCCGAACTTAAACATGAAAAGACTCATCCGCCGCACGCGCTGCGCGGCATGGGCGGCGTGCTGGCATCGGCTGGCCTGGCCGCGTTCGCGATGCTCGCATGCTTCTCTGTGAGTGCGCAGGAACCAACTCAGGCATATCCGACTCGGCCAATCAAGCTGGTGGTCGGGTTCCCGCCGGGAGGGTCCTCCGATGCGACCGCGCGATTGCTTGGTGCCGCGTTGAGCGTGAAGCTAGGCCAGCAGATCGTGGTGGAAAACAGACCGGGCGCCAATTCCATCATCGCGACCCAGTATGTGAAGAGCCAGCCCGCGGACGGCTATACGCTTCTGTCGGTTTCCTCGTCGTTCGCGATCAATCCTGCGCTTCAGAAGCTGAACTACAACATCTATAAGGACTTCGCGCCCGTGGCGCTGCTCGGCGTGATTCCCTTGTGGCTCGTTACGCCTGCCAGCAGCCAAGTGAAGTCGATTCCCGATCTGGTATCGATGGCCAAGGCACAGCCGGGCAAGCTTCCGTATGCGAGCTACGGCCCCGGAAGCGCGGGTCATCTGGCATCGGAGCTGCTGCTATCCAAGACTGGCATCAGCATGATCCACGTGCCTTACAAAGGCACTGGTCCTGCCCTGATAGACCTTATGAGTGGACAGGTGACGATGATGATGCCCACGGTGGCGTCGTCAATCAGCCTCGTCAAGGAAGGGAAGCTGCATGCCATCGCCGTGTCGAGCAAGAAGCGAGTCTCGGCGGTTCCCGATGTACCGACCATTTCGGAGTCAGGTGTACCCGGCTTCGAGCTTGTGGCCTGGGAATCCATTCAGGCGCCGGCAGGCACACCGGCACCCGTTGTTAATCGATTGAACACCGCCATTCGCGAAGTGATGGCAATGCCGGATTTCCGGGAGAAGCTCATCAAGCTCGGTATTGAACCGGATTCGGGCAAGACTCCCACGGAGGTCGCGGCGTTCATTCGCAGCGAGGCCGAAAAGTTCGAGAAGGTTGTCCGCGAGCGCAACATCAAAGCGGAGTAGGACATGGGTACTGATCACTTCGACGCGCTCGTCATAGGTGGGGGCGCGGTCGGCTTGTCCGTGGGATATGGGCTTGCCCGCAGTGGAGATGCCACGTGCGTGCTCGACGGAAGCGATGATGCCTTTCGTGCATCGAGAGGAAACTTCGGCCTCGTCTGGGTCCAGAACAAGGGGCTCAGTCGCCCGGCCTATGCGCGTTGGACCATGCAGGCGGCTCGCCAGTGGCGAGCATTGGCGACGGAGCTGCGGGACCTCACCGGAATCGATGTCGAACTTCAGCAGCCGGGCGGAATCAGCATGAGCTTCGATGAGAATGCGCTATCCGAATCCGCCGGAAAACTCGCATCACTAGGCGCGCAGCTTGGCATCAACTATCCCTACGAAGTCCTCGACCTGACGAGCCTGCGCAAGCTCATCCCGGAAACCGGTCCCGATGTCGTGGGTGCGATCTACTGTGAGCTTGACGGTCACGTCAGCCCACTGCGTACGCTAAAAGCCTTGGCGCAAGGCTACAAGGCTCTCGGTGGTCACCTGGTGACCGGGGTAAGCGTCGAAAGAATTGAGTATCGCGCGGGGGAATTTCGAGTCTGGGCTGGAGACCGCACGTTCTCAGCCTCGCGCGTAATACTTGCTGCCGGGCTGGCGAACAAGGACCTTGCACCCCAAGTAGGGCTAAGCGCCCCCGTGCGGCCTGTAAGAGGCCAACTTCTGGTTAGCGAACGTGTGTCGCCATTTCTGAAGTATCCGTGCCACTACGTGCGCCAGACGGGCGAGGGCGTTGTGCAGATCGGCGACTCGAAAGAAGAAGTCGGGATGGACGATGGCACGACGTTGCCTGAACTGGCGCGCATTGCAGCGCGCGCGGTGCGCAGCTTCCCAATGCTTGCGGATGTCAACCTGGTTCGCACCTGGGGCGCCCTGCGTGTCATGACGCCGGATGGCTATCCGATATACGAGGAGTCCATTGAATGCCCGGGGGCATTTGTCGTGACCTGTCACAGCGGCATCACGTTGGCACCAGCGCATTCCGGTCCGCTTGTCGAATGGATACGTACCGGTACCGAACCCGTTGAGGTTCGGGATTTCAAGGCAAGGCGTTTCGATGTTTAAGTCAATCAAGCTATCGCCCAC
>DAIOET010000391.1:0-4394 GCA_036746135.1 Cupriavidus sp.
GGCCTGCGTTTCGAAAAGATCGCAGGCCAATCTCTGCTGTTCAGGCCGCTTTGCCCGCCACATCGGGCCATTCGCCGGCTGATTCCACCCCTGTTCCCCGAATTGCGGGCCAGCACGCGGCGGCGTTTTGTCGTATTGTCTCGATCTGGATGCTTGACGTTGCAATAATTGCCGCGTCATTTGCATCGCTCCCATGCGTACCAGCCGCCCCCGGATCGATATCGTGCAGAACCCCGCAAGCCAGGCCGCCGAAGGCGGCACGCCCGCCGCGACCGCGTCAGTCCCACCTGCAGACAGCCCGATGACCCCGCGCGAAAAGCGCGCGATGGCCGCGATCATGATTGCGGTGTCACTGGCCACCCTCGACACGGCCATCGCCAACACCGCACTACCGAATATCGCCGCGGACCTGAACAGCACGCCCGCGGCATCGGTCTGGATCATCAACGCCTACCAGCTCGCGATGGTGGCCACGCTGCTGCCGTTTGCGGCGCTGGGCGGCGTGCTCGGCCATCGGCGCATTTACATGGGCGGCGTGGTCGTTTTCATCGTGTCGTCGGTCATCTGTGCGATGGCCTGGTCGCTGCCGTCCCTGGCGGCGGCGCGCCTGCTGCAGGGCATTGGCGCGGCGGCTGTGATGAGTGTGAATACCGCGCTGATCAGTGCCATTTTTCCGATTCATCGGCTGGGGCGGGGCGTTGGCCTTAACGCGCTGATCGTCGGGGTGTCATTCGCTGTGGGGCCGACCGTGGCGTCGGTCATTCTTTCCTTTGGGTCGTGGCCGTGGTTGTTTGCCGTGAACCTGCCGATCGGCCTGTTGGCGCTGTTCATGGCCTGGCCGTCGCTGCCGGAGACCAAGCGCAGTCAGCACGGTTTCGATCCCGTGGCCGCGATCCTGAACGCCATCACCTTTGCCGCGCTGATCTTTGCGCTGGGCGAGGGCGTGCAGCGCGAGCCCACCGAGTATGTGGTGGCCGCCGCGGCCGTGTTCCTGATCGCGTTCGTGCTGCTGCTGCGCCGTGAGCGCGGACATCCGGCACCCATGCTGCCGGTGGACCTGCTCAAGCGCCCGATGTTCGCGTTGTCCACGGCCACGGCGGTATGTTCGTTTGCCGCCCAGGGTCTGGCGTTTGTGTCGCTGCCTTTCTACTTCGAGCACGTGCTGGGCCGCAATCCCGTGGAAACGGGCTTCCTGCTGACGCCCTGGTCGGCCGTGGTGGCGGTGATGGCGCCGATCGCTGGCCGCCTGTCCGACCGTTATCCACCGGGCCTGCTCGGTGGCATCGGCCTGGCGATCATGGCGGCGGGCATGGCGTCGTTGGCCATGATGCCGACCGATGCCAGCGTCCTGAACATCGGCATCCGCATGGCGATCTGTGGTGCAGGCTTCGGCTTCTTCCAGTCGCCCAACCTGAAGGCGCTGATGGCCAGCGCGCCGCGCGAGCGCGCGGGGGGTGCCAGCGGTGTGGTGGCGACGGCGCGTCTGCTGGGGCAGGCCACGGGCGCGGCACTGGTCGCGCTGTCGTTCGGCCTGGCTGGCGCGCATGGCCCCACGCTGGCGCTCGGGCTTGGTGCGGGCTTTGCCGCCGCGGCGGCAGTGGCAAGCTGGCTGCGGCTCGTCACACCGCACAGCGCCGACAGTGCCGCGATGCAGGGCGCCGGCAAATCGTCATAGGCAAATCGCGCGCGCAATCCCTGCGCGCAGGTCTTGTAGAAACTGCATGGCGCCGGTGTCTCCGGCGCCATTTTTCATGGTGCCGGGCATCGGTATGAAACTTGCGCGCCTTGTTCGCATGGGGGCGTCTGACGCCCCGGCTTCACGGAGGCAAGGCAATGAACCGATCAGACGACTACGGCCGTCGCCGTAGGCCCGATCAGCAATACGGAGGCTATGAGGAGGGTTATGGCTACGTGCCTGGCGACGATCGACACTGGCGCCGCCGCGACCTTTCCGCAGGGCGCTATGGCAACGCAATCGAACGCTATCCTTACGACGCCAATGACGATGGCGGTTCACGGTGGCGAAACGAAGACCCGGGCAATCGTGGCGCATGGCGTCAGGGACGAACCGCGCAGCTGAGCGGTGGCTGGCGCTCACGGGGCGCCGCCGTGTATTACCCCGGCCGCACAACCTATGACGAAGCGGTCGATGAAAGTTCGCCGCATAGCCCCGGCTACGTCAGTGCATATAGCAGCGGCTACGAGGATGGCTATGACGCGGGCGCGCGGGCATCCGGACGCCCGATGCCAGGGTCGGACGAGCGCTGGGCCGGCACGCGCGGCAACTATGAAACCGGGTACGAGGACTATGGCGTGGAATCGGGCCGCAATTTCCGGCAGCGCCCGCGCCTGGGCGAAGCGGTGGAGCGGCGCGGACCTTACGCGAACGGGCCGCGTCCAGCCGGGCCGAAGAACTACACGCGCTCGGATGAACGCATCCGCGAAGAGGTCTGCGAACGCCTGACCCATGCCCAGACGCTCGATGTCAGTGACATCACCGTCGCAGTTGCCGGCGGCGTGGTTACGCTGACCGGTACCGTCGACAACCGTCGCATGAAATACGAGGTCGAGGACATCGTCGATGACACGTACGGTGTCTCCGACGTGATCAACCAGATCCACGTGCGCCCGTTTGGCGTGCTGGCTTCAGAATAAACGCGGCGCTCCCGGACCACCCGCCTGCGAAGCCCTGGCCATGCCGGGGCTTTTTGCTATGCACCGATCCGGTGTCGCTAGCGGTGCTAGTGGCGCTATCGGCGCTATCGCCCCTACAGGTCCTTGGCGCTGGGCGGATTCTCCATCCGCTTGTCAGTCTGGTCGGCCCGGTCGACCGGCGTATCCGCGGGCAATTCCTCGGCGGCGCGGCGCACTTCTTCGAAAATCTCGTCCTCGGGGATCTCGTCCTCGGGTGGTTCATGTCGCGCGCGCGCCATGTCGCCGAGTTCCTTTTCGATATCGTCGGTCGCTTCTGAATCAAGGCTTGGGTCCAGCGTGCTGGGAATGCCTTGCGGTTCGTCCGTGTCGCTGGTCTCTGCCGTGGCGTCTGGCTGACTGTGTCGTTGGGTCTTGCTCATCGTGCCTCCTGTTGTCTGCGTACTCACCCAGGAAGGCGGCAAGTTGCGTGCCAGTGGCTGGCTATGACGCCAGATTTCCCCGCCGCCCGGAGCCGGCGCCTATAGTGGTTTCAGGGGACCGCCACCGTACAGCAGTCCGATCCACCCAAAGAGGCTGGAACGGGTATTGCTGCAGCAAGGGAAGCATCGTGCGAGGGAGATAACGATGAACCTGACCGCCGTCCTGGCTACGCTCAGCGTAGCGTCCTCAGTGGCCGTATCCTCCACGCCCGTTGAAAAGCAACTGCTGGCCATCAGCCCGCACGACTTTGCCCAGCAGTTCAATGTGGTGGCCCAGGAACTGGGCGCCAAGTTCACGTTGCCCGATTTCGCCGCCAAGCCCGGCTGGCATCGCGCCCATACCAGCGAAGGGGTGTCGGTGCTGGTGCGCGCCGCGCAAACTGGCTACGCGCTGGACGAGGTCATCGTGGTCTGCCGTGTGGTCGAGCAATGCATGACGACGATCCGCACGGCTGCCCGGGCCATCGATGCCACTGTCGATCCGAATCTGCTGCAATACTTTGTGGCCGCGCGCATCGCCGCGCAGCTTGGAGAGGTGGCGCTGGTGATGTCCGGGCTGGTTTATCTGGTGGTCAATCCCGATGACCAGGACTATGTGGCGCTGGTCATTCGCCCATACCTGCCGCAGCAGGAACTGACTGCGCGCCGTCAGGCCTAGTGAAGCGGCGGCACCATGCGCCGCGCGCCCGTGCCCGCCGCGCGGGCCGGTGCGAATTCCGTCGCCCGTTGCTCCAGCAGGCGCTGCAGTTCTGAAGCGCCACGGTAGTAATGCGCCAGCAGCAGGCGCAGTTCCGCATCGGGGAGAGGTTCGCGCAACAGTTCGCCGTAGGCCGCTGCCGCGCGGCCTGCCTGTTGCGCGGCATGGCGTAGCAGCGGCAGTTCGCCCACCTCGGCGGGCGGCGGCACGTGGGGCGGCTCACGACGCCCGCCCAGTGCCGGCGACTGGCCCTGGCCGCCATCGCCAGCCGCATCCGCGCGGGATGCCAGTTCGACGGCCGCGCAGCGCTGCATGTTGGCACGGTGCGAAAGCACGGCCCGTATTTGAGGATCCGACGCGGCGGCTGCCACGGCCGACAGCGCTTCCGCACACTGCATGGCGTGGCGGCTGAGCCGCGCCAGCGTGGTGGTCAGTGCATCCATGTACGTCTCCGGTTCATGCATTCAATGTAGGCGACCCACGCGGCGAGGCGGGGCAATCAGACCCGTGCGCGATCTGAAAATCTTGCAGACCGGAAGACAAACAAGCAAAAAACACGCCGC
>DAIOET010000392.1:0-4393 GCA_036746135.1 Cupriavidus sp.
CGGAAGCCATCCACCTGGATCTTGCCGGTCAGCGCGTACGTGGTGGCGTCGATCTGGCTGCGCGCGTTGTCCTTGGTGATGCGGAAGATGGCCGACGTCACCGACAGGTTGCCGCTCATCAGATCCCACTTGCCGCCTGCCTCGTAGGCCTTGTTCTTCTCGGGGTCCAGCGATTGCTGGCCCACCGTGCCCACCAGTTGCTCCAGCGACGGGTTGAACGACGTGCCATACGACACGTAGTAAGACTGCTGCTCCGTCGGTTGCCAGATGCCACCGAGTCGCACGCTCGTGAAGTGCGCGGTCTGGTCGGCGTTGGGCAGTACCGTGCTGCCTGCCGTATTGCTGGAATTGACCGAGTTGCTGATGCTGGCGATGTACTTGTCGTAGCGCACGCCGGCCACGGCCTTCCACTGCTTCGTGAACTCGATCGAGTCGTTGGCATAGACCGCCACCGTGTTGGCCGAGCCGCCCTGCAGGTTGCCCGTGCGGGTGGCAACGCTGCCCGGCGAGTCCTGGTACGGCGGATTGACGACTGGCGTACAGGCCACGTAGCCCGAGGTACCCGTGGCAGGGTTCAGCGCCGTGCTGCCGCAGCTGCCGTTGCGGAAGTAGTTCTGGTTGTTGTAGCCGTCGTGGCCGAATTCCAGACCCGTCAGCAGCGTGTGTTTCACCGAGCCGGTGTCGAACTTCGCCGTCAGTTCGGTCTGGTTGAAGATCGAATAATCGCGAATGCTGCGGTCATGGCTCTGCTGGCGCACGTATAGCTGCGACAGCGGCAGGTTCGTGGTGGTCAGCGCGGTAAAGGCACCCGCTGCATTGATCGATCCCACGGCGTTGGGTGCCGTCTCGCGGGCATTGGTTTCCACATAGTTGAACGCCGTGTAGTTGCGCAGCCGCAGGTTGGGCGAGAACTTGTGGTCGACGCCGCCCGACAGCGACACGATGTTCTGGCGCGTGTAGTCGTTGTTGAAACCGTAGAACGTATTCCGGTCGACATTGACGGGGTGGCCGTTGATGGCGGGCAGGCCGTAGTCGGGCATGTCCTCGTTGTGCTGGAGCAACGCGGACAACGTGATCTCGGTCGAGGTGCCGATGCCATAGCGCCACGACGGCGCGATGCCAAAGTCCTGCACGGTCATCTCATCGCGCGTGCTCGGCTTGCCATCCTGCGCCATCGCCGAGATGCGGAAGGCCGATGTATCGCCGGTGGGCGTATTGACGTCCGCCGTGGCGCGCACCAGCCCGTTCGTGGTGACAGAGCCGGACACTTCGGTCGCGGCCTGCAGCTTCGGCTTCTTGCTGACCTGGTTGATCACGCCGCCCGTCGAGCCTCGGCCGAACAGCATCGAGGACGGTCCCATCAGCACTTCCACCTGGTCCAGCGCGAACGTGTCGCGGTAGTACTGGCCACGGTCGCGGAAGCCATCCAGATAGATGTCGGTGCGTGCCGAGAAGCCGTTCAGGTTGATGTTGTTGCCGATCTGGCCACCTTCCGCACCGCCGATGGTGATGCCGGGTACGTTGCGCAGCGCATCGGCCAGGGAGCTGGCGCCTTGCGAGTCCATCAACGCACGGTTCACGATCGTTACCGATTGCGGAACGTCGCGCAGGTCAGCGGGCAGCTTGGATAACTGGCTGCCAGCGGGATTGAAGTCGTCGCGCGCGGCGGAGCCTTGCACCGTCACCTCGCGCAGCGTTTGCGGCACGGATGCCGCAGGCTGTGCCGCCGCTGGCGCGGGCGATTGCGCGGCGGGTTGAGGGGCCTGCTGTGCAAAGGCGGCCGGTGCTGCGGGAGCTGCGAAGAGGGCCACCAGCGCGGTGGCCACGGGGGTGCGGCGGAGCATTGTCGGATCCAGTTCGCCCCGTACTACCGGGCCCTTTACCGGCGAGCAAACCGGGGCGTATGTGCGGGCGATCCGGAATATAAATACGAACTATTCGCGTTGCAATTTGCGTTGCAAGGCCGTCACAGACAAGATGCATCGGGGTTGAATGTCTCAAGGTTCGCACATGAAGTGCGTCGACCTGATGCTGTGACCGGTTTTGTATGGCCAATGCATCGCTTTTGAAGCGTTGACGACACAAATAACGCGGCCCGCATGTAGCGGGCCGTCTGCAGACATATGATCACCCGATGGGGTGATCTCATCCAAAATATTTCTCGATCGGGCTCTCGATGGGGCTCGATCAGGCGTTAGTCGGCCGTCATGTTGGCGTTCTTTGCGATACGGCCAAGGCGCTCGCGTTCCGACTTGATGAACGCCACGAAGCTCTCCACTGATCCACCCGCCGGCTCGATACCGTTCTGGATCAGGCGCTCGCGGATCTCGGCGTTCTGCATGCCGGCCGTCAGCTCCGCATTCAACTTCTTGATGATCGCGGGGTCGGTACCCTTCGGCGCGAAGATGCCCGCCCAATGGCCGATACGCACTTCAGGCAGACCCTGTTCGGCGGTGGTGGGGATGTTCGGTGCGGCGGGCATGTGCTTGTCCCACGTCGCGCCCAATGCCTTGAGCTTGCCGGCCTTGATCTGCGGCAGCACGACGATCGACGCTTCGGACGTTGCAGCCACCTGGCCACCGATCACGGCGGTGATGCTTTCCGATCCGCTCTTGTAGGGCACCACGGTCAGCTGCGCACCTTTTTCCTTAAGCATTTCTTCGACGAAATGCGGCGTGCTTCCGCTGCCCGCAGTGGCAAACGGCACGCCTCCCTGCTTCTTGGAGTACTCGACGAGTTCCTTCACGTTATTCACGGGCAGCGACGGCGACGCCACGATCACCGACGGGCTGACGGCGATCAGTCCAACTGGCATGAGGTCGTCGGGCTGGTAGGGCATCTTCGTGCGGATCAGGCCGTTGGTGACCGTACCCACGGCACCCACCAGGAACGTGTAGCCATCGGGCTTGCTCTTGGCCACATAGTCGGCGCCGACGATGCCGCCAGCACCGGGGCGGTTCTCGATCACGACGGGTTGGCCGATGCGCTTGCTGACCGCTTCCGCGCCCGCGCGTGCCACCAGATCATTGGCGCCGCCGGCGGTGAACGGCACGACAAACTTGATCACATGATTCGGCCAGGCATCGGCGGCCTGGGCGGTGGTGGCGATGAGGGAGGTGGCGGCGAGTGCAAGGGCCAGCGTGCGGCCGCGAAGAGGGAAATGCATGCTCAGTCTCCGGTAGTTGTTGTAAAGAGGATCGGGAATTCGATCTTACCGAAGGAAGCTGTCAGATTGCTGAAGCGTGGTGCGGCCCGCAATCTGCTTGCCGCCGGCTACCCCTTCCCGCATCCAGTGGATGAACCAGGCAAGGGGAGCCTGACCGTCGCTACGTGTTACGACGTCACTGCTGGCGCACCCAGGTCTGTGTCCGGCCGATCAGGCTGATGCCGATGAAGCCGCGCACGTTGAGTTTTTTGCCATCGTCGGCCAGCGACATCTTGCACTTGTAGAGCTTGCCGGTCTCCGGGTCCAGGATCTCGCCGCCAGTCCATTCGTTGTCGGCGCTCTTGCGCAGCCCGGTGAGCAGCGTCATGCCAATGATCGGCTGGTCCTTGCGCGCGTCAGTGCATTTGTCGCACACCTTGGGCGCGCCTTCGGTAGGCACCAGGCTCTTCACGAGCTTGCCGCTGTACACGCCATCCTTCTCTGAAATTTCGATCACGCCGCGCGGCTTGCCCGTGCTGTCGTCGATCGTGTGCCAGGTGCCGGCTGGGGAGGACTGCGCCAGGGCAAAGGTGCTGGCGGTGAGTGCCGCGGCAAACATGGCGGCACGGGCAGTGGTGCGAAGCAGGGCGCGAGGGTCGGTCATGCGCATGAAGATCTCCAGTTCAGTGTCGCGAAGGTGGATTCACCAGGTCGCGGCGCGGGTCTTGCCGGTCGGTAACGCTGCGGACCATCCTGCAGGTCTGACGTGCAAGCCGTACAAGGCGTGCAGGATATCCGCGCACGGTCAGGATGGTTGCACAGGTTCGCATGAATCCCAGCCCATCGGTCGGCATCGGCGCCGCGCGACGCCAATCTACTGGCGACCGTCGCGCGCCGCAACGTCCAACATCCGTTTGCGTACGCACCAGAGCGTACCTCACTGGTGGCTTCGATCGCCCGCCCGGCGGCGCCCGGCCTTGATTTTGTCCTGCAACATCCGCCGCGCAGAGGCAGCACCCGAGACATTCCTCTAGCGGATCAGCTGATGGCGTAACGGCGCCACAACCGGCACGCGCTGCACGACACCGCCGGCGCATCACGCACGGCGGCGAAGCAAGGCATTGGTGAGAACCCGAATGCGTTGTGAGCCGGATCGCAGCGCTGAAGCAGATCGAAGTTTGACGAAGCAGTGGTCGGGCGCGGCGATGCTCCGACGACTGCCAACGGACAGCGGCGACGGCGGCGCGA
>DAIOET010000393.1:0-4386 GCA_036746135.1 Cupriavidus sp.
CGGTCGGGCTGAACAGACGCGGGTTGATGCGTTCGCCATCGACCATCAGGTGCGTAAACGGCACCTTGCCGAACGGTGTCACGTCCGCGTTGCCACGCGCCCGGATGCGATCGCCATTGGCTTCCAGTTCCGTACGCAGGCTTTCCAGCGATCCGTTGGCCGTGGCGGAAACGGCGTACGACTCGTCCTTCCAGCGGCCTTCCAGCAGCGCCTCGGCCGACAGCGGGAACGGCGTCTTGCCGCCGATCTGCGCATTGGCCTGCAGCTTGCCGTAGGGCGTGACGAGCTTGTCCACCACCACGCGGTGCCGCTGGCCATCGCTATGCAGCGCACCGGACAGGTCCGACAGCACCAGCGGGCTGGACGTCGTGGCCGGCCCCTGCAGCAGGGACAGTTCGGCAATCGTCAGCGTATCGACATCGACGGCAAGCGGCAGCTCCAGCGACTGCGGCATCTTTGCCGGCTCCGTGCTCGGCTCCGACGCCGGCAGCCGCGCATCGATCTTGCCAAGCCTGAGCCATTCCACATGCAGCCGCGCGGGCGACCACGTGATCTGCCATCTGGTGTCGATCCGGTCGATCGCCACGCGCGTATCGCCGCTGGCGAAGACCACGTCGTTCAGGCGCAGCCCGCTTGCCACGGTGCCGCCAGCGAACTGGCCGGCGAGCACGCCGGAGGACAACCGCGTGGCCACGTTCCAGAGCTGGCGCGTGCCGGCCTCCGTGCGTAGCGCCTGCACGGCCGTCACGACCACCGCGACCAGCAGCACCAGCACGATGGCGAAGGTCCATCCCAGCACCTTCCAGATACGGCGGCGAGGCTTATGAGGCTTGCGCGGCGAATCTCGATCTTCGCGAGGCACGGGCGGCATATCGGGCATGCTCATCAGAACGCCACCCCGAGCGAGATATGCGGACGGAACTGTTTCTGCTGGATGCCATAGCCGATATCGAGCTGCACCGGCCCTACCGGGCTGCGCCAGCGCGCGCCGACACCCACGCCGTGGTAAATCTTGATGCCGTCGAGGTTATTGGTGGCCGTACCCATATCCCAGAACACGGCCGCACCCCAGTCCGGCTTGAACCAGTACTGGTATTCGAGACTGCCCGTGCCCAGGTAGCGCGCCGGCAGCACGCTCTGGCCATTCGGTGTGCCGATCGACTGATAGCTGTAGCCGCGGATCGAATCGGTGCCGCCCGCGCGGAACCGCAGCGTCGCCGGAATCAGCGCCGGATCGTTCGAGGTCAGGTTCGCACCCAGCTCCAGCCGGGCGACGAACAAGTCCCGGTTGCCCACCGGCACGTACTGGCGAATGCGGCCGTACAGGCGCAGGAACGTCGCGTCGCTGAGCACGTTCCGGGCGGCCACGCCGATCTGGGTGTTGATGACGTTGCCCCGGCGCGGGAACACGGGGTTGTCCACATCGCGGCGGGTCCATGCGAATGCCGGCACCAGCGCCTTCGAATACTGCGCGGGCTGGCCGTACGGCGTCAGCACGTCATAGTAGAAATCGAGCGACACCGTGGTGTCGTACTTTTCGCGCGAACGCGAGCGCTTCAGGCCGGCGCGCCAGCTCTTCGTGTCGGTGCTCTCGACGTCGATCAGGCGCTCGTAGCTGGTATAGATGCTGTTCCGATAGGTGTGCGGGTCCGGCGGCATCGCCATTTCCACGAAACCGTACTGCCGCTTCTGTTCGATCCGTGCCTGCGAATCCAGCACCCATGCGCGGTTGAACAGGTTGTAGTAGGAATAGCGGCCTTCCACCTGGGCGCCGGTATCGGTGGTGTAACCAACACCGGAACTGAGCCGGTGCGTGGGATATTCGCGCACCTTGACGCGCACTGGCGTCGTCACGGTCTGCTGCTGCGCCGCGGCCTCCTCCGAGGTGGCGGCCGGCGGCGTCTGCAGCTCCACCTGCACGTTTGAGAAGTAGGGCTGGTTCTGGATCGCGCGCTGAAATTCCAGCAGCCGCTCCACCCGATAAGGCTCGCCCTCGTTCAGCGGATTGACGTTGCGGATGATCTGCGGCGGATAACGGCGCGTGCCCTCGATCTCGAGCGGACCCAGCACATAGGCCGGCCCGCTTTCGTATTTGGCGGTCAGGTCGGCCGCCTGCTCGTCCGGTTCGATGCGTGCCTGCGACGACGCCAGCTTTGCGCCGTAATAGCTCTTGCTCTGCAGCTGTACCAGCGCGTCTTCCTTGGCCTTGTCCCAGTCGGCCTGGCGGAAAGGGTTGCCCACGGGCAGCCCCCACTTCTTGCGCATCTCGGCCACCTGCTCGGGCGACTGGGTGGCCGCGGGGCCGCTCACGTCAACATCGGCGCGCCGGATCAGCGTGCGCGCGCCGGGATCGACCGTGATATGGACCACGCGAGAATCGCCCTCGCCTTCGACGGTGGCCTTGGTGACGGGGTCGAACCAGCCCTCGGTGGATGCGAACTGGCGCACCTGGTCGCCCACGGTCTCCACCATGTACTGGAACTGGTCTTCGGAAATATCGGTGCGCGTGTTGTAGCGCGCCAGGTCGAGATGTTCCTCAAGGATGTCCTTGAGTGCCTTGGGCGCGTCGATCTCCACCTTGTAGACCGCCTTGGCCGCGCTGGCGGGTGCCGGCAGGGCAGCCAGCAGGAGCAGCAGCAGGAACAGGGCGGCCAGCGTTGCCGCGTGCGCGAACCGGCGGGCACCGCCCTGGATGCGATGCGCCGGTGCTGCGGCGGTCGGGCCGGCCATGCGGCTCACATCAATCGTCATCCGTCCTTGTGGCTCTCGGAACAAGTCGCTATTTGACCACACCACCGGCGCCGCAAGGCCATCCGGCAGCCAAAATTCAGGATTCGGCAGCGCCGGGCGGCGGTAGCGCGCGCCGATACGGTAAAATCCTGCCCCGTTACCCCTTACACCGCCCCTGAGGGCACAGGTTTCGCTATGGCCATGTACGAATCGGATATCACCCAGTTCCTGAAGACTCTGAAGCAGGAGCGCCCGTCGCTGGAGACGGAACAGCGTGAAGGCCGCGGCCTGCTGTGGGACAAGGCCCCGATCGACCTGGACGAGAGCGCCCGCGCCGACGCCTCGCGCGTGGCCCAGAAGCCGTACGTCTACTCGTCCGACAACTGATCGGTCATCCGGCCAAATCAGTTCCAGACCCGTCCCCGATGCATCCGAGCGATCCGCTGGACACCGGCGCGCAGGAAAAGCTGACCCTGCCCGTCGAGCTGCCCAGCGTGCCCCAGCCTGGCGCCGGCAGCGCCAATCCCGCCGACATGGTCGACGGCATGGCCTTCGCCCGCCTGTACGGCGAGCCGCTGTTCAAGCTGCCGCAGGACCTGTACATCCCGCCCGATGCACTCGAAATCTTCCTGGAAGCGTTCGAAGGCCCGCTCGATCTGCTGCTGTACCTGATCCGCAAGCAGAACTTCAACGTCCTGGACATTCCGATGGCCCAGGTGACCCGTCAGTATCTTTCGTACGTCGACCAGATCCGCCAGCGCAATCTGGAACTCGCGGCCGAGTACCTGCTGATGGCCGCGATGCTTATCGAGATCAAGTCGCGGATGTTGTTGCCGGTCAAGAAGGCCGACAGCGACGAAGAAGCCGAAGACCCGCGTGCCGAACTGGTACGTCGCCTGCTCGAGTACGAGCAGATGAAACTGGCCGCCCAGCGCCTGGACACCGTGCCGCAGCTGGGCCGCGATTTCCTGCGCTCGCAGGTCTATATCGAGCAGAGCATGGCACCGCGTTTCCCGGACGTGGAAACGATCGACCTGCAATCGGCCTGGGCCGACGTGCTCAAGCGTGCCAAGCTCAACCAGCACCACAAGATCTCCCGCGAGGAACTCTCCGTGCGGGAACACATGAGCCAGATCCTGCGCCGCCTGCAGCACGCCCGGTTCATGGAATTCAGCGAGCTGTTCGAAGACGCGATCCGTTCCGGCAAGGGCGTGCCCGTGGTGGTGGTGAACTTCATCGCCATGCTCGAGCTGTCGCGCGAAGCGCTGGTTGAAATCACCCAGGCTGAGCCATTCGCACCGATTTATGTGCGATTGGCGTACACGCCGGCCTGATCCTTCCACCTCGCGGAACGATTCCCGGCGCGCGCCGGGCCTGAACCGGCACGGATGCTCTACAATCCGCCGACAGCCGGCCAATGTCTTCCCCCTAGAGTCCGGTACGCCAGCTGCCAGCCAGCGGCACGCTCCAACCACGACGGCACACCACATTCATGAAAGTCATTTCTTCCATCCAGGCGTTGCGGGACCAGTTGCGCGGCCAGAATCGCGTGGCCTTTGTCCCCACTATGGGAAACCTGCATGAAGGCCACCTGTCGCTGATGCGGCTGGCGCGCCAGCATGGCGACCCCGTGGTGGCGTCGATCTTCGTCAACCG
>DAIOET010000394.1:0-4377 GCA_036746135.1 Cupriavidus sp.
CTTGACCCCAACCGCTATGTGGCGCTGTCCGGCGGCGACGATGCCACGCTAAAAAATCTGGACGGCTTCTTTCCCGCCTACCGGCGCCCTGGCGCCAACATGGGGAAGTACTTCTCTAGTTCAGAAAAGGTGGTCAGCGCGTCAGACGGCTTGGCTCGTCGTGCCCCAATGTCACTTTCCGGTCCATAACGGTCCGTAGCGATCCGTAGCGGTCCTTGCGGCGAGCGGCAGCGCGCTCCGTCGCGGAACAACCGGGAGAGCAGCGGGAATCGCCGCTCTCCCGTTCCGGCATCGTCAGGCTAGAAGATGTGTTTCATGCCGATCATCATCCCCAACTGATTTCCGCCCGGCCTCGGGTTCGCGCCCGTTGCCCCTGCGCTCACAGAGTTTGTGAGTTGCCCACCGTTGTTGATGAATCCAGCCGTGGCATAGACGGAGCTACGCTTCGAGAAGGCGTAAGTGCCGCGCATCGCCCATAGCAGCGCCTTGTTGTCACTGTTGTGATAGCGAAGGTAGTACATCTGGCCGGCGAGCGTAAATGCGGGGGTGATGTCGTACGCAGCGCCGGCATACCAAAGGTCGCTACGCGGCGTCGGACTACCATCGTTGTTGCGCCGGATGACGCCGGCACCCAGCTTGGTGCGCTCGAAAAGCATGTATCCGCTAAGTGATAGCCGGTCGTCTTTGCGGCCGCTATCGGTCAGTCCTCCGAAAGCCCCAGTGCCGCCACGCAGCGAGTCATAGACAGCCGATACGCCCCACTGCTTGTTTTCGTACTGGAGCAGCGCCGACCATTCCCGGCAGGCGCGCTTGTCCGCCGGGTTTTCTCCAGCGCAGTTCGTGCCGGCCGGGCTGGGCCCCGCATTGACCGCGTCACGACCAAAGCTGTAGGTACCGCCAATCGTGAAGTTTCCAAACGTGCCCTTGTATGAGATGGCATTGTCCGCGCGAGCGTTTGGCAAATAGACGTCAAGCGAACTGGAGCCATAGATATTGGGGCCGAGGATGTCGGAGTCGAGGCCAGCCCAGAACATCATGGTGTACTGGCGGCCGAATGCCACTTGTCCCCAATTGCCTGACAAGCCAACAAAGGCCTGGCGGCCGAATAATCGCCCTCCTTGATTGGAAGTGGCCGAGTCGCTGGCAAAGCCCGATTCGAGTACAAAGACACTTTTCAATCCGCCGCCCAGGTCTTCAGTCCCACGCAGGCCCCAGCGAGACGGCACCGTAGCCGTGAGATTCGGCATGCGCACGACACTGTTCTTTGCTTCGCCGATGTTGTTCACGTACTCAATGCCGGTGTCGATGACGCCATACAGCGTCACGGATTGGGCCGCGGCGCATAGCGGGGCGGATGCCAGGATGGCAACTGCAAGGCTTCGTGACTTCATTTCTGTCTCCTCCATCTTTCTTTTGGTGTTTTTAATCGCGGTGCGTATCCAGGACGTACGCACGTGACTAGCCCCGGCCGGGTCACAAGGCGTGACGGCCGTGGAAGCCATTCGTTGGATTGCAGCCGGGTGATGCCGCGCTAGCAGAGCGTTCTGTCTGCCCGCGCGGCGAGCGTCGATCGGCTATTCGCCGGCGCTTTCACCGTAGGCCGGAGGCCGCTGGACCACGGGAGCGGCGGCCGCCAGGATGTCGGCGGCGATACCGGTCCGGGGCGGGTAGATGCGCTCATGGTTGATGGTGAGCTTTGTCTTCTTGGCGACATCGCCTTCCGCGACGAGGCGTCGCTCCCATCCCTCCGTGTAGACGGCGCCCCACGGCCCGAGGTCGAGGATGGTCGTGTACCAGTCGATGTTCAGTTCCAGCATCGGAAGCCCGAACAACTCGGCAACGGCGTTGTGCCCCGCAAAACGGCCCATTGGCCGGGCATGCTGGCACGACATGACCGACGCATGCTCACCGTCGATCAGCGCGCTGGCGGCGTCACCCGCTGCAAACAGGTTCTGAACGCCTTTCACGCGCATGAAGACATCGACCGGAAGCCGCCCCTGACTATCGAGCGCTACCGGGATGGATTCATTGAACGGATGCGCTCGCATGCCGCCGCACCATACGACCGTCGATGCGGGCAGGTGCTCGCCATTGCCCAGCACCACGCCGGACGCATCGATCGCTTTGAACGAGAAATTCGGCAGCATCTCGACGCCGAGTTCGTCGCACGCGCGCTCGATAACCGGTTGAGCGCCGCCCATCGCTTCGGCAATGCGCGGTGACCGGTCGGCCAGAATGGTTCGGCATGTTCCGGTATCCACCGATCCGGGAGCGCGCCGGGCGGCGTCGCGCAGACGGTCGGGAAGTTCCAGAGCGAGTTCGATGCCAGTCAGGCCAGCACCAATGACCACGGCGGTGAAGCGTCCTTCGGTGGATGGCAACGCTCCCAGCCGATGAATATGGTCCTGCAGGCGTTTGGCGCCTTCATAGGTGTCGATATCGTAAGCGTATTCGGCCAGGCCGGGGATCGGTGGCCGGGTGAGCCGGCTGCCGGTTGCCACGATCAGCTTGGCATACGTTAGCTCGCTGGTCTCGGCGCCTTGCCGGACGAGCACGATCTGTTCCTCAACGTCGATACCTATGACTTGCCCTTGCACATGCTTGACGCCGATGGGATCGAGAATCTCCGCATAGGGCACCAACGTGCTTGGCAGGTCCGCCTCATAGTTCCTGACCCGAATCCTGTGATTGACTTCGGGGTCGACCAACACGATCTCCACATCATGCTGGTCTGTGCCGACTTCACGAAGCATCCGAGCCGCACCAACCGCACTCCACAGCCCGGCGAAACCGCCACCTGCAACGATAATTCTCTTCATTACGTACTCCGTTCTTTCCTTAATGGATTAGTTCGTGTTTTAGACGGCGACTTGTTGAAGCGGTACGGGAGGGCGGCGGAAGCCGAGCCAGAGCATGGCGATGCCAGCGATCAGTGCGGGCAGGCCGATCACGGCGAAGAGGACAGGCATACCCCAACCCATCGCGAGCATGCTTGCGCCTCCCACCGAACCCACGACGGAGCCGATGCGGCCAACGCCATTGGCCCAGCCTACTCCGGTAGCGCGGCAATCCGTCGGATAGAACTTTGCGATCAAGGCATTGACCCCAACCTGGGCGCCAGAGAGGCAGAATCCAGCGCAGAACACGGCTGCACCGGCGGCCAGCGGATCGGCAGACAAACTACCGATTGCAGCGATGAAGACGCACGCGAGCGAATAGCTCGTGGCAAGCACAAAGTACGGGTTGAGGCGGTCCATCAGCAGACCGAGAATGATGGCACCCGCGGTACCGCCGCCCTGCAGCATCGCGGTAATGAGCGCCGCGGTGCTGAGCGACAGACCGGCGCCACGCAGGACGGTCGGCAGCCAGCTTGCCAGCAGGTATAGCACCAGCAGGCTCATGAAGAAGGTCAGCCAGAACAGAAGGGTATGGCGAAGGAACTCCGGTCGAAACAGATGTGCGAGCGGTGAATGTGTACCCTTCCGGTCCGATACGGCGAACGTAGCATTCTGCAGTTCGGCCTTCGGCGCGATCCGATGAAGAATGGCACGTATCCTCGCCGCGTTTGCGCCTGTCGTAACGAGATACCGCACAGACTCAGGCAGACTCAACGCGACGCATGCGGCAAGGGCGATCGGAAGAACGCCACCGACAAACAGAACCGAGCGCCATCCATAGGCCTCGACAAGCCAGGCGGAAGCGAGTCCGCCCAGCGACATGCCAACGGTGAAGCCGCAGAACATCGTGGTCACCATGAAGGACACACGGCGCTGGGGGCAAAATTCCGATGTCAGCGTGATGGCGTTTGGCATCGCGCCGCCAAGCCCGAGGCCCGTAAGAAAGCGCAGCGCGGCCAGTTCCCACAGGACCTCGGACCTGGCGGACGCCAGGCTCGCAAGCCCAAAGAACAGGATCGAAACCACAAGAATATTCTTGCGCCCAAATCGATCCGCCAGTGGGCCGAAGATGAAAGCCCCTGCCATGAGTCCTACCAGCCCGGCGCCGAACAACGGTGCAAGGTCGGCATTCGTAAGATGCCAGTCAGCGCGGATTGCCGGTGCGATAAAGCCGATGGATGCCGTGTCGAAGCCGTCCACGGCGACGATCAAAAAGCACAAGGCAACGATGATCACCTGAAACGCCGAGAGCGGCTGCTTGTCAATAAACTCAGTGACGTTTATGGGGCGGTTTAATGGCACGGTTGTCTCCTGAATAGTCATGTTATTGGTGATGACATTTTTAATATTTATGGTTGGCTGAGCGGGGCCCTTCGCCCGCCCCCCGTCATACCTGGATGTCTGCCGGAGTTATATTCCTGTAGCCATAAGATAAGAAATGAAATTTTCATCTCACCTATACCGACCCCGATATGCCTCT
>DAIOET010000395.1:0-4363 GCA_036746135.1 Cupriavidus sp.
GCCACATGCGGCGCTTGAGCGTGCCGCGATACTGGCTGCGCGCCACCACTTCCTGGCCGGGATAGCATCCCTTGCGGAAGTTGACGCCGCCAAGCAGTTCGAAGTTGATCATCTGCGGCACGAACTGTTCCTGCGTGGCGGCAGCGATGCGTGGAATTCCCGCGCCAATGTCGAGCCAGTCCCAGAAAGCCGGCGCCGCCGCGGCCAGCTTGGCGCCCAGCGCCTGCCGCAGGGCCTCGGCGCGTTCGGTGGCGGCAACGATTTGCCAGCGCGGCTCGCCTTCGGCATCGGCCAGGCGAAGCACGGTCACGCCATCGGCATGGGCCGCGGCCAGCGGGCCCTGGGGCACCGGCAAGCCAGCCTGGCGCAGCGCGGTTTCGGCCCCGATGCCAGCGACGCCCAGCACGCGATGCGTGGCGGACAGATCCGACAGCTTGGCCTTGGCGCGCAGCACGAACATGCTCAGGCGCTTCTGGATGGCGGGCTGGATATCGGCGGACAGTTGCAGCACGATGCCCTCGGCGTCACGCCACATCAGAAAGCTCGCCATCAGGCGGCCCTTGGGCGAGCAGTAGCCGGCCAGCCGCGCGGCATCGGCCGGCAGGTCTTCCACGGCATTGGTCAGCTGGGTGTGCAGGAAGGTGGCGGCATCGTCGCCAGCCACGCGGATCAGGCCAAGGCCAGCGGGGGCGGTCACGACACCGGCATGGGGCAGGGCGGCAAAGCTGTCGGCGAGGGACGGGAATTCAGTGGCGGACATGCAGGCGGTCCTGGAAGGCTATGGATACGGTGAATTGGGGGCGCAACGTGGCAATGCAACGCGCGTGCAACGCCGCGCGTAACGCTCAGTGACACATCGGCCACAAGGCTCCCGGTATTATATGGGCCTGTCGCCATTCCGGCCGGCCGCTCCAATGATCCCGACCCGCCGGCGGGGGCATGGCGGCCGGCCTTTATCCTAGCTACATGAAACGTCTGTTCCTGCGCCTGGTCGGGGTATTGCTGGTCTTTGCCGCTGCTGCTGCCGGCGGTTTCGCCTGGTGGGCCCATCAACCGCTCGGCCTGTCCGCGTCCCCCATCGAAGTAATCATCAAGCCGAACTCCGGCGTGGCCAGCGTTGGCCGCCAGATTCAGCGCGGTGGCGTGGCGATGGACCCGCGCCTGTTCCAGTTGCTGGCCCGCATCACGGGGCATGGCGCCGATCTCAAGGCGGGTGGCTACCAGTTTGAAACCGGCGTAACGCCGCTCGATGTGATCGAGAAACTGGCCAAGGGCGAGGTCACGCACTACGTGGTGACGGTGATCGAGGGCTGGGAATTCCGCAAGATGCGCGCCGCCGTGGATGCGAGCCCGGCCCTGAAACACGATACCCAGAACATGTCCGACGCCGATCTGATGAAGGCGATCGGCGCGGCGGAGACGTCGCCGGAAGGGTTGTTCTTCCCCGATACCTACCTGTTCGCGCGCGGTAGCAGCGACATCGAACTCTATAAACATGCCTACCGCGCCATGCAGAAGCGGCTGAACGACGCATGGACGGCGCGCGCGCCCGACCTGCCGTACAAGACCCCCTACGAGGCATTGGTCATGGCATCGATCGTCGAAAAGGAAACGGGCCAGGCGGCGGAGCGGCCGATGATTGCCGCGGTTTTCGTCAACCGCCTGCGCAAGAACATGATGCTGCAGACCGACCCGACGGTGATCTACGGCGTTGGCCCGGCGTTTGACGGCAACCTGCGCAAGAAGGATTTGCTGACCGACACCCCGTACAATACGTACACCCGTACGGGCCTGCCGCCGACGCCCATCGCCTTGCCGGGCCTGGCCTCGCTGGCCGCGGCCACCACGCCGGCGCCTACCGATGCGCTGTATTTCGTGGCCCGTGGCGACGGCAGCAGCCATTTTTCCAGCTCACTCCCTGAACACAATCGCGCGGTCGACAAGTACCAGCGCGGAAAGCCCTGATTTCATGCGCGGCAGATTCATTACCTTCGAAGGCATCGACGGCGCCGGCAAGAGCACCCATATCGAATGGGTCGCCGGCCGCCTGCGCGAACGCGCAACCGTGGTCACTACCCGCGAGCCGGGCGGCACGCCACTGGGTGAAGACCTGCGCAGCCTGTTGTTGCACCGCAAGATGGACCTCGAAACCGAGGCGCTGCTGATGTTCGCGGCGCGCCGGGAACACATCGCGGAAGTCATCGAGCCGGCGCTGGCGCGTGGCGACTGGGTGATCTCCGATCGTTTCACCGACGCGACGTTTGCCTATCAGGGCGGCGGCCGAGGCCTGCCGCGCGAGCGGCTTGAAGCGCTGGAGCAGTGGGTGCAGGGCGGCCTGCAGCCGGACCTGACGCTGCTGTTCGATGTGCCACTTGAAACGGCCGCCCAGCGCCTGGCCAATGCACGCGAGCCGGACAAGTTCGAAGCCGAATCGCGCGCGTTCTTCGAGCGCACCCGTGCCGAATACCTGCGCCGGGCTGCCGAAGCACCCCAGCGCTTTCGTGTGATCGACGCCACGCGGTCGATCGACGAGATTCGTGTGGAACTTGAGAAAATCATCTCAAGCCTTTGATTTTTTGAATATATATGCGCGCAATGATATGTCCGGGCGATGCTTGGACAATACATGAGAGCGGCGCGCTAACTGACTGATTTGCATGCTTTATCCCTGGCAACGAGAAGACTGGCAACGGCTGGCCGCGCTGCGCGACAGGCTGCCGCATGCGATGCTGCTGCACGGCCAGCAAGGCATTGGCAAACGCGACCTGGCGCTGCATTTCGCCCAGGGGTTGCTATGCGAGACGCCGCTGGCTGACGGCCAGCCGTGCAATACCTGCAGTGCCTGCCACTGGTTCAGCCAGGGCAACCACCCGGACTTCACCGTGGTGCGGCCCGAGGCGCTGGAAGCCGGCGCGGGCGGCGATGCCGAGGGGGATGGCGAATCCGGCGGCAGCAGCAAGAAGAAGGCGCCGAGCAAGATCATCCGCATGGAGCAGGTGCGCGCGCTGATCGAAGCGGTCGGCGTTGGCACCCATCGCGCCGGCCTGCGCGTGGTGGTGGTCTATCCGCTCGATGCGCTGCAAACCGAGGGCGCCAATGCGCTGCTCAAGACGCTGGAGGAGCCGCCGCCGTCGACGGTGTTCCTGCTGGTGACGGACCGGCTCGACCGCGTGTTGCCGACGATCCTGTCGCGCTGTCGCCAGTTCTCGGTAACGCGCCCAACCGAGGCCGCCGCGCTGGAATGGTTGCGCAGCCAGGGTGTGGCGGACGTGGAGGCGCAACTGGCGCTGTCGGGCGGCGCGCCGCTGACCGCGCTGCACGCCGCCGAGGCCGAAGAACAACCGTTGCAGCGCTGGCTGGTGGGCCAGTTGGGCGCCGGTGCCGCGTTCGATGCGCTGGCCGCGGCCGAGCAGTTGCAGAAGCTGCCGGTACCGGCAGTGCTTGGCGTGTTGCAGCGATGGGTCTATGACCTGCTGGCGCTGCGCCTGGGCACGGGCGCTGTTCGCTACTTTCCGAAGGAGCAGGTTGCGCTGGGCCGTTGCGCCGGCGCCACCGATGCTCACCGTCTGCAGGGGTTTGCCGCGCGGCTGCTCAACCACCGCCGCAGCGAGAACCATCCGTTGGCGGCACGCCTCGTCATGGAGTCGGTTTTCCTGGATTACCGGCAATTGTTCCGCCAATAGTCCCAAAATCATAGGCATCGACGGGCACACGTGGTAAAAGTCGAGCCACGCAGTTCCAATATCCAATAGCCCGCAAAAAGTGGGCAAAAAGTCAGGGGTCAAACATGAATGCACCAGTCACGATGCCACCGCGTCCAGCGGCGGCTGTACCTGGCAACCCGGCCGCGCCCGCGACGGGCGGGGCGCCGCAGCGGCCGAACGTGTTGTCGCTGTCGATCAAGGATCAGGCCGGCCTCTACGGCGCCTATATGCCGTTCCTGGCGCGCGGCGGGATCTTTGTGCCGTCGAACCGGCCGTTCCGGCTGGGCGAACAGGTCTTCCTGGTGCTTTCATTGCTGGACCGGCCACAGAAGTACCAGGTGCAAGGCACCGTGGCATGGATTACCCCGGCCGGCACGCCGATGAAAACGCCCGGCGTGGGCGTGCATCTGCCGGACGACGATAATGGCCGTACGCTCAAGCGTGCGGTGGAGGAACTGCTGGGCAAGGCCATCGAATCGGGGCGGCCCACGCAGACCCTGTAACTTGATGTGAGATGCGAAGTCTGCTTCGCAAGTGTCTGTATTTATGAGTGAATCTGGTTTTACTGTTCGTCTTGCGACGCAAGATGACCTGCCCGGCATCGTCGAGATCTACAACAGCACGGTGGCGTCGCGCATGGTGACGGCCGATACGGAGCC
>DAIOET010000396.1:0-4361 GCA_036746135.1 Cupriavidus sp.
CTGGCGGTCCATCGACTGCACGCCGAAGGCCATCTGGGGCTGGTGGTCGATGATGATCAACTGGCTGTTCTGCGGCGTCAGCACTTCGAGCTTCGGGTTGGACATGATGAAAATTCCTTGAAACGAAGGTTGGGGCGAAGCGCGGGCGGCTCAGCGTGTGCTGGGACATCCCGCATTGGTTGCATCGGAGTCGTGATACCCGCGGATGGGTACGGTGCAACCCGACGCAAGACTAGACGGCACGAGCCTGTGCAACCATTGGCCCATCGTATTAGGCGATCTCCAGTTGGGATTACCTGTCGCTGGCCAACGCCGCCGTGGTTGCGGGCGGTGGCGTCGGCTGCGTGGTGCGGTTTGCCGGAATCGAGCGGAAACCCAGGCCGGACGCCTGTATGCGTACCTGCGATGCGCGTGCGCTGGATGGAAAGCGTGAGGTGGCGGCGCGGACCGCCGGACAGGCGAGGGCCATCAGGCGCGGAGCAACGCCATTGGGGGCGACTTGAAGCATGAGGGCGATGGTGGTGATACGCATGCGCAGCCTAGGTGTCAGCCTGCGGTATTGCCATACACACATGGTATGAGTGAGCGGCGGCTTGCGGCAGGCATCGCATTGCATGCCGAATCGACGACGCTGTCCACTCACCCAATGGTATGGGTGGCTAAGCGGTGCGCGCTGTGCTGAAATGCGGGGCGGACCGGGGCGCGCCGCCGTCCGCCACCATGAAACGTATCCGCAACAAGCCTAAGCCTTTGAACACCTTGGAGAACAGAGTTGTGACATCGCAGAACGGGGAACCTGCCGGCACTGGCGACGATGCCGACGCACTGGTGCTGATCGTCGACGACGACACCATGCTGCGAGCCGGGCTTGGCAACCTGTTCCGATCCGTGGGCATGGAGGTGGCGCTGTTCAGTTCGGCCGCCGAGCTGCTGGAGTACCGGCTGCCCGACACGCCGTGCTGCCTGGTGCTCGACGTCCGTCTGCGCGGGCCGAGCGGCCTCGATCTGCAGACCCGCCTGGGTCAGATGGGCGTGCATATCCCGATCATCTTCATGACGGGCTACGGTGACATCGCCATGACAGTGACGGCCATGAAGGCGGGCGCCGAGGATTTCATGGCCAAGCCGATCCGCGATCAGGACCTGCTCGATGCGGTGTCCGCGGCAATCGAGAAAGATCGCCTGCGCCGCCGTGGCCTGCGCAAGGTCGAGGATATTCGCGGCAACTACGCCACGCTGACGCCGCGTGAAGCGGAGGTCATGGGACTGGCCGTGTCGGGCCTGCTCAACAAGCAGATCGCGGGCGAGATCGGTATCAGCGAGGTCACGGTGAAGATCCATCGCGGCCAGGCCATGCGCAAGATGAAGGCGCGCACGTTTGCCGACCTGGTGCTGATGGCGCAGCAGATCGGCCTCTGCAAGGCCGAGCAATAGCAATAGCAATAGCGCCGCGCTTCGTATCCCAATGTATCTGGCTGTGGGTCATGCACAGTCGCTGACAAGATTCCCGTATCGCCGATATGGTGCCGATACACGGCGCCAGTGAAATGAGGACTCCACATTATTCCGTATGGAGGAGTTCTCATGAAACCGATTCGCCTGATGACCGCCGCCTTGCTGATGCTTGGTGCGGGATTGCAGCTGCAGGCCGCGCACGCGCAGGCTCCTGGCATCCACCGCACGGATCTTGTGCAGCAGCAGATTTCGGTGCCTGGCCACGAGGCTGTGCAGGTGCGCGTGGACTTTGATCCCGGCGCGTTCGCACCGGCGCACAAGCACCCCGGCGAAGAAGTCGCCTATGTGCTGGAAGGTTCGCTCGAATACGTGCTGGAAGGCCGCGCGCCGGTCACGCTCAAGGCCGGTGAGGCGCTTTTCATTCCTGACGGCGTCGCGCATTCCGCACGGAATGTAGGTTCCGGCAAGGCGTCGGAGCTGGCGACGTATATCGTCAGGAAAGGCGCGCCGCTGGTGGAACTGAAGAAGTGACCGGCTGAGCGGGTCAGCCGGTCAGCCGGTATGACGGAAAGTCGGTAGGGCGGGGCGTGGTGCGGGTTCAGCCGAACTTGCGCGCCGCGTCCAGTGCCAGCCCGGAGCCGATGCCGCCGAACAGGTCGCCTTCCACGCGCCGCGCAGCGGGCAGCAGCCGCGCCAGTTGCTCGCGCAACATCGGCACGCTGCTGGACCCACCAGTGAACAGGATGGTATCGACGCTGTCGGCAGGCACGCCCGCTGTCTTGAGCATGTCTTGCACCGTACTGGCTGTCTTGCTCACCAGCTTGTCGATCGACTGGTCGAAGTCGTCTCGCGTGATATCGAGCGTGGTGTCGGGCGAGATGCGCGCCAGATCCACCGTGGTCCGGGGGTTCTCGGACAGCGCGATCTTGGCCGCTTCCACCTGAATGGCCAGCCAGTGGCCGGCGCGGTCCTTGATCAGCCGGATCAGCCGGTCGAGCTTGTCGGTTTCGGCCGCATCGCGATAGTTGTCCATCACGATCGACCATGCCTTGCGCGTGTAGACCAGGTTGATCGTGTGCCAGCTGGCCAGATCGAAATACTGGCCCGACGGCATCGCCTTGCCATTGCGGAGCTGGCTGTTCAAGCCCAGTAGCGGCATCACGCTGGCCAGGCTCAGCGCGCGGTCGAAATCCGTGCCGCCGATATGTACGCCGCCGTTGGCCAGGATGTCCTCGCGGCGATCCAGCTTCTTCGCGCGCTCCGGTGACAGGCGCACCAGCGAAAAGTCGGACGTACCGCCGCCGATATCGGCCACCAGCACCAGTTCCTCGCCACTGATGCCGGCCTCATAGTCGAATGCCGCCGCAATCGGTTCGTACTGGAACGCGATGTCGCGGAAGCCGGCGTCGCGCGCGATTTCGGCCAGCGTGTCTTCGGCAAGCTGGTCGGCCACGGCGTCTTCATCGATGAAATGCACGGGACGGCCGAGCACCGCCGCGTTGAATTCGCGGCCGGCGGCACGTTCCGCGCGGCCTTTCAGCTCGCCGATGAAATGTGCCAGCAGCTTGCGGAATGGCATGGCCTGGCCCATGACCTCGGTGCTGTCGTCCATCATCGACGTGCCAAGCAGGCTCTTGATCGAGCGCATCATGCGGCCTTCGTAGCCCGCCAGATAGTCGGCAAGCGCCGCGCGGCCGTAGCTGACCAGCGGGTCCTCGGCATGGAAGAAGAGCACGGATGGCAGCGTGGCCTTGCCGTCTTCCAGCGGCAACAGCGTCGGTGCGCCGGGACGCAGCCAGCCAACGGTGGAATTCGACGTGCCGAAGTCGACGCCGCAAGCGTTTGTGGTCATGGGGAATACAGGGGTTCAGGTGCAGCAGAAAGCAGACGGCGCGCGGATGAAAGTGCCGTTGCGCGGGCCGCTATTGTAGGGGTTTTCGTGGCGCGGGGTGGAAACCCGCCAGGTGCCGCCGAAACGCTACTTCGGCTGGCGCCCGCGCAGCGCCTGGCTGGCGCCGATATCCGTCAAATGCTGCCGCCACGCGGAAAACACGGTGTCGAGGCAATTTGGGGTCTCGCAGGCGTCGCGCTGGCGGCGGAAGCCGTCGATGTCGGCCTGCGAGATCACGCCGGCCTTGAGCAGGCGTTGCTGATCGGCGTAGATGCGCTGGTAGCCCATAGAGAACAGCGCGGTCTCGCAAATGATCTGGCTGGCCCGCGTGGCCGGCGTTTCGCATGCGATGTCGCTGGCATGCGCGGCGCAGGCGACGGTGGCGATAACGGCTGCGGTGCCGCTGCGGAAGTAACGAATGGCGTTGGACATCAACGATGCTGGTCGGTCTGCGGGGTGCCCGGCCTTCAGGCATGGGCGCGGGCGTGAATCATAGCGTGACAGCGTGGCAAACCATCGGGGATCACCCCATGCGGGTTTGTGCCAACTGTTCTCCACACCGGGGTTGCAGTCTACTGAAGGTGCAGGTTGCAGTGTGACCGGCCGATGCGAACGCACCGGTTGGCCGTTTGGAAAACCGACTGGAGACAATACCATGGTGACCAAGCAGGACGAATCACGCATTTTCCGCGAACTGATTGCGCTGGCCGCGCTGGAGACACTGGGCGGCGCCATTGCACTGGGTTTGGCATTCAACGTGCTGACCTTTAACCTGCTCACATAACGCGACACGTGCAAGGGGCCGGCCAACGGCCCCTTTTGCGTAGGCGCGCCGCCTGATCCCGCGGAACCAGGCGCGGCTCCGGCAGCCTTGCCGGAACGCCACTAGAATGACGCATCGCCTGGCAAGGTGCCGGGCCGGACCTGGGAGTCGAGGATGCGTATTCTGGTGGTCGGTGCGGGCGCCATTGGCGGCTATTTCGGGGCGCGGTTGCTGCAGGCAGGGCGTGACGTG
>DAIOET010000397.1:0-4359 GCA_036746135.1 Cupriavidus sp.
GCGAAATGGTGGCGGGTGGCACCATCATCATGCCCATCGCCATCAGCACGCTGGCGACGACGAGGTCGATGATCAGAAAGGGAATGAAGATCGTGAAGCCGATCTGGAACGCGGTCTTCAACTCGCTGGTCACGAAGGCTGGCACCAGCACCGAGAACGGTACGTCGTCCGGGCCCTGCATTTCCGGAATCTTGGCCATCTGCGCAAACAGCGCCAGGTCTTTCTCGCGCGTCTGGCGCAGCATGAAGGCACGTACCGGCACGGCGGCGCGCTGCGCGGCGGTCTCCAGGCTGATCCGGTTTTCGGACAGCGGCTTGTAGGCGTCGGTGTAGACCTTGTCGAACACCGGCGACATCACGAAGAACGTCAGGAACAGCGACAGCCCCACCAGCACCTGGTTGGGCGGCGACGATGCCGTGCCGAGCGCGTTGCGCAGCAGGCCCAGCACGATGATGATGCGCGTGAAGCCCGTCATCATCAGCATGCCCGCCGGCAGGAACGACAGCGACGTCAGCAGGACCAGCGTCTGGATCGACAGCGACCAGACCTGGCCGCCGCCGGCGGCCGGCTTGCTGGTGACGCCCGGCAGCGACTGTGCCAGCGCGGCATCGGGCATGAGCCACAGCGCCAGCGGCAACAGGGCCAGCAGGGCGGTAGCCAGATGCGACGGACGCACGTGGGGCTTCACGGGTTGCCGCTCGACAGCGGCGGCACGCGGCGGGTTCATTTCTTGAGGTTTTCCTGCATGGCGCGCATCAGGCGTTCGCCAAAGCCGCCCTGCATCGGCGGGGTCGGGTGCGAACCGGTGGGCACGCCGCTGTCCGGCTGGGCCGGCAGCGTATGAAGGGGGCGGATTTCGTTGGGCGAGACGCCAAGCACGAGCCAGGTGTCGCCCACTTCCACGGTCACGACCTTCTGGCGCGTACTGAGCGCCAGGCTGTTCACGACCTTGATCGAAGCGTTACCCGTGCCGTGCCGCACCAGGCCCACGCGGCGCGCGAGCCAGGCCATGCCAAGGATCAGCGCGATGACCGCGAACAGACCCAGGCCTGCCTGGGCCAGGCTGGCCCCGCTGCTGATTGCCGGCGCGTTGCCGGCAATGCTGTGGCTGGAGGCGGCACTGCTGGCGGGATTTCCCGCCTGGGCAGTGCTGAGTACGACATCAGCGGCCTGCGCACCGGTTGCGGCAAGGCCCGCGAGGACCGTGCCGAAGGCAATGCGCGCGGCAGCTGCAAACCGGCGCGAGGCGGCTGTCATTTGTTGAGCTTCCGGATACGTTCGGACGGCGTGATGATGTCCGTCAGGCGAATGCCGAACTTGTCGTTCACCACCACCACTTCGCCCTGGGCGATCAGGTAGCCGTTCACGAGCACGTCCATCGGTTCGCCGGCCAGGCCGTCGAGTTCCACCACCGAGCCCTGCGCCAGTTGCAGCAGGTTCTTGATGGGTACCTTGGTGCGGCCCAGTTCGACGGTCAGCTGCACGGGGATATCGAGGATCATCCCGATATCGTTGTGGAAGCCGCTCGGCGCGTCCTGTGCCAGGGGCGGGAATACGGTGGAAGCGGCCGGCGTGGCGGTGGGCATGGCCGGAGCCAGCGGCGCCGCGGTGGCGGTGGCTTCGGCAGCAGGCGCCGTTTGCTCGGCGCTGGTCTGCTCAGCCAGGGCGCTGGCCCAATCGTCCATCGGATCGACCGGCTTGTCCTGAGTGCCGTCAGTCATGATCGGTTTCCTTGTTGGAATCGCTGTCTTGGTAATTGATCATTCGTTCCACGCGCAGTGCGTACTGGCCGTTCATCGTGCCGAAGCCGCACTGCATGACGGGTACGCCGTCGACCTTGCCGAAGATCTTCTCGGGCAGTTCGATTGGCAGTACGTCGCCTTCGCGCATGGCCAGAACTTCGGCCACGGTGCTGCGCAGGTGCGTGAATTCGGCCACCAGTTCCACTTCGGCGGCACGCAGCTGGTTGGAAAGCTGGCCGAGCCAGCGCTTGTCCACCTCGACTTCGTCCTGCAGCGGATTCATCAGCAGATCACGCAGCGGCTCGATCATCGAGAAGGGAATGCAGATATGCAGCTGTCCACCCACGGCGCCCAGTTCGATATGGAACGCGGTGGTGACCACGGCATCGTTCGGGCCGGCCACGTTGGCGAACTTGGTGTGCATCTCCGAGCGGACATAGTCGAACTCGATCGGATGCACGGTGCGCCAGGCCTGGCTGTAGCTGTTCAGCGTCAGGTCGAGCATGCGGCGGATGATGCGCTGCTCGGTCTGGGTGAAGTCACGGCCTTCCACGCGGGTGTGAAAGCGTCCGTCGCCGCCAAACAGGTTGTCGACGACCAGGAAGACCAGGTTCGGGTCGTACACGAACAGCGCGGTGCCCCGCAGCGGCTTCATGTGGACCAGGTTCAGGTTGGTCGGCACCGGCAGGTTGCGCACGAAGTCGCCGTACTTCTCGATCCTTACCGTACCCACCGAGATGTCGGCGCCGCGGCGGATGAAGTTGAACAGCGCGGTGCGTAGTGCCCGGGCAAAACGCTCGTTGATGATTTCGAGCGTATGCAGGCGGCCGCGGACGACACGTTCCTGGTTGGCCAGGTTGTACGGGCGCACGCCGCCTTCGTCGACGACTGGCGCGCTCGTCGCCGGCGTATCGGTTTCGCCCGATACGCCTTTCAGTAGTTCGTCTACCTCGTCCTGCGAGAGGAACTTGTCGTAGGCCATCTAGTGTCCTGCCCCGTGAACGGCTGTAAGGATGAAACGGTCCATATCCGGCTTCACACGTCGCGCATCACGCGGCGGCTGCAGGGAAGTTCGGCGGGCAGTTTCATATCTATCGGTTTGGCTCAGGGTTCGCGGTGCGGACAACAACGATTACTGCACCACGAACGAAGTAAACAAGACATCCAGGATCTTCTGCGGCGGCAGACCCGGGGCAAACGGCTGGCTGATCGCCGCCTGAATGTCCTGGGCCAGCTTGCGCTTGCCTTCCACCGTGGCCAGATCGCCCGGCTGGCGTGCCGAGAGCAGCAGCAGAATGCGGCTGCGGGCTTCCGGCTGATACTGCGCCAGACGTCCCTGGGTGTCGGCATCCGCCACCTTCAGCGACAGGCCGGTGTGCAGGAAGCGGTCGCCGTCCTCGCTCTTGAGATTGACGGTGAACGCATCCAGCGGCACAAAGATCGGCGGCGGTACCACCGGGGCAGCCGGAGCTGCCGGCTGATGATTGCTGCTCAGGATGCTGCCCAGGAAAAAGCCGCCAGCAGCCAGCACCACCACCAGCACGCCGCCGCCAATCAGCAGCAGTCGGCCGCGCTTGCTCGAAGTGCCGCCAGTCTGGGAGGGGGAAAGCGTGTTCGCCATGAGATGCCTGTGTCGGAATGCCTGCCATTCTTCCCGAATCGCAGGCAAGCAAAGGGCCGATAAAAAGGGGGAAACCCGCTTAGCTTGGCCGTTTGAGCCAGCGGGCGTCGGGCGCAGGGGCGCGATGGCGCGCCATTTGCGCCTGCATGCTGGTTAACGAATACCGGGCGCCGAACTTAAGACATGCATGACGCTTCCGTCCCCCTTTATGACCTAAATATGATCATTAAGCCACTAAATAGGGATTGGCGGGATGCGGTTCGCGCAGTCGGCGCGATGCACGCAATCTGCGGATTTGCAACAGTCCTTCACCCGCCATCCCTTGTCACGCCGATAGTGATCTCGTTTAACTCTTATATAAGATATAAGACATTTGATCTCGGGCAGACTTCGGATTACAATCACGCGGCAGCGGGCGGTCTTGCGCCGCCAGCCCACAAGAGACAAGGCAGTACCCGTTACAACCCTATTAACAGCAGGTTCCCATGCTTGATACCTATCGCGCCCATGTTGCCGAACGCGCTGCGCTTGGCATTCCTCCTCTGCCGCTGACCGCCAAGCAGACCGCCGAGCTGATCGAACTGATCAAGAACCCGCCGGCGGGCGAGGAGCAGGCCCTGGTGGACCTGATTACCTACCGCGTGCCGGCCGGCGTGGATGACGCCGCCAAGGTCAAGGCCTCGTACCTGGCCGCCGTGGCCCTGGGTTCGGAAAAGACCGCGCTGATCTCGCGCGCCCGCGCCACCGAACTGCTCGGCACGATGCTGGGCGGTTACAACATCTCGCCGCTGATCGAGCTGCTGGACGATGCCGAAGTGGGCACCGTGGCCGCCGACGCGCTGAAGAAGACGCTGCTGATGTTCGACGCCTTCCACGACGTGAAGGAAAAGGCGGACAAGGGCAACGCAAACGCCAAGGCCGTGCTGCAGAGCTGGGCCGACGCCGAATGGTTCACGAGCCGTCCGGAACTGCCGCAATCGCTGACGATCACCGTGT